>CAIRGO010000163.1 GCA_903878115.1 Akkermansiaceae bacterium | reverse complement strand
TGGGAACGGCCGTCCTACGGGCAAGGGCAGAAACAGATCGGTTCTCATGAGAACCGCTTGCATCGGTTTGGAGCCGCTCTCGCGATTTGGCATGCCCAGTTGAAGAGGCTTTGGCTGCGGAAGAGTCATTCTTATGACTCTTCTGATAACCGATGATTGCAATG
Organism: Akkermansiaceae bacterium; assembly: GCA_903878115.1. GTDB lineage: Bacteria > Verrucomicrobiota > Verrucomicrobiia > Verrucomicrobiales > Akkermansiaceae > UBA956. Next base: position 20,324 of record CAIRGO010000163.1, on the reverse strand, counting down.
AGGGCTACTAGTGCGATTCCTAAGATTAGAGAGAGCTTTTTCATTTTTGATTGATTTCAATTTTCTTGCCGAACAGTCTTTATTAGTAGGATCCCGCAGTGATATATCACACGGGCTTAGGGGGACAAGAAAACAGGTTTTTTGCTTATATTGCAATGATTTTTTTTGGGATCGTGCGTATATCAGGTGTTTTTTGGGGCACCCCGCGCCGCGCGGTTCTCGCTGTGATATACGGACGCCTGGGAGAGATGAGCATGCGGTATACTGGTTCAATGGCCTGTGATTGCTAGGAATTTGCTTTTGAGGTTGATGTGCATGGAAGAGAAAATGTGAGGTTCAAAGAGCGGGGAAATGGGGGTTACGCCACACTATAGACGAATGATGAATTGCGACTGGAACAATTGCAGTTTTCCTTTGTAGTCGATCTCTTTGAGAAAATCTTTGACCGCCCGCCTAACGGGGAAATCGTATTTGCGGCCCCAGGTGTAATCGTCCCCGGCGATGATCCCGGACTTCTTCACTTTTGCCATGCACAGGCGAAGATCCTGGAGGACGTATTCGTAATGATGATTTCCATCGATGTATACCCAATCGAAGTAATGATCCTCGAATTGCGGCATGATGGCATCCGAATACCCGCGGTGCAGCTTGACGTTTTCATTGGCGGCAAATTTCGCGCAGACATCGCTGTAGATGGCGTCCATGTCCGATTGGCCCTTAGCCGAGGATCCTCCGAAAATCCGGTCTGAAAATTCACTTTGAAAAGCCCACGGATCAATCAGGTGCAATTCCTGAGGTTGAGATTCGGTCAATATGCGGCTGCTGAACCCTCCCTTCCAAACACCGATTTCAGCGCACCGGGCATTTTTGGGCAATTGAGCGAGCAATTGACCACGGTGGTCCTTGGAACCATTAAATAATCTCTTGATGTTTTTCAGGATTCGGTAGGCTTGAGTATTCAGGTTCATCGGTATGTTCTGATCGGGAAAATTTTACTGCAATGGCTGGATTGAAAAGGTCTTCACGAGTGATTGCTCGGAATTTGCTTTTGAGGTTGATGTGCATGGAAGAGAAAATGTGAGGTTCAAAGAGCGGGGAAATGGGGGTTGCGGGGGAAAAAGGGGGCGGATGAAGTGAAAAGTGCCGAGTGATAAGTGGGCAGTGAAGAAAAACGCTGCGTAACAGCGGTGTAGCGGTAGCCGTTTCTGGTTTTGACGGTCAAATTCATTAGACACTAGCCTAGCTCTCCCGGCCGCTCTGTCAAGAATTTTTTCTTACAGCGGATTTTTTGGCGGCTGGGCATTATGCCTTTCAGTTGGATTCGAGAACTAGGGTGCGCCCGTCGTCCAAGTGGATTTCAGGTGCCTGCCATATCGGGCGCTGGTCGAACCAGTCTGGGTCAGGCTCATGGGAATTTCGGGGACGATTGAACCAATCGAGATCCGGTTCGTCGTCGGGAATCCACTCCTTGATCGCCTGCCACGGTGGCTCGATAGGTTCCATGGTTTCGATGTCGAATGGCGGTGGCGGCGGTCGAGGCAAATGCACCACACCTTCCCATAGTCCGTGCAGGCGGAGAAAAAATTCGATTTCCTCACATTTGAATATGAGCTTTGTGAGTTTCATCTTGCCGTGGCAACAAGGGCATTCGAGAGGATCGCCGCCCCAGACTTGAATCATGAGATCACGCCACAATGGGCGCATGAGTGACGCGCTGCGTTTGGGTGGTGGATCGACAAGCATCAATAGACCCTGTCTAGGAAGATTGTGTTGTGGATCAGCGGGAGTAACTTCCGGCGGATTGCGGCAGGTATTCAGAATGGCGTGAGAAGTTTCCCGTTGTTGCCCGCGAGTTTTGTTAGAATATGTGCCGTAGTATCGCACGGTTTGTTGACCCTTTGGCGGCAGATGAAGAAGCGCGGCAGCAATGAAATCAGGTGCCTTAAAAATTTCGAAATTACGTTTGGTGTTGTGATGGCGCTTGGAGCGCTAGATGACGGTTTTACTGCTGGCGTTCCAGGTGATTTTCTGGAGGGAGAAGGGATGACGGAGGAGGTATTCGGCGAGTCGCTTGCGCCCGGCGTAGTCATCGGCGGCGATGAGGTCATCACGACCGTCATGGACGTGAAATCCGGAATGTTTCCAACTGAGTAGATCACTCAGTTTGTGAGGGCTGATAAGTTTCTTTTCTCTAAGGACGGCGAGGAAGCGCTGGCGAAATAGCTCGGTCATGGGTCCGATGGCTCCTTGCGGCAGGCAGTGAAAGCATCCGTCGGGGGCAAACAAGCCGTCGGCGACGAGCACGTGGAGATGGGGATGGAAGATAAGGTAGTCGCCGAAGGTGTGAACGGCGGCAATGGCGCCGAGCTTGCCTTCGGGGATATTGAGTAGCAGACGAAATGATGCGGTGAGAGTGTTGATCGCAGTCTGAAACAGAAGGGAGAGCAACTGGCGACGTTTGCGAAAGATGCCGCGCAACACTTTGGGAATGGTGAAAACTACCTGTCGATGAGGGACTTTATGGCATACGGAACTGCCGATCCATTCACTGGTGGATCGCACGCGACGTTGGTGACAAGAGGGACAGAAGTGGCGAGTTTTGCAGGTGAAGGCGAGCAGCCGCTCATGGCCACAGTCGGGACATTCGAGGCGCGTGGACGGCGAGGTTGGCAGACGTAGGGCACAAATGATGTTCATAAGAACATTTGTTGTGCGAGGCAAGATTTCTTGTGATGGTCGCTTTTATTGATGGTGCGGATCTACGAGGTTAAAACATCCTAAAAGTGCAATCACCGCCATGGGCTCAGCAGTATCAAACCGAATCAAGAGTCATTATGAACTTTTTTACGGCTGAATTTTGGGCGTGGTTTTTCTAGTCAGGACGCTGGGGCTTTTTGACCGGGCTGGCTCTGGACCTTTGCTGGTGTTGACCTGGAACCTGATTTTTTTGCTTTTGTTCCAGTGTGTGACTTTGCCGTTGAGTGTTTTGATCGCATGCATACGATCCCAGCCAAATGCATCGATGACCTCGTCGATCATCGCGCTCCGCCCCAGACGATTGCAGTTCAGATACCGCTGTCGACAGATCTTCCATTATTCTTTCTTACTAAATAGTCCAGCTTCGAGTTGCGTTTTTTGGATCGGTGAGGGTGAGCAGGTTATTGTTGGCATCGTAGCCATACTCGGTGACGAGTGCGTTGGCGTCTTCGCTGGTGTAGTGGCGGTCAAGTAAATCTTCTATGTTGCTCTTGCCAGAATGACATTTATCTTATACCAACTCCCTGTTAACACTCATACTACTATGTTAGGAACATCATTCATCGGTTACTCGCGCGGTCTTTCGACTGGCCCTCAAGCTTTTGCCATCAATCCAGCCAATGGCGAAGTCATGGAGCCCGGCTATGCCGCTCCATCATCCGCAGAAGTGGAACAGGCTGTGTCCCTTGCTGCATCTGCTTTTCCTGTCTATCGGATGACTTCTGCTAGTGAGCGTGCGAAATTTCTGCGTGCGATTGCGGCAGAAATCGAAGCTTCTGTGGACGCCATTGCCGCAAGAGGCGCGGCGGAAACAGGTCTGCCAGAGGCACGTCTGCGCGGTGAAACAGCACGCACCATCGGGCAACTAAGATTATTTGCAACCATGCTAGATGATGGATCGTGGCTAGATGCGCGCATCGAAACCGCGATCCCTGATCGTCAACCGATTGCCAAGCCTGATTTGCGTTCAATGCTGCGTCCGTTAGGTCCTGTGGCAGTATTTTGCGCGTCGAACTTTCCCCTCGCCTACTCCGTCGCTGGTGGTGACACCGCATCCGCGCTTGCCGTTGGTTGCCCGGTCATCGTGAAAGCTCATTCTTCCCATCCTGGCACCGCTGAAATTGTCGCGTCGGCTGTTGTCCGTGCTTCACAAGCATGCCAGATGCCCGAAGGAGTTTTTTCTGTGCTATATGGCAGCGGACGTGATGTCGGCATGACATTGGTAAAACATCCCTCCGTCAAAGCGGTTGGCTTCACCGGTTCGTTCGCGGGTGGTCGAGCGCTTATGGATGCCGCCGCCGCGCGTCCTGAGCCAATTCCTGTCTATGCTGAAATGAGCTCGATCAATCCAGTTGTCATGCTGCCTGGGATCCTTGCTGAAAAGTCAGCAGCACTCGCAGAAGGATTTTTCCAATCTCTCACCATGGGCGTTGGACAATTTTGCACCAATCCCGGACTGCTCTTTCTACAAGATGGTTCGCAGCAGCCTTTCATTGATGCGTTGACCGAGTTGATTCACAAAGCTGCTCCAGGAGTCATGCTGAATGCGGGCATTTGCCAAGCCTATCAAGACGCCACAAGCAACGCCGCCAAGCAACTGGGGGTGACGCAGATCGCAAGCACCAATCCTCCATCTAATGGACAAGGCGCGCCGATGATTTTTGTCTGCAGCGCTGAGTCATTTTTACAAAATCCTGCGCTCACCCATGAGATGTTTGGTCCGGCGAGCTTGATTGTAATCGGATCGCTCGATGAAATTGCAGCCGCAGCGGAAGCGCTTGAAGGGCAATTGACGGCATCCATTCACGGCACCAGTGCGGAGCTCGCCGCTAACGGAAATTTGTTAGAAATTCTAGAACGCCGCGCAGGACGTATTATCTTCAATGGTTTCCCAACTGGTGTAGAAGTCTGCCACAGCATGGTTCACGGCGGTCCCTATCCTTCAACATCGGGCGGACGAAGCACCAGCGTTGGCACCATGGCCGCTGCACGTTTTGCCCGCGCTGTCGCATGGCAAAATGCACCGCAAAGTCTTCTTCCTGCCGAGTTACAAGATGCCAATCCGCTAAGCATCCCACGCATGGTTGATGGCAAACGTTGCTAATTTCATCGCTATCGCAGAAGAATTATGGCTACTTTATTTGAAAAAATTTGTGCGCGGGAAATACCCGCTGACATCATTTATGAAGACGATTTTTGCCTGTGCTTTCGCGATATTGCCCCCCAAGCACCGACACATCTTTTGTTGATTCCACGCAAGCCGATCGAACGCATTGCCCTTGCTCAATCAGAGGATCAACAGTTGTTAGGTCACATGCTTTTGAAAGCAGCAGACATCGCTCGGCAACTCGGATTCGCAGAAAGTGGTTTCCGATTAGTGATCAATAACGGCGCCGATGGCGGAGAAGCGGTGCCTCATTTGCATATCCACATTCTCGCAGGGAGAAAACTGATATGGCCACCAGGCTGATCGGTATCATGTTGAATTTTCATCACCACAAGATTGCCTTGCCAATCCGTAAGAACTTCCACACTCTAAACGGCGAGTGAAAGAATATTTCATAAGACGACTACTATTGATCCCACCGACGATGTTAGGGATTACAGCGCTGGTTTTTATGATCATGCGCTTAGTCCCAGGCGGCCCTATGGAAGAGGATATGAAACGCTTGATGGGACAAGGTGAAGGCAAGGTTCTACGCTCCAAAGAAATGAGCGGCATCAGTCTAAAGCCCGAGCAATTAATGAAGGTGGCAGGACAATATGATCGTGATAAACCTGCCTTCCGGCATTATCTCGAATGGCTGGGTGCCTTACCACGTGACACAAGAAAAAGTGCTGCCCTTTTTGAAAACAATTCACCATCCGCTGAAGTCACCATCCCAGGCACGATCAGAACCGTTACAGTAAAGCGCAACAACAATGATGAAGGCAGTATAGAAGGACTTAGCGAAGCGGAACAAAAGCAATGGGCTGTGCGCATTCAATCGCCCGCTGATCAATTAGTGATATGGCGGAAACACGTGCCTGGAGCAGTGAAAATGCCCGATGATACACCGTATCGCGCAGAAATTTATCAACCGAAATTTCAAGGGTTGTTGCAAGGACAATTAGGGAGATCCATTAGCTATCAAGACCCTGTTTCGGTAATGATTCGTAAGCGAATTCCGATTTCGCTTTTTTATGGCATCATTGAAATCTTGCTCATTTATGGAATCTGCCTACCGCTAGGAATTGTGAAAGCCATCAAACATCGCTCATGGCTTGACAATTCTACCTCAGTCATGGTTTTTGCAGGCTACGCCATCCCAGGCTATGCGCTAGGCGCCTTGCTGGTCGTTTTCGTGTGTGCCAAGGGATGGTTTCCGATGGGAGGATTTGTTAGCGACGACTTTTCCGATCTAAGCTTTTGGGGGCAATGCAAAGATCTTTTTATGCACGCAGCCATGCCGATGGTGTGTTACTTGGTGGGAGCATTTGCGATGATGACAATGATGGTAAAAAACAGCCTCATGGATCATTTAGCTGCCGATTATGTGCGCACTGCGATCTCAAAGGGATCAAGCTTTAAGCGTGCCGTCTTTGGTCATGCACTGCGTAATTCACTTATTCCTTTAGCAACCACCATTGGCGGAATCGTTGGAATCTTCATCAGCGGCAGTATGTTAATCGAGAAAATATTCGATATCGATGGTTTCGGGCTTCTTCAATTTAACGCATTGTTAGAGAGAGATGAGACATTGATGATGGGAACACTGACGATCAGCGCATTTTTGCTTCTCATAGGAAATATCATTTCAGACATAGCTGTGGCCATCGTCGATCCTAAAATTTCTTTTGAATAATCGCCTCATGACTTTTCCTAGAAAAATAGCCATTGTTCTCTTATTGGTAGTGCTTTTCTCAGCACTGGGACAATTGTATGATTTGCAATTGCCAACGCTGAGGTGGTTTTTCTCTTTTGAATTTGATAGTTCATCAGAAGGCTCGCGCATCAATTGGTCAGTGATCACAGGCTATGCTCTACTAACGTTAGTTACTGTCATCGCGATCGGTTGCTGGATCGCAGGAAAGAATTTTGAATGGAATCCGATGACAGCACGAAGGTTTAAGCGCTTTCGTTCGCTCTCTCGTGGCTACCGCTCGTTTATTATTTTAGTTGTCATTTTGCTGACGACGATCCCCGATCAAGCACTAGTCGGGAAAAAAGCGCTCGCAGTGAAATATAATGGAAGTTGGTATTTTCCCGCATTTGTCACAAAGAACTACACTGATGATGCATTCGGGGGAGTTCCCAAACAAAATGCAAATTACCGCGAAATCAAAAAACGATTTCAAGCAGAGAAAAAAGGCAACTTTGCCATTATGCCAATCGTTCCGTGGGACACAACTTTCGATACGGATGAATTGCAAAAAGTTTCGTTAGCCAATCGAGATGGGGTATATTACGAGCAAAATAGCAATAAAGCCTACCAAGGATTGGCAACTTCTTATTTTCCCAATTCTCCTACAATTCAGCAAAAGGAATCCACGTTTCGTAAAGGGAAACTCCAAGGATCGACGACAGTATTTAGCGATAAAGGCGAACCTCTGGCAAAAGAAACGTGGCGTGAGGGAGTATTGGAAAAGCGGGAAATTTACGACAAATCAGCCGACGAGACACAATTCTCAGGCCCTTCTGACTACTATGCGCTCAAATATCCACCAGTGGCACCATCATGGAAGAACCACCATATTTTGGGCACTGATTCACGAGGATGGGATCTATTCGCGCAATTGTATGGAGGCCTTCAAGTCGTATGCAAGGCATCCGCATTCTACGTTTTCCTGACGTTTGCGATCGGCATTGTTACGGGACTGGCGTCGGGATATTTCGGCGGAGTTTTTGACCTGATCATGCAACGGATGATTGAAATTCTTAGCAATATTCCTTTCCTATTTGTCGTGATGATCATCGCTTCACGCATAGGGCGAGAAAATGTATCCATCATTTCGATTGTAGCGGTCATGAGTATCTTCTCATGGATTGGCATTAGTTTATACAAACGCACAGCAGCCTATAAAGAGAAAGCCCGCGATTACGTGGCCGCAGCAAGAGTTCTTGGAGCAGGCACTCCACGGATTATTTTTCGACATATTTTACCTAACGTTTTATCTACCTCAATCACCTTGGTTCCCTTTACCGTTACTGCGGTGGCCACCTCGCTCACCTCGCTTGACTTCATCGGTTTCGGATTACCAGACCGCTACCCTAGCTGGGGCACCTTATTAGCTGATGGCCTTGCTAACTTAGAAGCACCATGGATTGTTAGCTCGGTTTTTGTCATTTTAGCTGTGACGTTATTACTAATCACATTCGTGGGCGAAGCCATTCGCGAAGCCTTTGACCCAAAAAAATTCACCACTTACTCATGATGTCAAAATTCTGCCATTTGGTATCTATCACTTTCTGTATTTGTTGTCTTACTTCATGCGATGATAATACAAAGACCGAGGCCTACGACAACACCGAAGAGCGAAAGATTTTTTATGAGCGCTACAACAAAAAAACGCGTGAAGAAACTCAACAAAAAATCGAAAAAATCAGTGGTGAAGTCGCCAAGATCACCGATAACGATTTATTGTTAGAGCAGCAGAAGTCGCTCGACTCGATGCAAAAGAAAAAAACTGACGGTGATTTTTTCCAGAGGAAAGAAGAATCGGAGTTGCCAACAAATTTAACGTGGCAAACTAATGATGATGACCTGGATGTGGGGTCTCCTGATGCCAAGAAAGGTGGAACATATCATTCATTTTTTCCTAACTTAGCTTACCCACCTACCATTCGTTGTTTGGGCAAAAGCGCGAACAATGGCTTCCGTTCTATGCACTGGGATTATATCGAAATGGGTCTACTGAGCACTCACCCAGATAGCGGAAACCTCATCCCAGCACTCGCTGATCGTTGGGCCGTAGCCGACGATCAACAAACTGTTTATTTTCACATCAATGATCTCGCCAAGTGGTCGGATGGAGAAGAAGTCGTTACTGACGATTTTTTTATGAGTTTTTATGTCTATTTGTCTCAGTATCTCACGGAGCCATGGTACAGGACATATTATGGTGAACAGTTTCATGGGATCACCTCGTTTGGAAACGATTACATTTGTGTGCGCCTGGCAAATAAGAAACCACGCACAGGTTTTTTTGCTAACCTGGTCCCATTTCAGGTGAAATTTTATCGTGAATTTGGTCCGGATTTTGAAGAACGTTATAATTGGCGTCCTCGCCCTACAACAGGGGCCTATCAGATTCTCGCTGAAGATGTCAAAAAAGGAAATTCTATCACCATGAGTCGCGTTAAAACTTGGTGGGCTAAAGATCTGAAATACTATCGTAACCTCTACAATCCTGACCGCATCGAATACAAATTGATTCGGGATATGGAGAAAGCATTCGTTTTGTTTAAGCGTGGTGAGATTGAATTATTTCCGTTAGGCCAACCAAAGTATTGGTATGAAAAAACCGAGATTCCTGAAGTATTTGATGGATACATCGAAAAGGCTACTTTCTTCAATGAATACCCGCGTAGTCCATATGGCTTATACTTCAATCAAGCCTATCCACCCCTTGCCAATCAAGATATCCGCATCGGACTTCAACACGCTACCAATTGGCAACGTGTCATCGACTATGACATGCGTGGTGATGCTAATCGTCTACACATCATGAACGACGGCTTCGGGCGTTACTCTAACTCAAAAATCGTTACACGTGAGTTTTCACCCGCAAAAGCTGCAGAATCATTTGCCAAAGCAGGTTACACAAAAAAGGACAACGATGGCTATTGGATCAATGCCCAAGGAGAACGGCTATCGTTTACGATTAGTTTTTCAAAGTCGCCATTTATTGATCAACTCATGCAACGGATCAAAGAAGAGGCCGTTAAAGCGGGCGTAGAATACAGACTAGAATCCATGGAAGGTACGGCCAACTACCAACAAGTAGCGCAAAAGAAACACCAAATTGCCTTCAGTGCATGGGGCACTACGCCTCCCTTTCCGGACTACTATGAATTTTTTCATTCAAAGGATGCTTACGAGCCCGGAACTAAAACGCCTCGTGTAATGACGAACAATATTTTCACCTATGCGAAGCCTGAGATGGATAAATTGTTAGAAGCTAACCGAAACGCCACCACAGAAGGTGAAGTGGAATCAACAAGTCATCGCATCGAGGATATCATCCATGAAGAAGCCGTGTGGAGTCCCGGATGGAAAAAAGATTTTTATCGCCTCGCCTACTGGCGTTGGGTGAAATGGCCAGAAAAGCACAATGTGCGCATCAGTGACGATCCCGAAATGAGCTATGTGTTCTGGATCGATCAAGACACGAAAGAGGAAACTTTAAAAGCCATGCGTGAAAAAACGGTGTTTCCTGAAGCCAATCGCGTCTATGACGCCTATCGCGTGAAAGCAGGAGGTGAACCAAATGAGTGATATTCTGTTAGATGTTAGAAAACTCATCACCGCATTTGATACGGATTCCGGTCTCTTACGCGCCGTGGATCAAGTGTCTTTTTCTGTAAAAAAACGTCAAACTGTAGGTATTGTGGGCGAATCAGGTTGCGGGAAAAGCGTCACTGCCATGTCCATTGTGCGACTGCTCCCACAGCCATCAGGTAAAATCCTCGAAGGGGAAATTCTTTTCAAGGGAAATGACCTAACAAAAGTTGACTCGAAAGACATGCGTCGCATTCGCGGCAACGAAATTGGTGTCATTTTCCAAGAGCCGATGACAGCGCTCAACCCCTCTCATCGAATTGGCAAACAACTTAGCGAATGTTTTTTGCTTCATAAAAATATGAGCAAAAAAGAGGCCTGGCAGGCTTCCTTAGAAATGCTGCATCTGGTGCGCATCCCTGCTCCCGAGATACGCATGAGCGATTATCCGCATCAACTTTCCGGGGGCATGAGGCAGCGCATCGTTATAGCCATGGCACTTGCCTGCCGTCCTGACCTAATCATTGCGGACGAACCTACCACTGCGCTCGATGTCACTGTGCAAGCGCAGATTCTTGATTTGATCAAACATCAGCAAGAGGAGCTAGGCATGTCGATGATTCTTATCACGCACGATCTCGGGGTGATTGCGGAAACCTGCGATGAAGTGGTCGTGATGTATGGAGGAAGAATCGTAGAACGAGCGCCCGTGAAAACAATTTTCGAAAACCCACGTCATGCTTACACGAAGGGATTATTGCATTCGATGCCTCATCTCGATACTCCACGCAAATCAATGCTACCGGTGATCCCCGGCATGGTCGCATCTCTCAACCAGTTCGTGCACGGTTGTCGCTTTTGCCAACGCATGAAACGCGAAGGCTCAGTACTTCGTGAAAGACCGCTTTATAAGGAAATTTCTCCTAATCATTGGGTAGAAGCCTGCCCACAATGCGTCGAAGGAATCTAACAACCATGCAACCACTTCTTTCAGTCAATCAACTCAAAATTCACTTCCCCGTGTTAGGAGGCGTTTTCAAAAAGCGCATCGGTTCAGTAAAAGCGGTCGATGATGTCTCTTTTTCGATTGCGCCTGGGGAAACGCTAGGTCTCGTCGGTGAATCAGGCTGTGGAAAATCAACACTTGGTAAAGCAATCGTACGACTCTACGAACCCAATGCTGGCTCCATTCATTTTCAGGGACATGATATTTCGCACGCCTCGCAATCGAGTATTCGTCCGCTGCGACGCGACATGCAAATGATTTTCCAAGACCCTTCTGAATCTTTAAACGCACGACACAGTGTGCGCTCGATTTTAGAAGAGCCCTTCATTATTCATGGCATTGGCAACAAAGAGGAGCGCCGCATTTGGGTGAATCAATTGTTAGACCGCGTTGGTCTGCCTGCCAATTCTGCGGATAAATATTCATTCGAATTTTCTGGCGGTCAACGTCAACGCATTGGTATCGCGAGGGCCATTGCCCTAAAACCAAAGTTGATCATCTGTGATGAACCAGTGAGCGCGCTAGATGTCTCGGTGCAATCGCAAGTGCTGAATCTTTTGTTAGAATTACAACAAGAAATGGGATTGTCATATCTTTTCATCGCACACGATCTCGCGGTGGTGAAACATATCAGTGATCGTGTGGCGGTGATGTATTTAGGAAAAATTGTCGAACTTGCCGATGCTGATGCGATTTACCAAAAACCACGGCACGCCTACACCAAAGCATTGCTCTCTGCGATCCCAGAACCAAAACCTAGTGTGAAAAAAACGCGCATTTTGTTAGAAGGTGACGTCCCCTCTCCGATCAATCCTCCCGCGGGTTCCGCATTTGGTCACCGCATTAATCATCCACTTTACGAGCAAACAATAGGACAAACATTTCCACTGCGCGAAATCGAACCGAATCACTTTGTCGCCGCTGATCCCTGTTGTTTATCAACTGAAGATTATGCGAAAGTTTCGCAAACGGTTTAATCCTTCGACGATTTAGGATCCAAGGCATCGCGCAGACCATCGCCTAAAAAGTTGAGCGATAACAGAGTGAGTGAAAAGAACACACTAGGGAATACCAGCTGCATTGGATTCGAAAACATGCGACTGGCGCCCTCTTCAATCAAGACACCCCATGAACTGTTAGGTGGCTTTACTCCCATTCCTAAGAAAGAAAGCACGGCTTCAAATAACATCACCGAGGGAATGGTCAGTGTCGTATAGACCACAATCGGACCGATGCTGTTTGGCAGAATGTGACGAAACAAAATGGCAACATTGCCGAGGCCTAAAGAGCGTGCCGCTTCGACGTATTCGAGCTTTTTCACGGTCTGAACCTGTGCCCGAACAATTCGCGAAATCGTTAACCATGACAGCATGCCGATGGCGATAAATAGAGGGATCAGCGAACATAGCGGTTCTACAGCTGTGCGCACAGTATTGATTCGTTCTACCGATGCACCATCAGTAACAATCAAATTCACAACCCAATCGGTCAACTGAGTCGTTTTAGGTTCTAATACAGTTCGTAATAAAATTACTACGATCAAAAATGGCATGGCAAATAATATATCAACAATACGCATCATCAGAGCATCCAACTTACGATTGACGTATCCCGCTAAAGCGCCCCATATCACACCAATGAACACAGAAACCATCGTAGTGATCAACCCAACAGCAATCGAGATGCGACCGCCAAACATCAATCGAGAGAAAATATCACGTCCTAGATGATCGGTGCCAAAATAGTGAGCGGAACTTGGACTTAGATTTTCCAGCATTAAATTCTGCAAATTAGGATCGATGAGAAATCCTGGGATCATCGGCAAAATAATGCAGGACGACATGATAATTGCCAATAAAAATAGACTAACAACTGCCGCGCGATTTTTCTTCAAACGCTGAAATGCGTCTGACCAGAGCGATATACCTTTTTCGATTTTTTCAGCCATGGGACTAAGAAGCGGCGTTGCGCATGCGCGGGTTAAGCCAAAGATTAAGTAAATCAGAAGCGAGATTGCCTAACACAATGAACGATCCATACAACAATACAATTCCAGTAATCATAGGCGAGTCAGCAGCTTCAATCGCCTTAATAAAATGACGACCAATACCTGGAATCTGAAATACTGTTTCGATCACTACGGAACCAGAGATGATCCCTGCGTAGGCGGGCCCGATGAATGCAGCAGCAGGAACCAAGCCACCACGCATACAATGCTTGATCAAAATGACAACACCAGAAACTCCCTTTGCGCGGGCCGTCCTCACGAAATCTTGGGAGAGAGTGTCGAGCATTCCTGCACGTGTTAGCCTTGCCAAATAAGCGGCTGTTCCCAAGGATAGAGTCACCACTGGCAAGATCAAAAATTGATACTCTCCCGCTGCCCAACCCATGACAGGAAACCATAGTAACTTCCTGCCTAGAGTCTCCGCAAGAACAGGACCAATGATAAATGAAGGCAAGCAAAGCCCGATCATTGCGCCAGTCATCAGCATGAAATCAATCGACGAATTTTTCCTTGCCGCTGAAATCACTCCCGCTGGGATACCGATGAGTAGCGCTAACACCATGGCTAAGGTGCCAATCTGCAATGAAACGGGAAATGCCTGATGAAGAACCTCATCAACTGGACGACCTTCGAGGCGCGTAGATAAACCTAAATCACCACTCAGAACATTCTTTAGTGTTCGTTTGTATTGAACAGAAACTGGTTGATCCAATCCGTAGTAAGCAATGATTTTTGCTTTCACATGATCAGGCATTGCTTTTTCCGATTGAAATGGCCCATAAGGCAATGCTTTTACTAGGAAAAATGTTAGGGTAAACAATACCCATAACACCAATATCCCTTGCAATAACCGACCTGTAATAAAGCGTATCATGATTCTAACAGAATTATTTTTCCAGTCGCACCGCTGTCCATGGATGGTTATCTAACAACAAAGGGGGCCAACCTTTGACACTCGGACTGAGCAGATAAGTTTTCGCCTGCCACGCAAAGGGAATAATGGGTTGCTCGTCCATCAGAAGTTTTTCCGCTTTCTCAAAAATTCGCAGTCGTTGGGCCGCATCTTGATTGTGAGCGGCTTCATCGAGCATAGTTTCAAATGCCTCACTTGACCAACCAGTATTATTATTGCCATTGCCTTTCGTCCACATCAACAAAAACGTGGTAGGATCTAAGTAATCACCCACCCATCCTGCGAGAGCGAGATCGAAATCAAGTTTTTGCTGAGCAGTGATGTATGACCCCGAGTCTAACGCTTTGATATCGATCAAGATGTTCAAATTGTCTTTCCACATCGCCTGTAGTGCCTCGCTAGTGGCACGTGTGCCGCCGCTGCCTATGAGTAACGAGTAACGAGGAAATCCTTTACCATCGGGATAGCCAGCCTCAGCTAACAATTGTTTGGCCTTGGCAGGATCGAAGCCCAACACTGATTCAGGCTTATAATCACCAAGATCGGGCGAATAGGTGTCTGCTGCTTCGTAACCTTTTAATATCGTATCGCAAAGTTGCTTACGATCAATGGCGTAGGAGAGAGCCATGCGCACTTTCACCTGATCCAAGCCAGGACGAGTGACGTTACAGCGAACAAAACGCGATCCCACATAGGGGTCTTCTCGAATCTCTTTTGGGTATTCTGCTCGCATTTTATCGACCAAATCCGGCGGCAATTGATAGGTCACGTGGAGTTGACCCGCTAAATAGGCTCGTGTCTCGGTATAAAAATTCTCGATCGGTAAATATGTCACCCCGTTGAGTTGCACGTTGGCAGCATCCCAATAAAACGGATTTTTCACTACTTTGACGTGATCGTGGAGACGCCATGAACTTAAAACAAATCCTCCATTTCCAACCATATTGCCGGGCTCGCTCCAACGGGTGAAACGGTCAGTCATTTTTCCGTAACTTAGCACCACATGTTTGGGCACTGGGAACCATGTGTAATGGCGTGTAACTCCAGGCAAATAAGGAACGGGCTCCTTTAAGAAAAATTTCAACGTGAAGTCATCGATGGCTTTGACACCGACCTGTTCAAAATCTAACACCTTTCCGCGATTGAACTCTTCTGCATTTTTTATAAAATAAAGCATCTCCACGTAGGGAGCCGCAGTGTCAGGATGCAACATACGGTTGTAGGAAAAAACGAAATCGTGTGCTGTGACCGTCTCACCATCGGACCACTTTCCCTCGGGGCGAAGATGAAAAATCCACTCGGTAAAGTCTGGGTTATGTTCCCAAGTCAGAGCTGCACCCGGTCTCATGACAGAATCACTTTCTGCGTCATCCCCCACTAATCCCTCAAACAAGCTAGAAATGATTTTACTCTCGATCACTCCAGTGACCAAATGAGGGTCTAACGCTTTTGGCTCCCCCCCATTTCCCACCAACAAGATTTTATCTCGATTGGCTTTTTCCACTTGGGTCTCGCGCTGACAATTGACCAACAGGATCGTGGTGAAGGTTAATATAATGCAGCGGAGAATGGTCATCGTCGAGGTGTTTTTCGCCCAGCACTGGTTTTTTTGCAAGCTGATTCATGGAATCGGCTGATGTTTTTTGCTTCTACGTTGGTGAATGAATTATATTAATAAATTCTGGACACTCAGCAGATGAGGAATAGTTTTCGAGTGAAAGAATATGAATTTCGCGGTGTATAACTACGATCATTCATTTTTCTTCCCTTTCACCTCATACATACAAAACGAATACCATGATGACCAAATACATACCTCATTTTCTCTACTCCATCGCGTGCACCTTTTCCTGTAGCGTTGCTGCCGGTGAAGATCAATCACAATGGCTAACATATCCTGGTGGTGAGGGGCCTGGGCACGGCAAACGAATCGTGCTCATTGCTGCAGATCAGGAATATCGCAGCGAGCAATCGATGCCGATGATGGCAAAAATTTTAAGCAAACATCATGGCTTTGATTGCACGGTATTATTCTGTGTAAATGAAAAAGGTGACGTCGATCCGACCATGCCCGTCTATCCTGAAAAAGGCCAAGCGCTGAAAGAGCATCACATTCCTGGCTTAGAGCAATTAGCCACAGCAGACATGGTCATTTTCTTTCCACGATTGTTGACATTGCCGATGGCTGAGCGCGAAATGATTGTGAAGTACATCGACTCCGGCAAACCGTTTATGTCGCTTCGAACTGGCAATCACGGATTCCACGCCCCCCTGCCCTACGAAATTGATGGCAAAAAAATCAGTTGGGGCGTGGATATTTTAGGAGGCACGTTCTTAGGGCATCATGGCAATTGGCATGCTGATTCCACGCGTGGTAACATCGTGCCAGAGCAAAAAGAACATCCGATTCTGATTGGAGTGAGTGATATTTGGGGGAACTCCGATGTTTACCGCACGTATAAAGAAGGCGCGAGTTTGCCAGCCGATTGTACCGCACTGGTCTGGGGGCAACCACTGATGGGTCGCAAACATGATGATGCTCCAAATCCCAAAAAAGAACCATTGCCAGTGGCGTGGTTTAAGAATTGGAAAACAAGTACGGGCAAGAGTGCTCGGGTATTTCACTGCACTATGGGTAGCGGAACAGATTTAGAAAACCCAGGGCTGCGTAGGATGATCATCAATGCCGCGTATTGGGGCATGGCCATGGAGAGAGAAATCAAAGCCAATAGCAGCGTTGAAATTGTAGGAGAATACAAGCCCTTAGAGAGCGGATTCAATTACAAAGAATTAGGCGTAGAACCGAAACCCGTCTCTGCTTACAAGTAATTCTGTTAGAGGAAAATCATTTTACGTTACTATTTTATGCGCCGCTCTACACGATCAATTTTTTGCTGCTTTCAAGCGGCGACCGTTTTGACATTTGTGCCGAATGATGGAAGGTCCGAGACCTATCTTCACGATGCGAAGATCGACGAGCAGGTGCATGACCAAAGTGGACCGTTCAATTATTTTTTGAACCCTAGTGATGCACTAGGATTCATGGATTCGCCAAAGGCATTTCAATTGACTGGTGATGGTGCCTTCAACGCGCAGTGGAGTGAACTAACCGTTTGGGCTGGCACGCCATTAAAGAAACTCAATAGCCGCGTTCGCACACTGGATGAGGGTTGCATGCCCGTGATTAACTACGGCTCGATCGTTGATGGCATCGAGTATCGCGTCAAGGCATTCGCCGCGCCAGTTGGTCTCGATCCGCATGGGAATTTGTTAGGCTTCGTAAGACTCACCGCAACGAACGCTGGCAAGTCATTACAGCGCGCTGCTGTAGGTGCTCGAGTGTTTGATCATGAAGGTGCTTGGCGGCAACCATTTTTTGATCATACCAAACCGATGTGGTGGGCGGAACGTTTTATCGATGTCTCAACCTGGCAAGAATGGAAACAATGGGAGCCCACAGAAATTCGTGAGCACGGCATGGTGCATCGGACAGATAGCAAGCATCTCATTTTTCGCTATCTTCCTGATCAATCTGGATGGAAAGTTTTGGAAGCCGAAGCGAATTGCGAACCATTTGAATTCGTGATCACTTTGGCACCTGGAAAATCAGCATCTGTCGATGTCATCGTTCCATGGGTGCCGGTGTCAGATGCTCGTGCGGAGCAGGTTAAAGCAGTCGCCGATGCGCGATTCGATGATTATCTGGAAAAAAGCAATGCATTTTGGCGTAAAACGTTGCATCCAGAAACCGTGTTCGAAGTGCCGGAGCAGAAGGTAATGGACATGCAAAAATCCTCCTTAATGTATGATCTAATGGCTCGCGATTTGCAAGAGGACCGCAAAAGCGTGATTCAGACAGTGAGCGATGTTCAATACAATCAATTTTTCTCGCGTGATGCTGCGTTCATCATCCACACTTATGATATGCTAGGCATGAGTGCAGTTGCTGAGCAATGCATCGAGCACGTTCTCGTTAAAGATGCCAATGGCAAGCTCAGCGGGTTACTCGCTACTCATCCCGATGCATGGGGTCAGGCATTATGGACCTTAGCGGCGCATTATCGCATCACAGGTGATCAATCATTTGCCGCACGAGTCTATCCTGCTGTTCCTGGGCATGTCGAAAAACTACTCATCGAAACAGCGAAGGACCCGTGGGGACTTTGGCCCGTTTCGGGACCATATGATAATGAACGCATCGATGGCCACTACACTGGACACAGCTTCTGGGTATTGCGTGGTTTAAAAGATGCAATTGAACTCGCCATCGCCGTTGGTAAGAACGATGATGCTAAGAAATTTCAAAAAGTCTACGATGACTATGAATCGAAATTTTTACTGAAGCTCAAAGCGATCACTGAAAAAACAGGTGGCTACATCCCTCCTGGTTTGGATGATCCGCTCGCAGGCATGGATTGGGAAAATGCATCAGGTGGGGTCTATCCATTCGGAGTCATTTCCGCCTCCGACCCCATGGTGAAAAACACCGTCAGCACCGTGCGGAATTTCGCCTACCAAGAAGGCATCATGACCTATGAGCACAATGCCTTCAAAGTGCGGCAAGCTAAGGAGGGTAAAGTCCTTGATTGGTCGAAGCCTGAGCACACCGTCATTCACCACTACGAAACATTTCAAGTGTTGCAAACATTACTCGCGCTGGGCATGGACCGCGAGGTGATTACCGATTTTTATTCTTTCCTGGTTCACACTGGCAGCACCAACACTGGTTTCGAGTATGATATTTGGGCCTGGCGCGATCGTCATTTCCATAACAACTACCCGCCCCACGGTTGGTGCGCGGCACGTTTTAACGAATGCCTGCGCAATATGTTGGTGAGGGAAGATCCGCAGCAACCAATTCTCCACATTGCTTCTGCCCTAGCCCCTTCTTGGCTGGAGTCTGGTAAAGTGGTGCGCGTCACCAAAGCCCCTACAGATTTCGGGACAATTTCTTATTCAATAGAATCCACTGTCGATGGTGCTAACATCAAGCTTGATGCGCAATGGCGAAAAGCTCCGAAAAGTGTGATGTTTCACATTCCATGGTTTGCGGAATTAAGCAGCGCCACTGTCGATGGCAAATCAGTCACAGCAAAAGGTAAAGAGATCGTGTTGCCCGCCAACGCAAAGTTATTAGAAATCAAATGGAAGCTTAAAGCCATGCCAGAACTAACCTACCGCAAAGGAGTAGAGCGCTATGTTGAACGCTACTGGAAAATTCAGCGCGGCGAAACTATACCCAACTTCGATAGTCGGTGGATCTTTCCAGAGTGAGTTATTGATTTAATGCTGTTTGCGAACTTTAATCAACGTCCGCCACTGCACCTCATCCCACGGTTTTGATTCGGTGAAATAAGGTTCTAATATTACTAATGCCGCGCGTGCGTCTTGCAATCGATCACGAAACATCACCAGATCGATGGCTGCCAAATTACTCTTGATCATGGCCTCTACCAATTGCCTACCACGCCATGCTCGTTTGCCGATATAGGTCATCAACTCACCCACGCAATCGATGGCATAGCGGTGGAGGTCATCTTTCTGATCGTTCATGATCCTGTCACAGACAAACGCATGACAAATCGGTGGTCGTCCTACTGTCAATCGACAGCCACTACAACCTAGGTAGCCGTTTTTTGCATCAAAAGAAATTCCTGCACCATGAACGGCTAGCAAAAAAGGACTCTCTACGGCCTCTTTGCAGATATCCAAGCGACAGCAAGGAGATGGACAAACACGACAATAGGGAGAGCAAATCTGAGTCATCAATTTGCCTACACGTATTTCAATCGAACGATATTCGTCGAGCAATTTTCCCCATTCCGATTCGATCATCATAAATATCATCAATACCCACTAAATCCTGTGGACAAAGGAAAAGGCTCTGATCCGTTATGGATCAGAGCCTTTATTGGCTCGGGTTCTAGGATTCGAACCTAGGACCTAATGGTTAACAGCCATCCGCTCTACCGCTGAGCTAAACCCGATTTAATAGTGCCTTACAATCTCCCGTAAGGCGGGGCGAAGTTGCGAAATGGATTGCAATCAAGCAAGCACAAAAAGCAAAATATATAGAAAAAGTGGTCGGGGCGGCCAGATTCGAACTGACGACTTCCTGCTCCCAAAGCAGGCGCTCTACCAGGCTGAGCTACGCCCCGT
>CAIRGO010000162.1 GCA_903878115.1 Akkermansiaceae bacterium | reverse complement strand
TCGAGGTGACAACTATGTTAGGAAGTGGCGAATCTGTAATGCTGTTGTTTGTTAGGGAGATCCGATTGTGCGCTCCGGCTGGCGCCCTCTGCCCATTTCCGGCCCGGGCTTCGATGATGATGGCGATGTCTCGGCAGTCCTTGATGATGTTATCTCGGATCTCGACGTCATTGCTGCTACCAGATTCAAGCCACCACCATTCTGGGGCGATCTGAATTCCGTGTCCCCAGTTGCCGGTCGTCCTGTTGCCGATGATTTTTCCGTTGCTGGCCTTGATCAGGATGCCGCGGGAGCGGTTCATGCCGAAATCACAGTCCTGCACCAGGAATCCGTTGCCCATGTGGTTCATGGAGCCGATGACCGAACCCATCGGCAGGTTTACCTCACGGTCAAGCGTGATGGACAAAGCCTTGGTCTCAGGATTGCTCATCGTCTGCTTGTTTTGTTCATTAATGTGTTGCTTCAGCAGGAACTTGGATTCTTCTGCATTGACCGTGCCATCTGGAGCGATCGCCACGACCTTGGCGTCGGGCAATCTCTCTCCTGTGTAGGAAACCAATTCCACTGGATCGCCAACCTTGAGATTGATGTCGCGGGTTGCAAGGATCCGGACTGAATGTTTATGGCTGCCCATGATCATGTAATACTCGCCGCAGATGTTGACGCAGTCGTCGCCCTGCCATTTGGCGGTGCAACCGATGATCTGCGGACCTCGCACCGCGTGCTTGCTGTGGAAGGCGTCAGCGTTGCTTGAGCGTAAACGGCGAATGCCGCGCGGCTTCAGGTCGTTCTCTAAAGGCCGGCGATCAATGGAACACCGGATGTATTTTGTGCCGTCGCAATTGTATTCGAGATAGCTGAAACAGTTGGAGGCGTAGAGGCGGATGTCCTCAAGAACCAGATTCTTGCAGCCGCTGCTGACGATGGCATGGGCGTTTTGGCCTCCTGGACTGTAGTTGCTGTTTGTGACGAGAATGTCGCCAACCTCCTCCTTTTCCGTGTCCGGATTGTATTGGTAGTTTTCGGGCTTCAGGAGCCTGTAGCGGCGCTGACCGAGGGATTCAAAAGGCTTTTCAGCGCAGTAAATGATGGATCGCTTGAGAGTCTCCGACTTCTGGTCGAAAATCTCGACACGCGCTTCCAGATTCTCGGGATAACCGTCAAAAATCTCGAATTCGAGCCATCGTTTATCGGGTGCCATGGCGGTAATCCTCCCTTGCGTGAAAGGCAATGGATCGTAGTCAACCGTCATTCCCCGTAAGATGACATTTTCGCAGTTCTCAAAAGTAATCGCGCGGACAGTCTCCGTGCAGACCATCTCCACATCCTTGGCAATGATCTCCACATTCTTCAAATCCTTAAAATACAAGTGCTGGCTGTTCTGCGGCTTGACACGATAGACTCCGGGGGGAATGACAATTTTACTGACTCCGGACTTCAAACCATCGTCGATGATCTTCCGTAAATCCATCGCTGGCATTTCCTGCTTTTCGGCAGCAGGTGGAGTTGCTGGTGGCGTCACCTCGGCTCCTTTGACAATCGCTGGCAAACATACTGCCAGGGTTTGGATGAAGGCTATTGTCGGCAGTAGATATCTCATAGGAATTTGTTTTTTCACGAGGGCGTTGGATTGCTCTATGGTTGTTTCTTATCGTCGTTGACCAACGCCGGCACCGATGGTGCATCACTGGCTGTGTTGCGATTGGTCTGAACATTGGTGCCATTGGCTAGACGGACCACTGCTTCAAGCTGAGAGCGTTCGACACGGTTGTCTTGAATCGTGGACTCACGGACATGACTCAGGTCCACCATGACCGCAGGCTTCCCAGCAGTTCCCAAGTTGGAGGCGGTGTTTTGATTGCATTGCAGGCCATCGATCCAATCGGCCTTGATGGCGGGTGCCGGACTGTTTTCAACCCGGTTACTCGTGATCGAGAGATTGCCCGAACCCGTAACGTCTATGGCGGCACTGGGAGGCTTGAGTTGAAACAAGTTTCGGCACTCATTGCCAGTGATCTGAACATTGTTGCTGTTCTGAACGATGATGGCCCCGGCGCTAGAGCGTTCGATGCGGTTGTTGCGGATGACGATGTTGTTGTTCGGATAACGTTCAGGAAAACTGCGGATGGGCTGTTCCGTGCCGCTATTAACACTAATGGCAGCATTGCCCGAGCCCCATAGCGCCCCGTAGTTGCAGTCGAGGAAGACATTGTCAGCGATGGTTACATTGTTGACGGTCGCCCCTTGCCACCACCACGAATCGGTTTTCACGTCCAGTCCCCCCGCGATACGCACGAAATGATTATTTGTGAGCTCGATCCGCTTGCCGCTCTGAATCATGACGCGCACGCCCGCATCCGACCACAAGCAATTGCGCATCACGAGCTCCATCTGGCGGTCAACCACGTCTTCCACGAGCATGCCAGGGTCTAGGGTAAGATCTTTGTCGAACTTCAGACGCCAGAACGCCCGGTAGCCGGTCAGATCCTTAAACTTCAGCGCGTTGCGGATGAGCTCCGCCGCAGGCTCAATCCACGGCTTGGCCTCGTCGTCCGGGACCCGCTGGGCCGACACAAGCTTGGCGCTGGTGATAGGCGTGAAATCCTTTTGGTAGAACTCGAACAGGCTTCCAGGCTCGTCATCCTGGTAGCGATGCCAAATGTTATCCCATACGACAATCTCTCGAGCGCTCGTCTGCTGCCAAACCATGGCCATGCTGCTAGAAGACATGTCCAGCAAGTCGTCATACGATGTCCGGAACTCGCAACTGTCCAACGTCACTCGACACTTGCGTGTGCCCGATTGCCAGCCTCCACCGCCATAGAGACGGTTTGTGCCGGGACATCTTCGACCACGCACACGGGTCATGGTGCAAGTCTCGGTTGCGTTCCCATAGCAGAAAAGACCGCCGTAGAAATCCAAGTCCTGCAAGGTCACATTGGCGACGTCATCAAGGATCATGAGCCATGTGGGCGAATACCCCATGGCGGCGAGATTACCGGGGCTGTAGAGGCGATCCCAATAATCTCGCGCCAACTCACTACCAATGGTGAAAGTCACGGTGCGACCGCCTGCGCTCAGTTCAGCGCTCTTCCAGTTGAACTGTGACCACGAAGGATTAGGGAGCCAAATGCCCTTAGGGCTGTAGGCGTAGAACAATTCCGTCGTCTTGGTCCCGGCCTCTGGGGCGCGATAACCCGGCAAAATGTCCACCGTGATACGTCTGCGTTCATAGTCACTTGCGACGATGCGCCCCTGCGAGCACGGCAACGGATCGACATCGACCTTCACCGGGCCGACTATCGTGAAAGACCCGACCTTCCAGAGAGGAAAAAGCGGCTTCTCCACGCACTCCATGATAATTTCGCAATTCGGAAGATGAAGCGTGAACGCGCCGAGCCTACTGATGTTAAAATTCGCGCCCTTGGGCAAACGGTACACACCGGGCTGTGCACGATACTCGGCCCGCTGCGCACGGACGGCGACATTCACACCCTCAACTAGGGCGATCCCCGCTGCCCGTTGCGCCTGCTTCTGCTCCTCGGTATATCTAACCGGATAAACCGGCAAATTCACATCGTAGGGTTCGGCAGGGTCGTAAAGGGTCGAACCCTGCCGCTGGACGGTCGGAGAAGATTTTGATGGAGCCGCTCCCGTCTGCGGAGAATCACCAGCCAGCGGCGCGAGCAGCAGCAGTGATATAAGAAAAATATTCACGAGACTCATGAGGTTTGTCTTTTGTTCTATGGGAGCAGGTTTCAGCATCGACGGAATTTACGCATCCGGAATCACGAGGACCGCCATCACGAGGACCGAACCATACAGAGATATTGATTTCATGTATGGGTTTGGGGAGTTCGGGCGGCGACACACAGCGATTTCCGATTCAAAGTCTGCCACGACTTCTGCACAAAGTCATTGAACCTTTGCGTCAATCTATTGAACTTTTGCGTCATTTGCGAGCGATCTTTTGGAAGCTGCCAGCGGCTTCGTTTGGGTACTGGCCGCAGAAAGGACTGCGGTGATGAGCATTGTGGCGATGTCTTTGATGGTGCTGTGGTTTACTTGAGTCGGAGGAGCTCCGGGGATGCTTTCGAGGCTTGAATCACACGTATCGTTTTGCGGACACAATCGACCTTCATGCGCGTGAGGTCTTCGGGAAAGTCTTTTTCTTCCTTTTCAAAGTAGTCGGCAATCTTCGTCAGTTCCGGGATGACTGACTTTGCGTGCGTTCCGTAGCTGAGAAGAATACCCATTAACTCGGGGGTGCGGTCCTGGCTATCCCATGGATTTTGATCGCGGGTGTAATTCACGCAGGCGCGGATTCCTTCCTCGATCCGATGCTTGGCGAGAATGCGCAGACCCTCCACGCGAATCGAGTCGGAAAACATTTCCCCACTCGGGGCCGGTTCGATAACCGCCTGATAGATCGCGGGCAACAATGGTTTGATTTCTTTGGCAGATAGATTTCGATAGACAGAGCCGATGCTGCCCCGAGCACGACCATCCTGGTTCCTGAGACCAACCCTCACAGCCTTGCAGAGCAACTTGTGGTCAACTCCGTCCAAGGAAGAGTTGAGCATTCCTACATGATGCTCCTCGCCGTCATCAAAAAGCGCGAAACAAAGATACCGCTGCTGCATCCCGCGCGGGTCGTTTTTCGTGTCCACCTGCGCCAGCAGTTCGAGAAGTTGCGGAACCGCTGGCATCGCGGGAGTACCGATGGCGGCAAGGGCATCGGCCGCTTTGATGCGGAGCCAGAGGTCGCGTTCGGACAAAAGTTTCCTCAGCGCATCCACGGCGGGCGCGGCTCGCTCGCCCAGTGCCTGAAGCGCCTGGCAAGCGCCGTAACGGGATTCAAGGCGCGGGGAATCTAGCATTTTGCGCAGGGCCTGAATGGGAACGTCCTCGCGGCGGGCCAGCGCCATCGCGGCCCGCTCGCGAACCACCGGAGCCCAACTGCCGAGCCGCTCGAAAAGCTGGTCTGTGCTGAGATCGTCATAGGCAGTGTTCCGGTCCTTGTTGTTCCAACCGCGACCATCGAGGATGAGCGATTGCGCTGCGGCTGCGTCAAGCTGCGGGGTGATTCCGGGACGTTTTCCGGTGAGATAAATTTTCTTCAGTGGCATCGCGTAGGCCAGCAGGTAACTGCCCGTCGCATCCCATCCCTCATAGCTGTCTTGCTCAAACTCCGGCGGGCCCTGATGGTGAAAAGTCCCGTCCCAGCGCCGTGCAAGGTCGAAATACCAGCCACCGAACTCGTTCATCCACGCTCCTGTGGCATTCGGGCCGGACAGGGCAACACCCGGCATCGCCCACAGAATGTTGAAGAAATTCCCGCAGTGCCCACAGTCGCGCTCCGACCCGTGGGAGGCCACGCTCACGCGGGAGAAAAACTCCGCGCCTTCCTTTTCACCGAGCAGGTTAAACAAGACGGCGGCCATCCCGCACTTGCCGTTGTCATCGTGGACAGCAACACACGGGTGATGGTCACCGTAGGGAATCGCACCCTTTCCAATGTAGAAACGCAGCAGCTTCGCACTGCGCTCGATAGCGAGATCCAGTGCAGGATCTTTCACACCCGCCTCACGCGCCAGTACAAGTGCAATGGTGAGTGGCACGCCTGGCGAATTCATCATTCCGTAGCCGCCAAGCCGACCGCCTGGTATCGCAAACCCATGACCCCACGAACCGACGGCACTCTGACCCCTGGCGGCTTCCAGCGCGAGACGCCGCAGCCCCGGCATGACCGACTCATCGCCAGTCGCCAACACATACTCCGAGAGCAGCAACATGACGTAGCCGTAATACCATGTCTTCATACTGTCCTCCGAGAAATCTGTCGCGGCCCATTCCGCCTCGCGCTTCACCAGCGGGAGATAGGCGGGATCACCACTGGCTAACAGGGCGAGCGCGTTGAGAGAGCGCACAATGGGATCCTCCTGGTGCTCCGATTTTGCCACTTTTTCAGCGAGCGCCTTGCATCCTTGCTCCAAGATGCGCTTGGACTTCGCGCAGTCATAAGGAGCGGTGGAACTGAAACCGCCCAATACCGGGAGTTTCACGACGACCTCCGCCGTCTCGCCCTTACGCCAGCGGGTGATGGCCAGATCGCCACCGCCTACTTCCGATTCGGCGAGGGTGAGGGCCTTGCCGAACTCGGTGCGCGGGTCGTAGGAAAACGGCTTGCCGCCGACGCCGAGGATCACGTCGCCAACCGCGAGGATTCCATCGGCGGGAGAGCCCTTGTCCACCTGGGTGATCGCGATTTGGCGGGCTTCTGTGGTGACCAACTCGTCGCAGAAAATCCACCCGCGAAGTCCCGTGGCCCCGAGGTTCCAATCGTGGGTTGCACGGGTTGGGATTTTTGCGCCCTTGGTGAAATCGGGAATGGTCATCTTGCCTGATTCCTCGGCTATGGCAGGACTTGCTAGAGCCGCCGCCATGGCGAAAGTGGAGAGCGCGGCGCGGAAGTAGTGCTTGAGGGTCATGGTCGGAGCTGATGTTATCGAATCATTGATGGAAAAAATGCCCCCATAGCGGGGCGGTCAGGACAAGAGGTTCTACTCGGATAGAGTTACACGCTGGCCGCACAAAGTCATTGAACCTTTGCGTCAATGTATTGAACTTTTGCGTCATTCTTCCATGTCGTTCAGGAAAATATTTCTCCGATTGAGCGTCGCGACATCCCGATCAGCGCAGCGACAAACCAACAACGCCTGCTTGCTTGCGGAACTCACCCGGGGTGATTCCCATCTTACCCTTGAACAAACGACTCATGTATTCTGGATGTTCGAATCCAGCTTTTCCTGCCACTTCGGCAAGCGAAAGATCGGACTCAGCCAACAGGCGGCAAACCCGGTCCAGCCGGACCCTCAGAATCTCGCCCTTAGGAGAAATGCCGAGGATTTTGGAGAAGCGCCTCTCCAGCACACTTCTCGAGAGCGGAACCACCTTGAGAAGGTCAGCGACATCCAGTCCATTGCATGCATGTTCGCGGATGTGCCTGAGCGCGGCAGCGATGTATCGGTCGTCGATGGCGAGCACATCCGTGGATTGCCGAGCCAACACTCCCAAAGGCTTGACCAGGATGGATTGGAAATCGGTGCTCCCCTCAGCCATCAGCCGAGCCAATAACTCAGCCCCTTCGAAACCGATCTGCTGGGTGTTTAGAATCACGCTCGACAAGGGCAAGTCCGAAAGCTCGCAATAGATTTCATCCTTATCCACCCCGATAACAGCCACCTCATCCGGCACGGCCAAGCCCAGCTCCCGGCAGCAATTGAGCACTTGGCGACCGCGCGAATCATTGCATGTCATGAGCCCGCAGGGTTTTGGCAGGGATTGAAGCCAGACTAGCAATTCCTGTTCATATTGCTCACCGTGCTCCTCATAATCGTGGCCTGAACCACTTTGCCGAGGCTCGGTTTTGTCAAATACATGGCAGGAAAATCCGCCTTCCGATACCCGCTCCTCAAAGCTGTCCCGCCGCATATCCGACCAATCCATGCCGTTGAAACCACAGAACGCATAGTTTTTGAAACCCCGCTCGATCAAATGCTCCGCTGCCATGCGGCCCACAAGTTTTTCATCGGAACGAATCCGCGGAAAACGTGCCTCAGGTAAGCTGGCGCTCAGGTCAACCACCGGCACTCCAGACCGACCAAGCAGCTCGGCCATGGCCGGACTCGAAACCCTCGCAAGAATCCCATCCCATTTCCATCGGTCGAACCATTTCGGGAAGTGCTCTCCGGGGTCACCCTCCTCGAACTCGATCGACCAGGGGCCATGAATCCGGACATACCTCGCGACCCCCATCAGCAGTTCACGACCGTAGCTACGCGACGATTCAATGAGTAAGGCCACCCGCGGCGCAGTTTTTTTTATGGTGGGGTTTTTCATGGGTGAGACAATACTTGCCATTCCAATTCTGCCTTTCAAGCATTTACGCCACAAGACGGCAAAATGGACGACCAACAACCCCTCACTGAACAGAATCCGACATGCGGCGAATAGGGTGCGATCAGCATGCTCAAGCAATTGACGACAAGGTAAACGCAGTCAGCGCGATGGATGATACAGCGAACGCTCTGCGTGTGGTGCGGTTTTGTTTCATGAGTTTAGATGGGGAGTGTATCTGCCAGCGCGCGAGCTTTCCTTCTTCGCATGATTGGGGCCAGTTGCACTATCAGCACGCCCGCCAGAATTAGCACGCAGCCGATGAGTGCCCTGACTGTGAGGGTTTGATGGAGTATGAGGTATCCGGCGATGGCGGCAAAGACGCCCTCCAGACTCATGATGATGGCGGAGGGTGCGGGCGGGCAATGCTTCTGGCAAAGCACCTGCAGCGTGTAGGCAATACCTACCGACATCAATCCGGCATAGGCAATCGCGCCGGAGGCTGCTTTGATCTGATCGAAGGTGCAGTGCTCGAAAAGTAGTCCAGACAGGATGCTCAAGAGCGCGCAAACCGCGAATTGCACGAAGGCAATGATGATGGAGTCGCCTTTGCCGGCAGCGTGGTCAATGACCAAGATTTGACACGCCCAAAATACCGCGCTGAGCAAGGTCAGCCAATCGCCCTTTGAAACCACGAAATTTCCGGTCACGCTCATGAAATAAAAACCGATGAGGCAGACGAGCATACCCGCCCACAGGCTCATGCGCGCTTTGTGCCCGAAAAACATGCCCAGCACCGGAACAAAAAGAATATAGAAGCCCGTGATGAATCCGGAGTTGGCGCTGGAGGTAGATTGCAAGCCGATTTGCTGTAGGGCGGCGGCGGCAAACAGAAATAGCCCAGCCCCAAAACATGCTTTGTAGGGCAGCTTGGACTCTTGATCCGATGCTGGTAGAGTCTTCTTCCGCCAGAGCATGAGCGGGATCAGCGAGATACAGCCCAGCCCGAAGCGAAGCCCATTAAAGGTCATCGGGCCAAGGCCTTTTTCCATGCCGATCTGCTGGGCCACAAAGGCCGAGCCCCAGATCATTGCCATCAGCAGCAGCAACAGCTCGTATTTGAAAACACCCATGCCTCTGGGCTTTGATCCGCTGGTGGTGTTCATCACGATGCCCTATTTTTTCAGCAGCTTCACCATGCCGTCTCCCATCGCTTCTCCCATCAGCCAGTAGGATTCGCCATTGCCGTTCCAGTGGATGCCTTGATTGTTGCCGCCGAATTGCTCCTGTGACCGCCAGAAATCACGAGTCTCGACGGTGGCCACGGTGCTCTTGAATTCAGGTCGGAGGGGCACGGCTAGTTGGGCGTCGATGACTTTTAGTTGATTCTCATAACCTACGGGCGCGGCTCCTGTTTTTGCATCTTTTGGATCCCGACCGCCGAAACCTGTCGTCGCGATGACCGCTTTCATGTCGGGCGCTTTGAATTCCTTCCGCAAATCCTTAATGAGATTCGCGAGGTTTTGTTCATACTCCGCCGAAAACTCGGGAGTGCAGTCATGTTCCCCTTGGTTCCAGAAGAAGCCTGCAATTTCATAGCCGGTTTCCTTCTGATAACCTGGGACGATTTCCGGAAGATGCTCGATGGCGTCGGTTAAGGCCTTGACCACCAGCGGGTATTTGTCGCCCAGCGTTCCACCCGAACTCGGGGGGCGGAAATTGACTGCCAGATTATTGGCGCCGAAAGACACTTTCACCAACATTACCGTTTCATCGTGGAAATTGCCTAATACATGGCCGATTCCAAACTCGGAACCAAATCCCTTGTTGCGAAATCCGCCGTAGCCTGGCCCAAATCCGCCGTGTTTTCCGTGCTCCGCTTTTCCATCATGCGGCCAGTCGCCCATGGTGATGAATACGTCATCGCGCACTGTCCACTTAAGAACTTTCTTCTCATCCTGCTGGTAGAGAGATTTGTATTTTCCCACGTTCTGCGGCTCCATGATGAAGCGGAGCAACGATGCCTTCTGCTCGGTGGCCGGCGTTTTCAATGTTAGATCGCCCAAATTTGCCCGTCCGGTCATGTTGGACTGGCCGGAGAGGAGGTAGATCTTAACGGGTTTTGCTGGGGCCGCTTCGGCAAGGGCCGTGACCGCCAGCAACGATAGAACTGCGAATAATGATTTCAGATGCATAATTTTGATTCGTTGTTTGTTTGTTTATTTCTTAAATAGCTCCGCCATCGCCCGACCCATCGCTTCTCCGACGTCCATATAGACTTCGGCATTCTTGTTATAGTGGCCGTTGCCGGCACCGCCTTGTGCCATTGGGTGGGTATAGACGGTGGCCACGTTGCCCTTGAATTCCGGATACTTCCCGCTGGTGCCGTCCACCGCGAGCTGTCCTTCCATCACCTTGTCGCCGCTGCCCTTCACGGCTTCGCCCATGGTGCCGAGCACAAATTTCGCGTTCGGGGCATTGAATTCCTTGCGCAACGCTTTGATGAAGGCGACGAGATTCTTCTCGTAGTGAGCCGAATGAACGGGGCTGCCACCGTCTTTTTCGCCTTGCCAGAAAAAGAATCCAGCGACTTCGTATTTCGTCGCGTCGGGGTAATGTTTGGGAAGATCGGCAAGTGCCTTTTTCGCATCTCCAGTATCGGCGTCCCATTGCAGGCCGGCATACCATTCGATGGGTTTGCCGTTTTTGTCCAACCACGGTGGCGGCTCAGTCGCAGTGCCTTTGGCGGGGTCCACCGGCCAGGAATCCGGCTTATCCTTATAGCCGGCATAGACTTTGTCGCCTTCCACGAAACGTTCGCTTCCTGGCGGCAGCAGATCCCAGCCCAGACTGCGATTTCCGATGCAGGACTTTAGAATCATGACCGGCGCATCGATGGCGTTGCCTACCACATGGCCGATGCCGTATTCTGGACCGATGGTGCCGCCCCTGATGCCCATCCATTCGTTGTTGAGCGGGCCCTGGCCGGACATGTAGCGCACGAAGCGGACATCCTTGCGCTCTGACCAATTACCGGTCTCGTCGAGCAGATAAGGAAACTTGCCCTGTTGGCGGACGAGGGTGTTGAGTGTGCCTGGCACATCCACGCGGGCCATCCACCCCAACCCTGAGGCGTGCTCCGTCAGGTAGGTGATTTTGAACGGGACTTTTTCCCCGGCCGTCAGTTTGATAGATTTCTTCACGGCTTTTGTGCCAGGCTCCATGCGATGCACCTCCACGCCACTTACCACCATGATGTTTTGTTCGGAATCCCCATAACCGGGATTGAACTCAAACAGGCCAGTCTCCGCAGGTTGAATAAAACCACGCACGACTTGGGTGCCTCCACCTGGATACGGGGTGGGCTCGCCGCCACCGAAGCTCTGTAGCGCGAGGGTTTTCTCGGGTTTGAGCGCGTCATAATCGGCCTTGGGGTCATAGGCCCCCGGATAGACCGAGACCACGGGTTCGATGAACTCCTTGCCCCAGCGCACGCTGCCGCCAGAGAGAGCGCCCATGCCTACCATGTTTGATTGGCCCATGAGGATGAAGACTTGGACCGGCTTGCTCATGTCGGCCGGCTTGCCGTCAGGCTTCGGGATTGGCGTTTCCGCCGCTGAGGCTGTGGCAAAAGACGACATGCCGAGCGCGGCGAGCGCGATGGTTAATAGAGCAAACGCTCTACGTGTTATGTGGCTTTGTTTCATTCGTGTTCTTTGTTTTCTTTCTTTAATCGTAATATGGGCTGCTGACTAAGGGTAATGAAGGACAGTGACTGATTTGAAGGTGAGGGTAAACAGAGGAGCTACATGAATTAATCACTCCTTCGTGAATGCCTTGTGTTTCAAATCGCCGCCCGAGAGGAGGTAGGCCATGAGGTCCATCAATTCGTCGCGGTTCATGCCCGAGATCGTTCCCGGGGGCATGATGGAGACATTGGAGAACGCGATGCTTTCCAACTTTTCCACCGGAGCTTTGGTAATCTGGTTCATATCGAAAGGATTCGAAGCTACACCGACTTCCTTGTCGTTGTGAATAATGAGACGGCCATAAAGACTATCTCCGTCTTTGAGTTTCACCATGCTCGCCATGTATTGCTCGGAAATTGATGCACTAGGTTCGCAGATCGCCACGAGAATGTCGCGGATGGAATAGCGAGTGCCCAGGGAACCAAGGTCGGGGCCGGTAACGCCACCTTCACCGCCGAAGCGATGGCAGGCGATGCATAACCCTGCGGAGAACATTTTTTTGCCGTTGTCGAAATCCCTGTCGTGAAGTTCCGATTCAAAAAGCTTCATCGCAGTGTCAACCGTCCATGCTCCGGGCGGTCCTTTGGTCTTGGGCAGTTTTGAAAGATCAACAGAGGGGAAATCAGCCAGCAATCCTGCCATCAACTCAACGTCCTTGGTTTCAAGCTGCTCGATGGCATCCATGCGAATGGCGCGGATGTATCCAGCAAAACTCTTGCCGCCGTCTTTTGCTAGGGCATCGTTGAGCCAGCCAAAAAAATATTTCCGATCGTCAATCGTCCATCCGCTGCGCACGCGCCGCAGGCAGTATGCGTAATGAATGTTGCGCGTGTTGGGCGTGTTGGCCATCATCTTGAGGATCGCTCCGCCATACTCGTGGCGACCGAGCATTTCCTTGTCGTAGTTGGCCGCCGCAGCACGGGTGGATTTCATCAGCGCGATGGTTTTGCTCACCACCGTGGGAGCGTCGAGCGATGCGAGCACTCGACAAAGCTCGGCGTTCACGGTGTCGTCTTTCGATGGGTAATGCGCATCAAGTTTCGCGATCACTGCCGATGCCTTTTCTCCAGCGGGCTGTCCCATCCGCTCGAAACAGAGTGCATAGGAGCGGAGCAGCGCCAATTGGTCTTCTTTCTCAAGGGTGCCAAAAGACAGCTCACCGAGTTTGTCGAGCAAGCGACCAGACAAGGATTTGTCTCCATGGCGACACAAGGCGATACTCGCATAAATCACGGCCCGTGGATGTTTCTCCGCGAAGACTTTATCGCGCCAAAGCGCAAGGTCTTGGGATTCGATGGCAATGCGGGCTGCGTAGCGAATGTGGCGATCTGCGTGCGCAAGATGCGGCCAGGCTTTTTCGATAGCATCAGCGCCGCCTTCGCTGCGAACGTGCAGTTTCTCCAGCGAGTGGCGCAAAGAGCGGAGTTCGCTGTTGGCCAGTAGGGTCTTTGGAGTCCCTGTCGTTTTTTCGCCTGTGGAGCGGATGCGATACAGACGGGATGCCGTCGTGCGCCCGCCAGTGACGAAATACATCGCGCCGTCAGGACCGAAGCGCATGGCCGCGATGTTCAGCGGACTGCCGTGAAGAAACTCTGACTTAGTGCCCGTGTAACTGGAACTGCTTTCCTGCATATTCACGGTGAAAATCGTGCCGAAGGTCCAGTCGCAGATGAAGAGCTTGTCTTGAAACTCTGCGGGAAAATTCGACTGATGACCAAAGCTGATGGCCGTGGGCGAGCCTGGTCCCACATCAAGCACCGAGCCGAGACTGTCGGCGAAATAATCCAGCCACACGCCCGTGTTCGCACGCCAGCCAAATTCCGCACCGTTGGTGACGTGATTGATGCGCGTGGGCCGATACCATGGGACTCCGACATCAAACTCCATATCGGAATCATAAGTGAAAAGTTCGCCCTCGCGATTCACCGCGATGTCCACGCAGTTGCGGAAACCAGAGGCAATCATTTTCCAATCCTTGCCGTCAGGTGAGATGCGACAGATCCAGCCACCTGGTGCCTTGAGTCCCACCGCATGTCCCATCGGATCTGGAATGACCGGCAAGAGCGTGTCTTCCTGCCACACCGGCGGCTGGGCTGAAGTCGCCCCCTTGGGTATGCGGGTGAAGTTTCCACTCACCAAATATAGCCCTTTTCCGTCGGCAGTGGGGATGATGGAATGCGCCGAGTGCTCGTAGCCCATGTCGAGCTTCTGCAGCAGCTTGAACTCGTCAAACTTGTCGTCACCATCGGTGTCGCGGATGCGATAGCAGCCCTGCATGTTCGCCATGTAGAGGCTATCGAAAGCGTAGAGGAATCCATAAGCGCCGCCGACTTTACGCGTCCCCCAATCCACCGGTTCATAAGGAAAACCCGGCAGGCTCTCGACCTTGATTGCTGCGCTGTCAGTCGGCAGCGTGACGCGAAAAACTCCCTTGTCGTCTTGGTCGGAAACAATGAGGCGGCCTTTGGGATCGAATGCCATCGCGACCCAGGAGCCCTGAGATTTCGGCACCTCGTAGAGCAACTCAGCGTCGAACCCTTCCCTGATGGAAATGCTAGCATCGGCATCCAGTACTAGCCGTGGGGAATCGGACGCGGCATTTTGAGCATGCACTGGCAGTGCAACGAATCCAGCGACAAGCGCGCTAAGTATTTTTGACTTCATTGGGTTATGTTTCATTGTTTCGTAGGGAGCGGGCAGAGAACGGGTGGGCGATGGTCCCTCTTCCAATAAGTGGAGCCGCCGGTGCGCACCGACGGATCCTGGGATCCTCGGAAGAAAACCCATTAACTTCCGAGAAAGTGTTTGTATCGCAGTCGAGGCGATTGATGATTTTGCATGTTGAATAAACGAGTCGTTGTTAGTGTTCAGTTGGCAGCGTGCTTGGGAGGCAGCACGCTAGCGAATAGGTGAAATCTACCTCTTTCGATAGGAATCTCAAGAATATTTTTTAAATGTTATTATAGTAACCTATCCTAACTTTGCACTAGTTAATGGGTGTGCGAGAGGATGGCGCTTGCGGATGGTCGGATTCCAAGCGATCAGTCGAGTGAGGAAGTGAGTAGTCAGGAGGCGGATTCGGAGGCCAAGGGCCTCCCGCATACTAGCCCAGGGGCAGCGCCCTGGGGAAGAAGGTGAAAGAGCGATCGCAGGCTGTAGGCCTGCTTCATAGGGATGGGATGTCGTTAGGACGGATGATGAGGCAACCCTTCAGGCTGCAGGATTTATTGGGCTTGGAGACCCAGGGCGATGCCCTGAGCTAGTATGAATGAGGCCGTTGGCCTCGGAGACCCTACAGAAAAGCGTGTCTGAGGAATTTATGTGGCGTGTAATTTTTTCACACGAAGGCATGAAGGGCACGAAGACGCAAAGGTTTGAGTGCCGTTGACTGAGATTTTGTATAATTTTAGTCGTCGTTCATGAGAGCTTCGCTTTCTCTCTTGCTTGCGCATCTGGCCGCATTCTTTATTTCTTCAATAGTTCCACCATCGCTTTGCCCATCGCTTCGCTGATGTCGATATAGACTTCAGCGTTGCCCCCGCTGGCGATGTCATCCGCACCAATGGCGGGTGCGCTGGTGCTGCTGGTAACGGGCTCCGAAGTCAGGAGCGGGTGGTGGTATTTCATTGGGGGGTTAAGGAGTTCTGATCAAGAATTGCAGGGGAAACGACGTTGCATCAGTGACGCAGGCAAGCTAGTGCCGCATCGCCGATATGAGAAATTTTAACAAATTTTGACAGATTTTGACAAATTTTTGAATTTTTGAATTTTTGTATTGAAATTTATTTTTTTTTATTTAAATTTTGCGTTGCTGACTTTTGCGACATTTTGTGGCATAATAAAACTAGCAATGTAAATCTGCATGATTAACCACGTGCAATCTGATGAGTGTCGGCGATCTGTTAGGCTAAAACAATAACAAATGAACTGATGAAAAAAAATTATAAACCAACCACGCTCCGGCGCATTATTCAAGGGCTGCTGACCCTTTCCCTTAGCATCGGCTGCTCGCAAGCGGTCACTTACCAGAAGGCCAACACGTCCACCATGAACCTGACCACGGACTGGGCGACAAGCATCGTGCCCACCAGCGCGGATACGGCATCCTGGCAGACCGGACCAGTCTCGCTGGCGAACAATCTAGCGATGACACTCGGTGGCAATTTTTCCTGTTTGAACATGGACATCCGCAGCAGTGGCCAGACTCCCACCAACAACTGCTTGGTCATCAATCCCGACGGTAACACCCTCAGCCTGTTTTCGAATGCATCTGGCAACGATGCCGGCGCGATCAGTCTGGTGCAACAGCAGATGGCCGTCGCCATCAATTGTCCGGTCACACTCAGTCAGGCGAGCGGGGGAGCGTTTTTCCGGATCATCAACGCCAGCTTGTCCGTCGGCGGCAGCATTGGTCAAACCACTTCCGGACTGACCTTGAACAAACAGGGTAGTGGTGCGCTGAACCTTTCTGCAGCAAACAGCTACACGGGAGCGACGACAGTCCAAAGCGGTGGTGGAATTTTGACGCTCAGCGGCAGTGGCACTCTGGGATCGCCGGGTACAGGGGGAGTCACCATGAATTCCAGCACCAACGGCGGTACGCTGGATTTGGGCGGTACTAGCCAGACAGTGGGGGGAGTCGTGAACTTCGCCAAATGCGAGGTTCGCAACGGCACGATCAGCAACAATAGCACCGGAACGGGCGGGAGCAGCGCCTTTGTCAAGGGAGGCATCGTCAGTGCGAATTTGCAGGGGAGTGGAAATCTCTATCTGGATGACAACACCCATTTCCTGAAACTTTCCGGCACCAACACCTACAGCGGCACCACGATCGTCCAAGGGGGGCTGCTCGTCGCCACCAAGCCCGCCGCCCTGCCGAACTCGGGTGCCAGCGGTACGATCACACTGAACAACAACAACTCGAATGCCAACTTGGTCGTGAGAGCGGGTGCGGTATCTGGAGAATGGGCCTCGGCCGACATTGACGGGCTTATGGCCAACGGCAGCTTCACTTGCCTTGGCACCGCGTTTTTCGGTGTCGACACCACGGGCGGAGACTTCTCCTACGGCACTGCCATTCCCAATAAGACCAACATGGCGCTCAAAAAGCTGGGGCCGAACAGGCTAACACTCACCGCAGCCAACCTTTACCCTGGAGCCACCAACATCAACCGCGGTATTGTCAAGGTGGATTCGGGTGCGGGTGGTTCACTCGCCACCACGTCGGGGCTCACTTTTAGCGGCTCGGGCACATTCAACTACGATACTGCGGGGATATCTCAAAGTATGGGTGCTCTAAGCTTCTTGGCTGGTGATGGCACGGTGCAGCTCACCCGCTCGGCGGATGCGGCATTGACCTTTTCCTCGCTCGCTGCCCGCACTGCAGGTGCCACGGGGAATCTTACGCTTAGCGGCGGCACGCCCAGCGCGACCAACGGTTTCAACCTGACCGGAGCCGCAGCAGGATTCATCAACCAGGGAACGTTCTTCAATGGCGCTGATTTCGCCTACATGGATGCACTGGGCACTTTCGTGCGCGCCCCAGGTTACGGATCGGACAGTGGATTTGAAGCTGCGGACACCATCACTCCCAGCACGCACGTCAAACTGACCAGCACTCCGGCGGCGCAGGCGGCCATCACACTCAACACGCTGAAGCTGGATGGCAGCGGTGTGGGTTTCCCGCAAAGCGGAACCCTCACTCTCACTAGCTTCGGCTTGCTGAAATCAGGTGGCGGATCTGTCGGAACCATCAGCGGTGGCACCATCAATGTCACGAACAGCAGTACCACGGCAGCGACGAAGGAGTTGGTTGTCCGCACGGATAGTGCCGACGATTCGCTGACCATCAGTTCGGTAGTCGGAACGGATGCTCCCTCCCGCACGGGAACGACTTCAACATCGTCGGCCGTCGTCACCGGGCTGAGCAGCACGGCGGATTTGACTCCTGGCATGACGGTGGTCATCAACGGCAACGCGACCACCCGGACCATCAGTTCTGTCAATTCAGCATCCCAGATTACCCTCTCTGGCAGTTCTCCTGTTGCGGGAACGTCCACCCCCTTGGTCTTTTACAGCGGCACTTTGACCAAAACCGGTGCTGGCACCTTGACATTGTCCGGTGCCAATACCTTGGCAGGTGGCGTGAACCTTAACGCAGGAAAACTCAACATCGGCAGCGCTACAGCGCTCGGTGGTGCCGCCCCCGCCGCTGGCACAACGATCGGCCGGTTCACCATCAACGAGGGCACCACGATCGACAATACCAGCGGCGCACCCCTGACATTGACCTACAAGTATGCGCTGACGTGGAACGGCAGCTTCACTTTCGTTGGTTCGAACGACCTGTTTCTGCCCGATTTCGGCGGTAACGGCAACATCTCCATGCCGAACGACATCACGGTCACGACCTCGACTGCGGGCACAACACTGCGCACACAGTCGAACTTCGCACAAACAGTTGCCCGGCTGACCAAAGACGGCCCCGGCACCATGCAGATCGGCTCCAACGGTGGCAATGGCATCAATGGCGGACTGGCCATCAACGAAGGTGTCTTTGCTGGTTATTGGTTTGCCGGCGGCCAGCCATTCCAAGTATTCGCAGGACCGGTCGATCTCGGTGACACCACTCCTGCCAACACAAAAAATGCGATCCTGAACATTGATCAAAGCAGCCAGCACTCCGCTCCGATCACCGCACGTGCCGGTTCCTCTGGAACTCTGGCGATTATGGGTCAAAATACCCAAACCCTTAGCGGTCCCATTCAGCTGAACAACGCGCTGACGATTGCCTGCAGCGGTAGTGACATCGGGCTTTTTGGCGTGATCAGTGGGTCTGGCAACCTCAACATCGGCAAAGCCGGTGCGGCGCTTCCTTTCACCGTATTTGGCACCGTCAAAGGTCTGACCAACACCGGCAGCGTGACTATGTGGCGCGACAATGATCTGACCGGCAACGTCAACGTGAACTCCGGCACACTGAAGCTCGCCGCGATCGCCAAAATCAACAGCGCACCTGTGATCTCCCTCGCCGCCGGCGCGTCTCTGGATGTGTCGCAAGTCGCGGCTTTCACACTCAGCGGGACCAACACTCTTACCGCCAAAGGCACCGGCACCACAACGGGCACCACGGCGGCGCGGATCAACGGAGTTTCCGGCGGCACGGTCAGCATGAGCAATCGTCCGATCAGTCTCGACTATGCTCCTACAGGATTCTCAGGTGACACCACCCATCCGTCGTTGTTGATTTCCCAAGGCAACTTGGTTCTGAGCAACAATGTGATCTCGGTCAACAACACCTCCGGCACACCGCTCGGTGCTGGTGACTACCGTTTGATCGAAGTGACCAGCTCCACCACCACCGGCACTCCCGCCAGTGCCGTTACAGTCACTGGTAGCGGCCTGGCTCCTTATTCCACGGCCACGGCTTCTGTGAGCGGTGGACATGTCATCCTGACGGTCACGACCAAACTGCCACCAACGATCACCAGCCTGCCTCTCAGCCAAACCGTGCAACTTAGTGCGGGTACCGTGACCCTAAGCGGTGTGGTCAGCGCGGCTGGTCCGACCTATCCCGCCGATGGCGAAACGGTGCAGATCACCATCAACGGTTCG
Organism: Akkermansiaceae bacterium; assembly: GCA_903878115.1. Classification (GTDB taxonomy): domain Bacteria; phylum Verrucomicrobiota; class Verrucomicrobiia; order Verrucomicrobiales; family Akkermansiaceae; genus UBA956. The sequence goes on along the minus strand of CAIRGO010000162.1, from coordinate 3,102 downwards.
ACCCAGAACGCCACAATCGCTGGTGGCGCGGGTGCATTCACTCTGAATTATTCACCGCTGCCTGCCGTCGGTCTTTATCCCATCACCTACAGCTATGCCGGCAATGTCGATTTGTGGACGGCCGACGATGTCACCACCTCACTGACTGTCACCAATCAAACCGTGCCGACGATCACCACGTGGCCGAGCGGAACGGGCATCACATACGGCGCTTCCCTGAGCAGTTCCACTCTCAGCGTTGGCAGCGCTTCGGTTTCGGGCACCTTCACCTTCACCAGCCCTACCACGATTCCGCCAGCAGGAAGCTACGGTGCGTCTGGAACTTTCACGCCAGACGATCTCGCACTTTACAGCATTGTAACTGTGCCGGGAGCGATCAACGTGGCAGTCGCCCAGAAATCGCTGACAATTGATTCTCCACTCGTCACGCCGAAATCTTACACGGGAACAGATGGCGCAACGATCACCGGCACCTTGAATGGTGTGCTGCCAGCGGATGTTGGTTTGGTGACCCTGGTCGGCACGGGCAACTTCCTGGATGTCAATGTCGGCACGGGCATTACCGTCACTGCGGCCGCCACCCTGAGCGGTGCTCAAGCTGGCAACTACTCCCTGACCCAGCCCAGCGGGTTGATCGGCAACATCACTCCCGCGACATTGACGGTGACTGCGAAAAACGCCTTACGGGCTGTCGGAGCCAGCGATCCGACCTTCACCTACACGATTACCGGATATGTGAACGGCGAGGACGAATTCAGCGCCGTTCTGGGCGGTTCAGCGTTGTTGACAACCACCGCGACCAGTGTATCGCCTGAGGGTGCCTACCCGATCGACTGTGATTTGAATGACTTGGCGGCGGCGAACTACTCGTTCACTGCGGTCGACGGCACACTGTATGTGGTTGGCAGCTTGTCATGGAGAGTGGGCAACGGCCTGTGGGACTTCACCAGCACCAACTGGAAAAATTCCGGTGGGACTCCCGTGCTTTATGCGGATAACATCCCGCTGACATTTGACAATACCGCCACCGGCGGTGGACCCTTCACCGTGACCCTGAACACCAACGTGAATCCGGGCGCGATGACATTCAGCACCACGAACAAGAACTACACCATTTCCGGAACCGGACAAATCCAGGGGGCGGCGAGCCTTGCCAAGTCTGGCAGCGGTTCGTTGACGCTGGAAACGAACAACACCTTCAATGGTGGCGTGACGGTCTCGGCCGGCACCTTGTTCCTTGGCAACATGTTTGGATTGGGAAGTGGCACATTGTCGATCGCGGCGGGTTCAACGTTCCAACAAACGAACTTTGAAGGCAACGTTGTCACTGGAGCTGTGCCAAACTCCTTTGATCTCACTGGCTCCGGCAATGTGATCTTCAACATGCCTTTCGGAGGTGCCAAGGATGTGTGGTTGAGTCAGGTGGTTTCAGGAACCGGCGGCATCACCGTACAGGGCGGCGCACGTGCCCTGACGCTGACCAACGACAACACGTTCTCGGGTGGGGTCAAACTCACCAATGCGGACAACCGGGTGAACATCCAACATGTGAATGGCTTGGGAACCGGAACCTTCCGCTCGGAACGGACCACTGCCGCTTCGGGACGTCTGGAATCGCTTGCCGACCTGTCGGCGGGAGTCGGAGTGGACAATGCGATGGAGATCACCCCGGGTGCTTATCTCAACATCTTCGCCGATGGATCGAACCACCTGAAATTGTCGGGTGCCATCACCAGCCCGGCGGGTGTCGGCAATCTCTATAAAGACGGCAGTGCGATCCTGACGCTCACGGGCAGTAACACCTACAGCGGCACGACCAGTGTGGTGGCAGGCAAACTGCTGGTGAACGGCACCAATTCGGGCAGCGGCGCGGTCAGTGTGTCCTCTGCGGCGACCTTCGGCGGCATTGGTAGCGTAGCTGGCAATGTCACTTATGCGACCGGTTCCTTCGCTCAGTTCACTCAAGGTTCGCCCTTCACCATCGGCGGGACGTTGACCTTAAATAACAATGTCGTTCGCGTGAGTTTGCCCACCAACCTCAGTGCCGGTGTTTACACCCTAGCAACCTACACGGAAGCGGGCAGCAGCGGTAGCGTGGATGCCACACCGGTGATTGACAGCGGCTCGCTGGCTCCAACCGCCACGGCGACTGTATCCAACAGCGCGGGTGCCATCGTGCTCACCGTTGTCGGCGGTCTTGGTCCCTTTGAAACATGGTCCACTGTTACCTACGGCCTGAGTGGAGGTAATGAGGCGGGCAATGCTGATCCTGACAATGACGGCATCGGCAATGCCCTAGAGTTTGTATTGGGTGGTAATCCGACTACGCCCTCGAACAGTATCCTTCCCACGGTGGATGAAAGCACCGGTGATTTGATCTTTACCTTCTACCGCAAGGATTTATCGGAAGGTTCGTCAACAATCACCTTCCAGTGGTCCACGGATCTCACGGCAGCCGGATGGAACAATGTTGCCGTCGGTGCGGCCGACAGCAGCGCGGGTGACATCACCGTCGATGTCACCGAGGACAATCCGGATGCGGACACGGACAAGATTGTGATTACTGTTCCTGCAGTGCATGCCGTTGGCGGCAAACTGATGGGACGACTCAGCGTCTCAGTGCCGTAACGCGTAAATTCGCACGATCGATTCAGGGCTGCCGGGCGACCGGTGGCCCTTTTCTTTTCAGGAGTCGGGAGTCAGTGGTCAGAATTTGGATGCCAAGGGCACTAGCCCAGGGCAACGCCCTGGGTAGCGGGCGAAAAAGATCGGTTGCAGGCTGAAGGCCTGCTGCATAGGGTTGGGATGTCGTTAGGCCGCATGATCAGGCAGCCCTTCAGGCTGCCTGATTTGCTGGGCTGGGAGACCCAGGGGCTAGTTTAATGAGTCCGTTGGCCTCGTGGAAAAGGGAGTTGGTTGCGTGAGCAGGGCAAACGCATCTTATTTTGTGAGGATCTTCTCGAGGTATTTGTTGTCCCATCCTGCGCGTTTTACTCGGCCTTTGATTCCCCGGCGGTTTGTGGACTCCCGACGAACCAAGTTCATCGCTATTCCTCGCGTTGTTCCCAGATTTTGTGCCGCGTGTCCGCTACGTGCTCGGCT
>CAIRGO010000161.1 GCA_903878115.1 Akkermansiaceae bacterium | reverse complement strand
GCGCCTGCGAGGGAAAGCCGCAATCCATCATCGCCAGCAAGCAGTGGTCGTTGCGGCAACTGCTTCATGACCTCAGCCGATTCCCCCTCGCTCAACCATCGCAAACCGCTGATCGATGGAATTGCCCCCATCTGTTCTTCAGGCAATAGCGTAATGGCCCCGGCGCATTCGCCGCCAATTCTCTCCAGCATTGCAAAGTCATTGTTCGCGCTGATGCCCAGATTTCTTGCGATTTGATCCCGCGCATCGGCTTCTGGCAGCAAGCCACCAAAGAAGACGTTCACCCGTTGGTCTTCAAATGGCTCCGATTGCAGCGGCAATTGACGTGACAATGGCAAGGCTCCTGCCTCCGCCAACCATGCGGCATCATAACGGAAGACCATGCGACGGCCATCATCCTCCAACACTCCGACTCGCCTTCCGTGCAAATGAACGATCAAGGGATTCATGGTATCTCGATTTCCAGTTTCAGACCCAAGGCGCGGACAATCTCCAATGCCTTGCCCATTTGACAGGTCGGTTTGCCCTTTTCCAAATCGATGATGAATCGCAATCCAGTTCCCGAGGTCATCGCCAAATCTCTCTGAGTCACTTTCAAACGACGCCTCTGCTGGCGGATGGCTTGGCCAAGGCTCTCTGCATCTTGAATCTTCATAGTTCCTGAGCGGGAATATTGCAAGCAGCTCAATACAGATCAAGAAAAAAAGTTACCGAACGGTAATTATTTTTGTTTATTAATTCTAAAGTGCGCGAATGTTCCCGTTCGGTAATTTTTCGGAGTCGCGTCGGAGGGTGACGAAGCGCTTGATGAAGTCAGCATGGAACATCCGCCAATCATCATGTCATGGCTCTGCGATTGGCACGCCAGTCCTACCCTGCTCCTCAGAACGAATACACACAGCCGAGCGACAACAAGTATGCGGAATCAAAACTAAGGGAGGCTTCCGTATCCTTGGCGCTGATGTCGAAGCGATCCATGTATTGGTAGCGGGCGCTGACGAGGATGGCCCATTGATCGTCGAGTGCATAGGTCGCCCCCAGGCCTATGTAGGCGCCGGGGAGAATTTTGTTGCTCGAGTTGCTGCCGCTGCTGTTCTGCGTGCCGAGTCCACTGAGAGTGGTGGCTGACTGGAAGTTATAGGAGCCAGAGGCAAAGCCAAGACTCAGGCCTGCTTCACAGATTACATGAAATTTATCCGTCACAGGGAGTTCAAGGTAGGTACCGAGGCTGAACTGTGTGAGATCAAGATCTAGTTCACGATTGCCTTGCACAATTCCTGTGCCGGCGAGGGAGGTAGCACGCGTCGGGCTGTCACTCAATAGCGGGCCGGGACCGCTGAAAGATCCCGTGAAGGGTGCCAAGGGCGCGATATTTCCGCCGAGATCGAATCTATCGGTGGTGGTGGTGAGGCCAGTGCTGAGCACGCTGTTGTTGCTCATATCAACGCGGTTGTATTGCAGCCCGTAGCGGAAACCCCAGCTGGCGTTGGGAACCTTGTTACTCATTAGATTTGCCACTCCCATGTCGTAGTAGGCAAACAGTTCCAACCCTGGATGGCCGCCATCGTCCTCATCCACACTAGCGTTGGAGAGGCTGTTGGTGATGGAATAATTGATGCTGCCGCTGCCAGCAGGATTGTGCTGGCTGTCATCGTCGTATGACCAATTCCACGTTTCATCGTCTTGATTGTTGGAAATATCAACGCGGACGTAGCCATTATCGTAGTCGCGGTTGATGCCGCCGCCAAGCGGTTGGATCATGTTGGGACTGTTGAAAGTGCCCAGCCCGCGGAACTCGGTTTTGAGTCCGAGCAAGTGAGCGTATCCTCCGCCGACGCGCCAAGGGGAATCCTTGGCGGGCGTGTTGGCGATATAGGCGGCAAGCAATGACTCACCAGCAACGGCAGGCGAGGTAGCAAGGACGGGCAGCAGAAGTCGAAAAAGGCGGAATTTCATAACGATCATTGAAAAAATAGTGACGAGGGATGAAGTGCTTAGAACAGATTAAGGAGCGGGGGGAGCCATGATCTCGTTGACACGATAATAACGACTGGGAACGCTAGAGGGCGGCGAGACAGTCAAGGGTGCACCGCTATCAATCCACTGCATGCGATTGTTCGAGGCCTGAATCGGTACGGTGCTATCGAACCAGTTGGTGAGATCGTGGCTGTAGCGCACACGATACCAACGACCGGGCACGGACGGGAACTCGAGCAAAACGTTACCATCTGCCATCAATACGATGCGAGGCTGGACACCAGCGCCATTTGTGCCGGAAACAGCCGAGCTGGGCAGAATTTCCACACTATAATTCGGCGTAAAGGGATTCGGGAATGTTCGCGTACTGGTGTAGTAAGAGAGCGATACCGGGACCACGCCATCCACAGCCACTGGGTAGGGATATTCCACAAACACATCCGAACTACCCGCCGCACTAGTGGCGTTATAGAGTCGCAAGCTCGGGTAAGCGGCGATGTAAGTAGCGAAATCAACGCGGAGTCGGAAACCGTTGATCGGACGCGGCGTGGTATTGATGACGTTAACGATGAGGTCAAAAAAGCCAGTTTGGCGATTAAGCACAGCAGACGTGGTGAGTTGCACGGCTGTCGGGTTCACCGTGCCAACAGCGACTTGGAATGTAGCAGAGTTGTCCGCATTGTCTGGATCGGCAGTGGTGGCCGCGGCAGCAACTCCGGCCGTAATGATCGTGCCAGTAGGCGTGGTCGGGATGACTTTGGCGACAACGGTAAAGTTGGCAATCTCACCATTGCCAAGACCTGAATTCGCAAAGTTGACAGTGCCAGCACTGTCGATGATCGGCGTCGTGGACGCCCAACCAAGGGGAGCCGCGGCAGAAACAAATGTCATCTCCGCGGGAAGCGGGAATGATACCGAAGGATTCACGGCATCACTAGGACCATTGTTGGTCAAGGTGAGAGTGTAAGTCACATCACTGCCCTTCGCTGCAGTTTCCGGTGTGCCTGATACAGTAAGAGCAAGGTCGGAACGGGCAATGACATTGGCCGCGAAGCTAGCGCTTTCGTTACCTGGTGCCACGTCGATGGTGCTCGAACTTGCGGTAACGGTGGCGTTAAGAACACTATCATTGACCACATTCGAGCCAACCTTGACGACCAGCGGGAAGCTAACGTCTCCCGCGTTGGCAAACAGCGAGTTACTCATCGTGACGGTGCCAGCAGCACCCACGGCGGGCGTCATGGCGGTCCAGCCGAGATTGCTACCGAGCGAAACAAAGGTCGTGCCCACGGGCAGAGTGAAGGCCAGCGCAGCATTATCAGCATCGAGCGGACCATTGTTTTTCACTTGGAGAGTATAGGTCAGTAACGTGCCAGCGATGACCGACTCAGGAGCGGCGGAAAGAGTCGCGACGAGGTCGGCTCCACTGCGCGCGGTGGTGGTGGTCTGCGCACTGTTGTTTGCAGTGACCGGATCAGCGGTGGTTTGCGCGGCGGTGACGATGGCGGTAATCGTCGAGTTATTTACCACGTTAAGGTCAACCTTAGCGACCACAGTGAAGGTAGCGCTGGCAGCAGAGGCGAGCGTGGCAGTGCTGAAGGTGACAGTGCCATTGGCACCAACCGTTGGTGTGCTGGGCGTCCAACCTGCGGTAGCAGTGGTCGAGACGAAGGTTGTGGATGCCGGCAGCGGCAACGTGATCACAGGATCCGCAGACGCACTCGGACCATTGTTGGTCACCCCGATGGTATAGGTGAGGTTACCGAGAGCGTTGACTGGGTCTGGTGAATCACTGATCGTCACGACGATGTCAGCACGGGGGCTCACTTGGACGTTACCGCTGGTGCCGTTAATTCCGCTGATGACGCTGTCCGTGGCGGTGACCGTCTGATTTCCACCAGTGCTGAAGTTAACACTGAAGATACGGGTTCCCGCGGTAAGAGTGCTGTTGGCAGGCAGAATAGCGGCGGTATCAGAAGATGTAATACGGACAGTGCCTGCATAGGCGGTAGCCGTGTTATTGAACGCATCCTGCGCCGTAACCGTGACATCGACTGGTACTCCAGCGATGGCATTGGCGGGTGCGCTGACCAGATACTTCGTCGCCGCTCCGGCATTGTTCGTGAGCGAGAAGCTGGCTGTCGCAGTCACGCCCGGGGTGGCGGCGCTGACCGTGTAGCTACCGGAAGTCGTGTTCGCGGTGAAGGCAGGTGCGGTGGCCAGTCCATCCGAATTGGTGGTGACGGTGGTGCTGGCACCAAAAGCTCCGGACGCACCAGCGATCGGGGCGCTGAAAGTGACGGAGGCACCTTGCAGCGCGACTCCGCCGGAGTCCCTGACGACGGCGACCAACGGGCTGGTGAAGGCGGTGTTGACCGTGGCGCTCTGACCGGAGCCGCTATTCACAGCGATGCTATTAGCAATGTCGTTGTCGGTGATGTTCACGGTAGCGACTGATGTAGCTCCGATGGTAATGCTCGTGTTTCCGGAAGCCAGTGAACTAAGAGAGGTGATCACCGTTTCCGTGCTCTCGATCATGTTGTCATTGAGAACGGTTACGGGCAGAGTCACCGAGGTCTGACCAGCGGGTATCGTCGCCGTGGCGGGCAAGGCGGTGTAGTCGCTGCTCGAGGCGGCCGTGCCGCTGACGCCGAGATTGATCACAGTATCAGTGGAACTGGCGAGCGTCTGCGTGATCTGGAACGAACCGGAAGTGGGCGAGTTGCTTTCTGCTCCATCGTCCTGCTTGACAATGGCCAGGGTGGCGTTGTCGTTGTCCGCAATGTCGGCGGTGGCAGTCTGGGGGCTACCGATGCTAACATCGGGATCGCGGGCGGTAAAGGCAGTCGCGGTGAGCGAAATCGTCTCGGTGGCTTCGACGATAGTGTCATTAGTGATGGCGACGCTAATGTCGGCGGTGGTATTTCCAGCCGGGATCGTCACGGAGCCGCTCGGAGCGGTAAAATCACTGCCACTGGCCGTGCCGCCAACGGTGTAGGTCAAAACAGTGTCCACGGTGGCGGCGGCGGACTGCGTGACACGGAAAAGAGCACTGGTAGGTGTCTCGGCACCATCAGAGATCTTGGCGATCGTCACGTTGGCGGTATCGTTGTCGGTGATGTCAGCAGAGGCGCTCACGGTGGCTCCAAGGGTGATCTCTGGATCACCGGTGCTTATAGCGCTCAGCGTGAGTGAAACAGTTTCCGTGGCCTCCACGACGGTATCATTCAAAACAGCCACGCTGATGTCTGCGGTAGTATTTCCGGCCAGAATCGTCACACTGCCGATAAGGGCAGTGAAGTCCGTGCCAGAGGTGGCGGTGCCACCGATGGTGTAGGACAAGGTCGTGTCTGTGCTGCTCGCAGCGCTCTGCGTGACGCGGAAGAGAGCGTTGGTGGGACTGGCGGTTTCTGCACCGTCGTTCATCTTGGCGATCGTCACGATGGCGCTATCGTTGTCGGTGATGTCCACGGTGGCGGCGACGGTGCCTCCGAGGGTGACCTGCGGATCACCGGCGGTGAAGCCGTTGAGAGTGGCGATGACGGTCTCGGTTCCTTCGACTAGGGTTTCGTCGAGCACGAGGACGGTGATGTCGGCGGTCGTGTTGCCCGCAGGGATCGTGACGCTGCCGCTAAGGGCGGTGAAGTCGGTGCCGGAGGTGGCGGTGCCAGTGACGGCATAGGTGACGACCGTGTCCGTGCTGCTCTGCGCGGACTGGGTGACGCGGAAGATGCCGTTGGTGCTCGACTCGGCTCCATCGCTGAATTTGGCGATGGTGACGGTGGCAGTGTCATTATCAGCAATGTTGACCGTGGCGGCGGTGGTGGTTCCTAAGCTAACATCAGGATCGCGGGCGGTGAAGTTGCTGAGCGTGACGATCGCGGTCTCGGTGGCTTCGACGACAGCGTCATTTAGCATCGGCAAGCTGATGTCGGCGGTGGTGTTTCCGGCCGCAATCGTCACGCTGCCGCTGAGGGCGGTGAAATCACTGCTGGAGGTGGCGGTGCCGCCGACGGTGTAGGTCAAAACGGTGTCCACGGTGGCTGCGGCGGACTGGGTGACACGGAAGAGGCCGTTGGTGCTCGGTTCGGAGGCGTCGTCGATCTTCGCGATGGTCACTGTGGCGGTGTCGTCATCGGTGATGTTCACAGTGGCCTCTAGGGTCGAGCCGAGAGTGACGTTGTTGTTCGTGGTGATACCATCGAGGATGACGACGACGGTTTCGGTTGGCTCCAGCGTAGTGCCATCATTGAGAACGGTGACGTCGATATCGGCGGTGGTTTGACCGGCGGGTATGGTGACGATGCCACTGAGGGCGGTGAAGTCTGTGCCGCTGGTGGCGGTGCCGCTGACGGTGTAGGCCAAAACGGTGTCCACGCTGCTCGCTACGGTTTGGGTGACGCGGAATTTGCCTGCCGTTGGCGTGTTGGCCTCCGCACCATGATTGACCTGCGCGATGCTGACCGTGGCAGAATCGTCATTGTTTATGATGCCCGTAGCGGGTGCGCCGGAGACCACGTAGCCGTTGTCCGGCGCGGTGAGGGTGACCGTGAAGGCTTCGTTTGGCTCCACGATGGTATCACCGCTGACAGGGATGGTCACGGTGGTGGTGGTATCACCGTTTGCGATCGTGACGGTATTGGTGGGCAGAGCACCCCCGAAGTCGGCTGCGTTCACGGCCACGCCGCTGACTGTGTAGGTCATACTTACGTTGCCGGTGGCGCCACCAGCGCGGGTGATTGTGAAGGTGAAGTTGGTGGTGCCGGAGTTGCCTTCGCTGATGGCGGCTAAGTTGGCGATGGAGACCGTCAAGCTGGTGATCGCGTAGTTATTGGAATCGGTTGTGCCGGAGCCGGTATTTCCTGCTGCGTCGGTCACGCCAGTGTTATTCAGCGTGATGAGGTTGGTCAGGTCGGTGATGTTCGGTGTGGGGGTGAAGGTCGCGGTCCAAGTGATTCCGCCATCGCTGCTGCTTACTGCACCGAGCACGCCATTATCGGCAATGAGATCGGCATTCGTGAAACCGGTGACAGCTTCGCTGAAGGTGATGGTGACCAGAGAGGTTTCACCGATCATCAGGTTATCATCCGCCACAACGATGGTTGCGGTGGGCCTTGCGGTGTCGATGGCGTAGTTGTTGGAATCGGTGGTGCCGGAGCCAGCGTTTCCTGCCGCATCGGTCACGCCGTTGTTATTCAGTGTGATGAGGTTGGTTAGATCGGTGATGTTCGGTGTGGGGGTGAAGGTCGCGGTCCAAGTGATTCCGCCATCGCTGCTACTAACGGCACCGAGCGTGCCATTATCGACCAGGAGATCGGCATTCGTGAAACCGGTGACAACTTCGCTGAAGGTGATGGTGACCAGAGAAGTTTCGCCGATTATCAGCGCGGAATCTGCAAGAACGATAGTGGCGGTCGGCGGCGTGCGGTCGATGGTGTAGACTTCGCCGGTGAACGGTTGGTTGGTGACATCGAACGTGAGGGAGCTGTCATTGGCCATGTTGAGGCCGAGTGTGCCGCTCCCTGTGCCGGTGCTGGCGGTGATGGTCCAGGTGGTGGCGGGGGCAACACCAGATGCGGTGACGCTGCTGATGGCTGGGGTGCCGCCGAGGCCGTTGTTGGCGAGGGAGAAGTTGGACGAAGTGAGTCCGTTGACGGCATTCGCGAAGACGATATTCCACGTGACCGAGGAGGAGTTGCTCGGGTTGGTGGCGGAGCGGGTTAGGGATGTTACCGTAGTATCCGGGCGCTCGATCAGTGTGACCGTGGCATCCGCAACGCCGGGCAGGACGGGGTCACCTCCACTGGCGAGGTCGTCCGTTAGTTTGTTGGCAAAGTTCGAACCGGTGACTGTAGCCTGACTCGAAAGAGGGAAACTGGTGAGCGGGTCGTTGATGACAACATCGTAGATGATGGTTACCGACTCACCGGCAGGGATGGTGCCGATGTCGATGGGAGCGGAGAGGAAATGCGGTTCGTTGTGTGCGTGCGGCTCTGCGCCCAGGGCTTGGCCGGCTTCTGGCAGGCGGCGTTCGCCCTTGCTGAGGAATCCATACATCAAGTTGCTGCGGTGCAGGTGGGAATAGGTGTCGCTGAGTCCGAGAGCATGGCCCATTTCGTGCATCACGGTGGTGAGTAGATCGACCCGTGAGGAGGCCGGAGTGTGTGGGGGGAGCGTGAGTGTTTTGGCTTGTGTATCAGCGAACTCGCCATCCACAAGCGGAGTTTTGTCTATGAACCAGCCGTTGCCGCCCGCGTCCTTGTCGATGCGCAGTGTCGTGCCTGCAGCTTCGCCGAGATACCAGCCGGGGAGGTTGGTAACGGAGAAGTTCAAATGGTTGAGGGCGGTCTTCTGTGCCTCGGATAGTCCAGTGGCGACCCAGCGTTCGCGAGCCGCGGCTACGAGGGCATCGAGCTGGGATTGGGTGAGTTCCTCGATGGCGGGAGCCGCTTCCGACGAGGTGTTCGGGCCTTTGGATGCGGTCAGCTTGGGTTGGCTCGGGTCGGACTCGGAGTATGGGACAAGGCTTTGCTTGCGGATGGTTTCGGTCCAGGCGATTACCTGGGCTGTCGATCGGGGAGCGTCCATTTCGGAAATCATTTCTGGCGCAAAGAGAAGCGGATTCGTCGGCAGTGATGGGTTCGTCACTGGGCTGTTAAAGGTAATCGTGCCGACGGAGCTCGCCGTTGAATTCGTATTGGTTCCGGCCATCGCCGCCACACTCGCCTGCGTAATCTGAAACACCGACAATCCGGTCTGGCTCAGAATGATATTCCGATTACCCGCCGCCGGGAAGGTGTTGCCAGTCACATGGAGGTCGAGGTCGGCTGTATCCTGTGTCTGGAAGAAGAATGCGTCGGTGGTGCCTATGTTGTTCATCGCGTTGCCCGCGACGCGGACTGCCCCGTAGGGGTTGAGCGCCCCGTCGCTGACATCCGCGTCTTGGAAGTAGCGGAGGGCCTCAGAAACTGTATTGGCGATCGAGTTATTCTCGATCGTGAGGTTCAGTCTCTTCGTCCCGTCCCGGTGCAGGATCTGGATGCCGTCGTCACCGATGCCGGGGAAGGTGGTGTCGCTGCCGATCTGGTTGTTCTGGATCAGGACCGTCACGGTGAAGTTATTGCCGTTGCCGGGCAACTGGTCGGTGTCGATGCGGATGCCGTCGCCTACGAGAGTGCCGCTGATGATGTTGCCGTCCGCCCCGTTGGTTCCGCCGATCCGCCCTTCGGAAGGACCATCAGCGATGATGACGATGGCATCGCCTTGCAGATCACGGATATTGTTGCCTTTAATGTCGTAGTTGGCGCGACCGTTGGCGTCTTGAACGATGGCGAAACCGCCACCCGACGGGAAGTTGTCCGGCCCGCCGCCGTTGATCGAGATGTTGTTGATGAGGTTCACATCGACGAGTGAATTCGCCGCGCGCGACTGCACCATAACGGCTTCCGCTTCGATGTTGTTAAAATAAACGCCGGTGACGTTAAGATTGATCACCGCCGTCTGGTCGGCGAGCACGAGCAGGGCGCTCTGTCCGTGGATGTCGTTGTTATCGTCGAATTTCGTCGTGCTGTTGGTCAACCCGGTCGGCGTCCCGGTGATGTCCACGGTAAGAATACCGGTGTTGTTATGCACGCTCAGGCCCTGCTCCTCGTATTGTTCGACGATCACGTTGGTGAAGACGAAGCGGCCTGAGTTGTTGCCCACGGCAAGGTCGGTACCTAAGGCGATCGCGTTCTCGTTGTCGGCATCGCCGGGGCTAGTGAGTCGACTATCGAGCAGTGCAAAAGCTGGTGTCGCATCGGCCCCGTTAGGGTCAGAGATGCCGGTGGCAGAGATGCCATGGCTGCCGGTGTTCGAGATGAGCATCCTGCTCAACGAGACGTTTACAGCGTTGGCGATCGAAACTCCGACGCCTGTGGTGTTATTAATGGTGCCACCGGAATTGTCTGTGCCGTTGCCGGTGACCGTCAGCCCGCCGCTAGTTCCGGTGGAGCTCAGCACAATGCCATTGGTCGCTCCATTCGACGCGATGCTACGGAAGGTCAACCCGGCGGCGCCGATCGTTGTATTTGCAACATTCAGGGCTGTGCCCGTGGTGGTGGTTATGATGTTTGCGATGCTGGTGTTGTTCTGCGTAGCGGTAACGGTTCCGCCCCCGGTTGCCGTGAAAGCGGCATTGGCTCCCGTGTTCAAGGTGAGTCCTGCGCTGAAGGCGATTGTAGCTCCCGTGTTGCCTGTTAGGGAGATTCCTGCAGCTGTGTCCGAGATCGCTTGGGTGAAGGAGACTGTGGATCCCGCGCGGTTGGCGATGGTAACAGAGCGTCCGAACGTAGTTGTGATGGGCGCGTTGACGGAAACGCTGCCATTTCCGCCAGAGAGGTTGAGTACGCCAGAAGAAGCGCTGCTGCTGCCCAAGTCCACATCCGAGGTGGTCGAGTTACCAATCTGCGCGGTGTTGATGGAGTTGCCGGTGATGGCAAAACCACCGCCGGTGTTGGTGATGGAGCAGCCGAAGATCGAATTGTTCTGCGCAAGGGTGATCGTGCTGCCGCCGCTGCTACGACTGAGTGTTGGCTTGGTTCCACCGATGGCTGGACGGGCAGCCGTGTCTGCACTGGGAGTAGAGCCAAATGCCAAAGAGTCAAATGAGGTTCCCACCGCTCCTTGGCCAATGAGAACTTCGTTGCTTTCCAAGGTGACCCCAGTGGCATTGTAGGTGCCGGAGGCGACGAAAATCTTGTGGTTGGCTGCGTCCACGCTGGAGGCTTTGTTGACAGTGGCAAAGGGTAGTGCCATGGTGCCATTGCCGCTGGTGTCATCACCGGTGCTGGCGACGAACCAGACCACGGGGCCACTAACTGTTAGAGAAACGCTGCCACTATTGGAGAAGGAAGCGCTGTTGGTGATGTTATAGTTGAAGCTGTCCGTCCCGGTGAATCCGGGAGCTGGCGAGTAGGAGAATTTCCCCATGTCGGCACCGCTGGTAATCATGGATACGGTTCCGCCATTCGCGCTGGTCGCGCTGTAGGAAGTGATCGTGATCGTGGCAGCGGCACCTGCTGCCATGCCAACATAATCGTTGGCAGTGACACTAAACTCGGAGATGGTGTTGGTATTGATGCTGGTATTGGCGATAATCGTGCCAGGGTAGCTGTCATCGATAGCAAGTGGCGACACCTTGACGGAGTTTGCCACCACGGAGGCACCAGCGACATCGGGATCTGCAAACTGCACACCTGTGGCAGGCAATGTGCCGGTGTTTGAGATACTGTTGGTGTAGGTTACTGTGTCACCCGGGTTTTTTTTCGTGGCCGCCGGAGTGCCATCCGATTTGGTGGCGGTGATATCGGGTGCGGCAAGCAGAGGGAGACCGGTGCAGGCTAGAGCGAGAGCAGCCAGAGCGGAGCGAGAAATGCAGATCATGAAAGGGGCGGTTGGTGAAGGATGAAGACCTAAGAGAAAACTGGCTTAGGGCCGGGGCGGAAAGACGCCTTGAAGGGCGATGTTGAAGTAGTATGTCAGGTAGGGCTGCATGTTGTTATGCGGCTGACTACCGCCGGCGGTGGCGAGTGCTTGCGGGGCGATGGAAACAAGAGGGTTTTCTGAGACGGGCGCGTAAAGACGGTTGCTAGACTGTTGAACACCGGGGAGACTGCCCGCGGGTGACTTCTGACCTTCCTCATCCGCCGCCGCGTTCGAAAAGGAAAGGATGTGATTGTGGGCGGGGATTTCGGACTCCAGCAGCGAGACTGTTGCCGATCCTCCTGTTTCTCCCATATCGTGCAAAGAGAGCCCCGGACCTTGGCCGGGCTGCATGGGAGCGCAGCCTTGGAGATTGGGTAGGGCGAAAGTGGACTTGCCGTCTCCGCCGTAGGTGGTGCCAAGCAGGGAAAAGAGCGCGGTGTTTTGGGAGAGCGGCAGCAACTGACCATCGCACCAGGCCCAGCCTTTGGGAGCGAAGTTGAACGGGAAGATGCGAATTTCTGCGACAAAGGGATCAGCCATAGTATTATGTGGGTGAGGGAAAGATTCCGAAGAGGGAGATGATGTGATTTACGCAGAGGTATGGTTGGAAGTTGCTGTGGGGCTGGCTGCCTCCGGTAGGCCCTATTGTAATAGGTGAAATTGCAACAAAAGGACCACTGGACACGTATGCATCCACCGTAGCAGACTCAGCGAAAAGCACTGCGGCACCTGGAGTATTTTGAGTAGCAGGCGATTCGCTGGCAAGCAAGGGATGGCTGTGCGCGGGGATCTGCTGGGCCGTAAGGGTGATCTGTTCGGCTCCGCCGGTTTCTGCGAGTATGAAGCCGTTGCCTTGGTGGATGGGGATGCGTCCCCGCATGTCTGGGAGCGCGAAGGTATTCTGACCGTCGCCTCCATAAGTTGTGCCGATGAGTTGAAACAGGGTTTCGTTTTCGCTGATCGATAGAAGTTGTCCATCGCAGAACATCCAACCCGCAGGGGCGAAGTTCCCTGCGAACATGCGTATTTCACCAACGTAAGGTTGAGCCATGGTATATGTTTAGTTGGTGGATGGGTAAATGCCCTGGAGGGCGATGCAAAAATTCAGCGTGAGGAATGGCTGCATGTTGAGGTGAGCCTGGCTGCCACCGACATTCGAAATACCTTGTGGATTCATGCTCACAAGATTGGCGGGCGTACCGTATATGGGGGGCCCTGATCTTGCAAAGGTAATGGAATTCGATGGCAAAGCGACTGTAGCATTGGCAGTCGTTCCGTTTAAGACATGTGTGTGGGTCGGCATTTCCGAGTTGGTTAAGGTATGCGCCTGTTCACCGCCTCTTTCGCCGAGAGTGTGGCTGTTGCCGACGTGGATCGGGGTGCGGCCTTGGTTGTTCGGAAGGGCGAAGTTCACCCGACCATCGCCGCCGAAGGTGGTGCCGAGCAGGGAGAAGAGGGCTTGATTTTGATTAATCGGCAGCAGTTGTCCGTTGCAGAGGGCCCACCCCTTGGGGGCGAAGCCGAAAGACATGATGCGGATTTCGCTTAAGAATGGTTCAGCCATGGTGCAAAGTAGTTAGAGAATTGATAGTGATAATCCTTTCAAAGTAATATCACGCACATGGTTCGGCTAATTAAGCAATCAAATAGCAAAAAATGCGGAATATTTTTAGAAAGTTTTCTTGGCAGCATTAGAGGCCTTTGTTATACACTTTGCAAGAACTTTGGTTTTTCACTACTCCATCATGAACGATTCCATCCCCATTAAATCCACTCTACTGACGCGTCGCCGAGTTCTGGGCTGGAGTGGTGGTGGCGTATTGGCTGGAGTTGCAGGGTATCTGGGCTGGCCAAAACCAACGACGTCGACCGACACCTTGACCGCAGATGCCATCGCACAATCTACCAGCACTTCCGGACCCATCACAGCAGAGCCAGCGGCAGAAATTCTGATAGGGCGTAATGCTTTTGTTGCGCTAATGAAATCCGAGTTTCAGATTGAACTTGCGGACCATTCTCTTGCCACGGTCTGTCGGCTAATTCGGGTGGGTGATGAAATTCCCATGATAAGTCCCAGCGGACGTTATACATCCTATTCGTTATTGTTTACAGCGCCGATAGACTTTGCGGCGGAGAGCCGAGTTTATCGAATGACACATCCGCAGATGGAGTCGATGGATTTATTCCTTTCCCCAGTGGGTAAATCCGAAAAGTTTGTTCATCTGGAAGCAGTTTTCAGCCAAAAAGTCTGAAGATGATGAGTCGGCCCATCGCGCTTCGGTCTGTAGTCGACGGGGATGAACTGTTTTTAGCGGATGTATACGGCTCCACACGCGAGGATGAGTTGGCCGTGACCGATTGGACTGCAGAACAAAAGCGCGCTTTCTGCCGGATGCAGTTTGATGCGCAGACCGCACACTATCGTAAACATTACCTTCGTGCGGAATATTTCATCATCGAATGCAATGATTGCCCGGTAGGCAGACTCTATATCGATCGGTCGGCACGTGAAATTCGCATTATGGATATCACCGTGCTACCGGAGCATCGAGGTAAGGGCATTGGCACCCGATTGTTGAGCGATCTGCAGAAAGAAGCAAAGCAATGTGGAAAAATTGTGTCGATCCACGTCGAGCGGATGAACCCGGCACTCCGACTCTATCAGCGCATCGGTTTCCAAATGGCCGAGGATAAAGGTGTGTATCTGCTCATGGAATGGAAACCCACAGCCGGGTTTACGTGAACACAGCCTCGAATTCAGAGTCGCGGGAGCCGGCGGCGATCTGCGTGATAAAAAATTCCATCTCGCCCAGACCTTCGCAGTAAAATTGATAGATGCCCTGGGCCAAGGAAAGTTCCGTCGGGCCGCGGAAGGTGAGTGAAAATGGATCGCGCGAGGCATCCGGGTGCTTATGTCCCAGCAATTGCACCGATTTCAATTGCAATTGGGATACGAACTGACTGATGGACACGGTGAAAACCTGATCGATAAACGGTATGAATGTCTGATGGCTAACTGTTTCAAGAGGGATTATCATATAGGAAGTGGAATCGTACTAATAGTGAACAGACTGTAAAAACAAAGGAGAACGAGATTAATCGTATATTGGAAAGAAATGGTTCGGTCATGAGGGTGAGTGATGTTAGATTGATATATTGATCGATAGTCTAAAAACTAACGAGTATAGAGAGACCAATATAAAAAATCTTGAGCGTGTAAGGAATTTTGTGTAAGTTGTTTTATGCTGATGGAAGTATTTATTGATTGTTAGGGATACGGTCTGAGAATTCTATGGTGAAGTAGCTTAGTGCGCTGGGCCAGTTGTGGATGGTCATAGTCCATTTGG
>CAIRGO010000160.1 GCA_903878115.1 Akkermansiaceae bacterium | reverse complement strand
TGCTCATAGTAATAATTGTCTGTGACATCGGCAAGGTAGAGAGCAGTGATCAGAATGCAAGGGTGAATAATGACGAGCAAGATAGTTTTCTAGGGCTTCTTCTATATTGGATTTTTGTCTATGAGTGCAAGCACAGGTGCAGGCTGTCTTTAAGCAGTGTAACGCATGAAGCTGCGAAGGAAGAAAAGTTTTAAGGAGTTTAGCTTCGGGGCAAGCGTATCAAAAATCATTGCTAATGCAATAGCTTAAACGGATGGGGGCGAGGCCCATCTTCGTGGTAGTTATCTAACAAAAATAGGTCAGAAGCCGGTTCTCCCTTCCCTTGAATTGGTAATCATCGATTATGTAGGAAATTAAGATGCGTTTGTCATGAAGTTCTGTTTTGACAGCACAGCAATAGCTGTGTAGGTGCTGGGGGCATGGAATTGGAAAACGAATTTCCGCTGCGCTATTGGATCAATCTGGGACATCGTGCGGATCGTCGGGAGAAGACGGAATGGCATTTATTGGAGAATCATTTGCAAGCAGAGAGATTCCCAGCTGTAGATGCGCGCGGAATCAAGAAGTTAAGAGGCTATGAAACGGCGGGGCGATATGCACTGGCACTCACGAAAAGACTGGCGATACGTAGAGCGGTGCAGATGAAGGCTGAGGCCGTTCTTTTGTTAGAAGATGATGTGATTTTTCATCCTAATATCAGGGAGATATTACGGGGCGTGAATCTCCCGGATGACTGGGGTATTATGCATTTAGGCTGCACGCATTTTGAACGGCCCGAGCCACATAGTTTCGGAATTGTGCGGGTCAAGCACGCTGTAGATCATCATGCGGTAGCGATTCATTCTCGTTATTTCAAAGAAGTGCTTAGAATTCTGGATGCGAGCTGGCAGGGGGAAGTTCATTTTCCACGGGCATCGGATCGTTTTGTGGCGCAGCTGCACCAACGCATTCCTACGTATGCGTGTTTCCCGAATCTTGCATGGCAGGGTGTAACGGACTCTAACCTGACCGGAAGTAAGTATAGCGCTTATTTGCCTGGCGGAAGTCAGAAAAATAGTCCTGCAGCAGTGCATAATTTGTTAGAAGAAATCACCTGTGGCGCAGGGATCAGTGAGGTGGAACCGAAAGTAGGATTACTCTTTCTCACACGTGGTGATGTGCATCACCCGCAATTATGGAAAGACTATGTAGCACAGGCCCCTGATCATGTGAAAATATTCTCCCATCCGAAACATCCTGCCGCGCTAGAGGGCGGATTCTTAGAAGATACCGCGATCAAATATCTCGTGGATACGAGATGGGGTGATGTATCCCTAGTGCAGGCGACAAGGAATCTTATGGGGCGTGCATTAGCAGAACATGATCTCACACATTTTGTGTTACTCTCAGAATCGTGTGTGCCCATTAGACCATTAGGAGAGCTTCTTAAAAATCTCAAAAATGATCCGCGTCCATTATTAAAAGCCAGACGCTATGATCAGGCACTGGAACTTCAGAAGGAGAGAGCCGCTCAAGTAACATGGATTCCACATGCATGCTGGCGCTTCCATTCGCAGTGGTGGTTGATGGATCGCACTGCGGCACTGTGGTCTGCCGGAAATGATTATACGGAAAGCTTTCGAGATTTCCTTGCCTCGGATGAAAGTTATTTTGCCACGGTATTGCAGATGCAAGGATATCCCGTGGATGATAAATGCAAGCAGACACCAGTCACTTGGTCGAAGTGGTTGACCGATGCGGGAAGACCGGTGGAACATAGTGAAGTGGATGCGCTCACGGTGGCCGAGATGCAAGCCTCCGGCGCCTTTTTTGCGCGGAAGTTTCTTCCTGATTCCGACATAGGGAAATGGAGCATGCATCTGCCTTGGGCAGCCGCCGATTCTCAGTGAAAAAATATCAAGTCTGTCAAAAAGATCAGCGCGATCCGTTACATCGATCAACGCCCACCGCCGTTTAAGCCGGAGATCGTTTGGAAGATCGAGGTGAAGATCAGATACATCATGCTGCCAATGAGACCTGCCATGATGATCAGAATCACCGGAGTGACGAGGGCCATTAAGCGCTGCATATCTTTGCCCATCTCGCGGTCATAACGTTCCGCAGCGCGGCGTAGGGAAATATCAATTTTACCCGTTTGCTCACCCACTGCGACCATATCGATTAGCAGCGGCGGAAAAACACCAGCGCGATTCAGCGATTTGGTGAAGGAACGTCCATCGCCAACTTGGTCGATGACGGTATCGAGCTGCTTGCGCATGACTAAATTTCCTGTGGCATCGCGCGATAACTCTAACGAACGCAACAGCGGCAAACCATTGCCCACAAGATTCGCCATGGTTTCCAAAAACTGTACGTAGAATCGGCTAGAGATTAATTTCCCAAAAAGCGGCATGCGTAATTTGTAGCCATCCCACGCATAAGTGTTCGCCGGATTGTCTTTCCATGCCTTGAAAAATATCGCACCGCCAATGATCACCAGCAGAATCACATGCCACCACTCCTTCATGAAATCAGAAGCACCGATCATGATTTCTGCGCCTAACGGAACTTTTGCGCCGGGAGTGCTTTTGATCAATGAAGTGAGCTGCGGTATTAAAGTGGTCACTAACAGAATTGAGACCCCGATACAGGAAATCATCAAAAATGCGGGATAAATCAGCGCAAGAATGAATTTCGATTGCAGTTCTTGCAGTGTTTTTAAGTAGTGCGCTTGACGGCGCAAGATGGTATCAAGCGCACCAGAGGCTTCACCGGCGGCAGCGAGACTGCAATAGAGTTGGTCAAAACCCGCACTGGTGCGGCGCAAGGCGTTAGAGAAATTCATACCCTCACGCACGTCTTGTCGCAAGCGTGTGGCAATGGCTTTTAGGTTACCTAGTTCTTGTCGATTTTCCATCGCCAATAATGCTGGCTCTAACTGTAATCCACCGCCTAACATATCGGAAAGTTCTTCGGTGAACATCACCACTTCAGCTCGTTTCATTTTCAGTAAACCGTCAGATTTCTCGGTCGGCTTAGCGGCATCTGCTGCGGCAGCACTACCGCGTGGAATCGGCTTCGCGGCTGGTTTTGCTACCTGCTTTTTTGTTACCGCATTCGTGGCAGATGCTTCTTTGATCGAAACGGGTTGTAGCCCCTTGCGATCGAGCAAGCGCAGTGCTTCGCTACGATCAGCAGCATCGATGTCGCCATTGCTGACGGCGCCTTTACTATTGAGCGCTTTATAAGTAAAAATTGGCATGATGCAGTAAAAATTATATGTTAGAGTTAATCTCCACCAATGTCTGTGGCGGTCACAGAGATGATTTCTTCCACGGTGGTTTGGCCTTGCATAACTTTATGCCATCCGTAGATACGCATCGGGATGTAGCCATCCTTCAGTGCCTGTGTCCGGATTTCCGCAGCAGGTGCTCTGTGAGTCACCAATTCCTGAATGGCATGCGTAATGAGTGCGGCTTCGTAAATCGCCAATCGTCCTGAAAACCCTGTGTTACGGCAACGATCACAACCTTTTGGATTGTATGCCTGCCCGATAATATCGCGCGGAATATCAAGCTCGTCACGATCGGTGTCGGTCATCTCACGCGGCACCTTGCATGCTGGGCATAGACGACGCACCAGACGTTGCGCCAAGAACGCCCGCACCGATGCCGCTACTAAGAATGGCTCCACGCCCATATCGATCAAACGACTAAGTCCGCCGAGAGCATCATTGGTGTGCAAGGTGGAAAATACTAAGTGACCAGTAAGTGAAGCGCGGATGGCAATTTCGGCAGTTTCCAAGTCACGAATCTCCCCGATCATCACAATGTTTGGGTCAGCACGCAGGATCGAGCGCAGTGCGGTGGCGAAAGTGAGACCGATCTCCGATTTAACCGCGATTTGCATCACCCCAGGAAGTTTATTTTCCACTGGGTCTTCTACCGTAACGATCCTGCGATCGGGGTGGTTCACTTCCGTTAGGAAGCTATACAAACTCGTAGATTTACCAGAACCGGTAGGACCAGTGATCAAAATAATACCGTTAGAAAGATGTAGGAGTGATTCGATGCGCTTGCGCACAAATGGCTCCATGCCTAATTTTTCAAGGCTGAATTTTTCTTGGTTCAGTAAGCGCAAGGAAACGCTCTCGCCTTCCACGGTAGGCACTGTGGCAACCCGAACGTCGATGGTTTGCCCTTCAAACTGTAAGTTAATCCGTCCATCCTGCGGCATCCGTCGTTCCGCGATGTCAAGACGCGCCATGATTTTCAAACGTGCAATCACCGAGCTTTGCAGGGCTTTTACGTTTTCTGGAACGGTGACTTCGATCAAACGTCCGTCAATCCGGTAACGAATCCGCAAGTTATTGCTGAGTGGTTCTACGTGAATATCCGTCGCCCGCTGATCGAGTGATTCACGAATGATCTGATTGACAAATTTTACCACGCTGGCTTCTTCGTCATCGTCATTGTCAATTACGTTTGCTTCATCGTGACTTTCTAAACGTTCGTAGTCCAGATCCCGACCTTCTAAAATCTGCTCAAAGGTATCAGCGCCCACCCCGTAAAGACGGCGCAGCGCTTCATGAATGCGACGACGTGATGCCATGCACCAATCGATCGGCACGTCCAGTTCTTGAGCGGCAGCTTGGCGCGCCACCAGATTAAAAGGGTCGAACGTCGCGAGCTTGAGACGTTTTTTATCCCCTTCCTCGGTGATCGAGATCGGCAAAAGACGATGGCGTAACGCGATCCGCGGACCACAAAGATCGCGCAATGGCAATGGGGCTTCCGCAGGCGGGATCGAATCCAACCATTCCATACCGATGTCATACGCTAGTGCTTGCAGGTATTTTTCCTCATCCACCACGTTCGCATCCAGAATATCATCCAACGGCGAGCGTTGACGAAGCGACGATGCCTCGATGACTTTTTCAAGGTTTTCAAGGTCATTGCAGCCAGTGCGGCGCGCAGGGTCGATCAGTATTTCCATCATGGTGACAAGAGTCTTCTGCTAAAAAAACCGCCGTTTGGCAAACTTGTCTTAGAAAAATCTTTCAAATGGCAGAAAATATAGGCTTTTCGGCGTATCGTCACAGCAAATGCCACCAGCCGCGAGGTTCATCCTGACAAGCACAATCAACATTCACATGTCCTAGCCCTTTGCTTGCGAGTGTATTCTGGATCATTTTTGTCGCCAAGGCGCTCTCGTTGCAATCGCCACTCAGGTGACCCAGCACCACGTGCTGTAGGTGTTCATGGCCGATGGTTTCTAGCAATTCTGCCGCTTGTTTGTTCGACAAATGCCCGTGGCGCGAGCTAATTCTCTGCTTGATGCTCCAGGGACGTTTGGTGTCGGCGGCGAGAAGATCATCATCGTAGTTCGCTTCTAAAAATAAGCCGTGCATTCCCTTTAGATGCTCGATCACACTGCGCGTCACATGGCCAGCATCACTGAGCAGTCCGAAATTTTTTTGCTGCGAACGAATCACAAAACCCACAGGATCTACGGCATCGTGCTGAATCGCAAAACTCTCAATCTGCAAATCACCTAGCGAAAAATGTTGCCCCGCTTCAAAGGTCTTCCATGATCCCACAATACCAGTTTCCTTGAGAACATGGGCGGTGGCTGCCGTGGTGTAAAGTGGCACCGATTGCTGTTTGAGGAAAGTTTTCAGGCCGCGCACATGATCACCGTGCTCGTGGGTGATAAAAATGGCATCAATTTTTTCCACCTCCATCGCCTGAATGCGCAATTGCAATTGTTTAGCGCTCAGTCCTGCATCGATGAGTATATGCATCCCCGCTGTCGCCACCAAGGTTGCATTCCCCCCACTTCCACTACCTAACACCGCAAACCTCATCGGCGGACAGCATGATTTTTTTGTCGCGATTCGTCAATCATGCATTGGTGGCATAAACTTGGCTGAAGAGAATTCACAGAATCGCTTGCCAACGGGCAAAAATGCGGCGAAGTTGGCGCGTATGATTCGTTTTAACTTTTTTGGCATTCCTGTGGAGATCCAGCCATGGTTTTGGATTACCATGGCGTTGCTAGGCTCTGGAGGCAGAAACGGGGAAAACCAAGCTCTCTCCATAGCCCTGTTTGTCATCGCTGGCGCGATCTCGATTTTTATTCACGAACTGGGGCATGCATATGCGGGCAAGTTTTTCAAAGCGCGTCCTTTCATCGTGCTACAGGCTTTCGGTGGCTTCGCTGCCTTTCCTGGCTCGGCATTCACCCGCGTGCAAAGTTTCCTAGTCACCGCTGCTGGTCCTGCGATTCAGTTGGTATTAGGAGCGGCTGCGGTGGTAGTCCTTTTGTTTGCGCCACTGCCCACCGATAACATCAAAGGTTTCGTAAGTGACTTGATGATCGTGAGTTTTTTCTGGGCGCTCTTAAACATGATTCCCGTCTATCCGCTCGATGGCGGACAGATGATGGCCGCGGTCTT
>CAIRGO010000159.1 GCA_903878115.1 Akkermansiaceae bacterium | reverse complement strand
ATCAATGCTGGCTCAGCGTGACAAATTGTTAGAGAGAAAAGTATAAAAAATACGCAATAGAGACGATTCATGATGGAAAGAAAAAAGGTGAAAATAATACCCGATAGGTACTGAAAATTTAGGCTGCTGTCGTCTGACTACGAGCCAACAGTACGCAATTCATTACGAAAGAATCAGCCTATAATGGGCGGAATATCGAGCGCTAAAACAGGCCCTGTGGGCTGCTGTTTATGATAGCCAATGATTTCATTCATCGAGCGAGTATCTTCACTGATGCTGAGAGGTTGGTTCAGTTGTGGCAAACAATAAAGAGCATGACAGACTTGGCATGCATGATGGTGATCATGTTTGTCAGGATTTGTTTCGTCATGCTGGGAATGCTCCGGGCATGTCTCACAGCACATCACTTCGTGGTGAAACGAATGATAGCCACTGGCACGCAATCCCAATCCTGCCACTAGGCAGAACAGAAATAACATACGTAGCAAGCGAGTCATGGCGTTAACGTAACGAGACATTGATATATGTCAATTTTTTAAAATCCGCACTAAGTCTCCACCCATACGGACTTTAGGTAGGAAACATCGGTGAAGTCGGCTGGCATGTTGGTATGCTCAAGGCTAACATTTCTTGGCAAAACGCCACGCAATTGTCGCTCGAAGTCTTTCGGATGCAATTTATGACAATTCGTAGAACACAACATCCAGCCACTAGGCTGCAGGCAGGCATAAGCTAATTCAGCAAGCGCGCCGTAGTCGTTTTCGACGCGAAAAACCACACCTTTTTCATCGCGCGAAAACGTCGGCGGATCGAGAATGATGCCGTGGAATTTCCGCCCTTGTTTGTGAAATCTGCGCAACCAATGAAAGGTATCTCCTTTGCAAAAATAATGCTGCGTTGGATCGAGTTGATTGTGGGTGAAGTTGCGCTTCGCCCAATCGAGATACGGTTGCGATAGATCGAGAGTGGTAGTTTGTGCACCAGCCAATGCGGCACTAACGGAAAATGCTCCCGTGTAAGCAAAGGTATTGAGAATGGTATGATCAGTGCCTGATCGTTCACGCACGCGGCGACGATTATCGCGTTGATCAAGAAAAATACCCTGCGAATATCCGCTGTGAAACGAAATCTCGCAATTCATGCCATTTTCGCGCGCGATAAATGGCGCATCGATCTGCGGACCGTGGAAATGCTTCGGTGATTCTTTTTGATGCTGGCTTAGGCATTTATGATAGATGCTTTGCGTTTGCTCTCGCAGCCAGTGGGCGATGGGCGAGGGGATGTTCGCCGCAGTTGTGGAGAGCAGCCAATGATCGGCAAATGTTTCCAGATAGACTCCATGCATGCCGTCGCCCGCGCCGTCGATGAGTCGCACGGCATTGGTATCGGCAGTGAGGAATGATGCGCGCCGCGCTAACGCTTGTTGAAAAATCTGCACCAACTCACTTTGTTATGCCACCGGTGTTGCTAATGCTGCACGGATCGCCTCGTTCACTTTGTTTTCCACCGTCTCCATGCCGACACGCAGCGCGTTCTGTATGGCAAGAGCACTTGAAGAGCCATGGGCGATGATGACCACTCCATTGACGCCTAATAACGGGCAACCGCCATAAGATTCATAGGATGATTTTTCTTTCAGTGCCTTGAATGCACCTTTTGCCATAGCAGCTCCTAAGGCGCGCAGTGGGTTGGCGGTGAGCTCTTGCTTGAGCCATTTGCCCATCGCTTTGGCGGTAGCTTCGCATGATTTCAAAACGATGTTTCCCGTGAATCCATCGCACAAAACAACGTGCAATGGCGTATCAAAAAGATCATGTCCTTCGACGTTGCCGATGAAGTTGATGCCCTGTGTTTTTTTTAACAGAGCGAATGTTTCCTTTGTGAAAGTAGTGCCTTTTTCGTCTTCTTCTCCGTTTGACATCAGTCCCACGATGGGGTCTTTGATGCCGAGCACATGTTTCGCAAATGCTGTGCCCATGATCGCATAAGCGACGAGGTGTTCTGGTTTGGCTTCGGGATTTGCTCCCGCATCGAGAATGTTACAAACCCCATGTTCGTTAGGAAGGGGAGATGCGATCCCCGCACGGTCGATACCGTCGATCATTCGCAGTTTGATCGTCGCTGAAGCCACACAGGCTCCGGTATTGCCAGCGGATATAAATGCATCGGCATTACCTGATTTCACGAGATCCATCGCGACGTTAATGGAAGAATTTTTTTTGCGGCGCACCGATTTTGCACCAGGCTCAGCCATGCTGATCACTTCTGTCGAGTGGACAATGGTGATTTTTTCCCGATCTAACTGATGTTTCGCACACTCGGCTTCTAAGGTTGGCCCATCGCCTACTAGAAATATGCGTTTGATTTTCGGATAGAGATTGAGCGCAGCTTTTGCGCCGAGAACGTTTACGGAGGGTGCATTGTCACCGCCCATGGCATCGAGTGCTAAGTTCATAATTTGATAAAATAAATAAGTGTTAGATGAGCCCGTCTTTGCGAGCTTGTTTCCAATACGCATATTCGCTGCGATTGAAGTCTATGTATTCAGGCGAAAGATCGCTGGTGTACATGGTGTAATTTGCCTCGCCTTGATTGAGATTGATGGCGATGGTAAATTCTGGTTTCGCTACAATCGTGCGCAGCAGATCCATTGGGGTAGGGGCTTGCAACCCACCGAGGCAGGCGGCTTGGTCATTGATAAAAATGTCCACCAGTTCTTCACGAATGCGGGCGCGGGAGTAACCTACGGCGTGAATGATGCGCCCCCAATTTGGATCACCACCATTCCACGATGCTTTAACTAACGCTGATTTGCTCACAGCTTCTGCGACCTTTTTTGCATCCAGATAAGTGCGGGCTCCTTTGACATCTACAGTGACAAACTTGGTCACGCGTTCGCCA
Organism: Akkermansiaceae bacterium; assembly: GCA_903878115.1. GTDB lineage: Bacteria > Verrucomicrobiota > Verrucomicrobiia > Verrucomicrobiales > Akkermansiaceae > UBA956. The sequence continues at coordinate 4,861 of CAIRGO010000159.1, read as the reverse complement.
TCGCGCACCACGGCTTTGGCTAACTCTAACATCACATATTGCATTGCCGCGCGGAATATTTTGCATGCTCCCGAATTGCGACGAATGGTGGGCATTCCAGATTTTCCGTTAGCCAAGATGATCACCGTGTCGTTAGTGCTCATGTCGCCATCGATGGTAATGCGATTGAATGAATTTTCTACGCATTCCAATGTGCCTTTGCGTAAGCATTCAGAAGTGAGTGTGGCATCAGTGGTAATGAAGCATAACATCGTGGCCATGCTCGGGCTGATCATTCCGGCACCTTTGACACAGCCACCGATTTTAACTTTGTAGCCATCGATGACCACGCTGATGGAGATTTCTTTCGTATGGGTATCAGAGGTGATGATCGCAGCGGCTACATCAGCGCCACCTGTGGTGGAAAGCTTGGCGACTAGCTCGGGAATCCGTGGTTCGATGCGAGCAATGGGCATCGGTAGTCCAATCACACCTGTCGAGCAAACGCCGATTTCCGAAGTCTTGAGTTTCAGTTCGGCAGCGGCACCAGCGCACATTGCTTTTGCATCGCGGATGCCGACAACTCCCGTGCAGGCATTGGCATTTCCTGAATTCACAATCACGGCACGCAGTTCACCTTTGCGCAAATGTGCTTGGGATAATTTTACCGGTGCGGCTTTCACGCGATTGGTAGTGAAGGTTCCTGCTGAGGTACACGGGACTTCTGAATAAATCAATCCCAGATCGAGTCGTGTGGCATCGGGGTTTTTGATGCCGCAGGAAATCGCGGAAGTAAGAAAGCCTTGGGGCGCACCTACGCCGCCTTTGATTTTTGTAAACAATGAGTCCATGACAGAAAAAAAATATTTAGCCGAACATTACACAGATTGCAATCCCGCTCTTTCATCCAATCCAAATATCAAATTAAATGACTGCACAGCTTGTCCTCCCGCGCCCTTGACGACGTTGTCTTCGGCACTGGTGATGATCAAACGATTGGTGCGCTGATCAATGTGCCAACCAATGTCGATGTAGTTCGTGCGTGTCACATGCTTGGTGTCGGCGCATCCTCCCAAGCCTAATAGCCGAACGAATGCTGATGCGGCATAGGCATCTTCTAGCGCAGATGAAATGTCGGCGGCACTTACCCCTGCGCGCAGCGTGGCGGTGATGGTGCTATGAATCCCAGTGTTGACGGGAACCAAGTGCGGAATAAAAGTCATCGTGATCGCTTCACCGGCGGCGATCGATAGTTCTTGTTCGATCTCTGCCAAATGACGATGTTTCGGGATGCCGTAAGCGCGCAGGCTCTCATTGCATTCACAGAACAAATACGCTGCCTCTGGTTTTTTTCCTGCTCCACTCACGCCGCTCATCGAGTTCGCAACGATGCTTGCATTTTCTAACAAATTTTTGCGCAGCAACGGAATCAACGGCAACAAAATACTCGTCGGATAACAACCCGGCGAGGCGATTAAGTTTCCTTCCCGAATCGCCGTTGTGTGAATTTCTGCAAGACCATACACCGCAGAATCTAACAATTCTGGCGCTGGATGAGCATGTCCGTAAAATTCTGCGTACACCGCCGCATCATGAATCCGGAAATCTGCACTCAGATCGATCACCTTGATGCCTTTTGCTAACAACGCGATCGCCATCTCTGCGGCCACCCCGTGAGGTAGTGCCAGAAAGGCAGCCTGCGTATACGTGGCAGCGATTGCCTCGGGATCAGGCTCGATGAATGTCAACTCGGCACCCGCTACATGGCGGAAACGCGGAAACACGGAGTCGATCCTACGACCTGCTTCTTGACGCGAAGTCACCGCACAAAGTTCTACGTTTGGATGCTGGAGCAGAAGCCGTAATAATTCACTTCCCGTATAACCACTGGCTCCAATAATGGCTGTTTTCACGCGCTGCATGAAAAAGTGATGACATGAAATTCTTTGCTTGCCAATTCTCAAATATTCTGTTTTTCTCCGCGCCCGTCGTGTAAACAACGGGCTGTAGCGCAGTCTGGTAGCGTACTTGCCTGGGGGGCAAGGGGTCGTGGGTTCGAATCCCGCCAGCCCGACCATTTTTTTCTCCATTCTATCGGTGTCGCGTAGCGATGTGCGTGCAGTCGTTCTGATCAATCTCCCTACAAGGGCGCTTAAAATCCCAAGAAAATGAAATACCTCACTCTTACCGGTTGGCATCTTCTCATCATCACTCTGGCCTCGCTGATGGTTATGGCACACGCTGCGTCACCCACGCCTCCGCCGAATGTGATTGTCATTCTCGCGGATGATGTTGGCTGGGGTGATCTTGGTTGCTACGGCGCCACGAAAACCAAGACTCCGAATCTCGACGTACTAGCGAAAGGGGGCATGCGCTTCACTGATGCCCATGCCTCTGCAGCCGTTTGCACGCCGACGCGTTATGCCTTGCTCACGGGTCAATATTCTTGGCGCAGAGATGCCGCTGGCCTGAATAAGGGCGTGGCAAATGGCGACTCGCCCTTGCTCATTCCTGTGGGTTCTACCACCCTGCCCGGGATTATGAAAAAAGCCGGCTACCGCACCGCCGCCATCGGAAAATGGCACCTTGGATTCGGCACTAGCACGCCAGATTATAACAAAGATCTTTCTCCCGGACCGCTGGAAATCGGCTTCGATGAATTCTTCGGATTTCCCGCCACTAACGACCGCGTACCGACTGTTTACGTGCGCGACCATCGCGTGTTAGGACTCGATCCCGCCGACCCGATCAATTACACCTACGATGCCAAGACCGCTGCAGCGGGTGGCATGAAAAAATGGGCGGCAGGTCGTGATCGCATCGGTTTTATGTCCGGTGGCAAAGCCGCGTGGTGGAAAGACGAGACCATCGCCGATACCTTCACGCACGAAGTTGTGGGCTTCATTGAACGCAACAAGCAGCAACCATTTTTCCTCTACTTCGCCCCGCATGATGTCCATCCACCCATCATCCCGAATCCGCGTTTCGTTGGCAGCACCACTCTTGGCAAACGTGCCGATATGCTTAGCGAGCTTGACTGGTCTGTCGGTGAAATCATGAAAACTCTCGAACGTCTCGGGCTGACGAAGAACACACTGATCATCTTCTCCAGCGACAACGGTGCTTCGCCGTACAATGAAAAAGGTCATCTTCCCAACGGTCCGTGGCACGGCAAGAAATCCCAACTCTGGGAAGGCGGTCATCGCGAGCCATTCATCGCTCACTGGCCGGGCCACATTGCCCCTGGCACTACTTCGGATGACCTCGTTTGCCTCGTTGATCTTACCGCTACCGCCGCTGCCCTTGTCGGCGAAAATCTCGCCAGTGAAGCCGCGCCCGACAGCTTTAATTTACTGCCCGCCATGCTCGGCAATCCAAAACAGATCAAGCGCGATCACCTGATCGTGATGAGTGGCAAGGGCGATCTCGCCATCCGCCAAGGTCAGTGGAAATACATTCCTGATCTCGCCCTAGTGGACGGTTGGGACGCAGGCCCTAAAAAGCCCAATCAACCCGCCAAACCTGCGCTCTACGATCTATCCACCGACAAGGGCGAAACCAAGAACCTCGTCCTAGAGAAACCGCAAATCGCCAAGCGAATGGCGGAACTTTTGGAAAAAATCAAGTCCGCCAAGTCCTCGCGACCAGCCGAGCCTTGATCCATATCACTTGCGTCACTCGCTGGAATGGTGGCTTGCATGTGATTGGGGTTGCGAGTTGCTTTCCGGCTTTTTCGTGTGATCTTTACCCCCACATGCTCCGAACCCGATTTCTCACTCTCTTCGCACTCAGTACCGCCGCCTTGGATTGCTGCGCCCCCGCGCCAACAGCAGCGCAGACTTCCATTGGGTTCTCGGTCAGAAAAGATGTCGTATTTACTCCGAAAAATTGGCCGACCGCACAGTTGGCGAACCTTTACCTTCCCCAATCGGCAAAGCCCACCCCAGCTGTTCTGCTGATACACGGCGGCGGTTGGAGTGGTAAGGAACGTCGCTCCGATATGTCAGGCATCGCGAAATCGCTCGCGAAAAGAGGATACTTCGTGATGAACGCCACCTACCGCCTCACGCCGGAGTGGAAATTCCCGGCGCAGCGCGATGACTTGGAGCAGGCTATCAGCTTCATGCGCTCGAACGCAAAGGAATTCAACATCGACACTTCGCGCCTCGCTACCTTCGGCTACTCCGCAGGGGGTCATCTCTCGGCTCTGATCGGCCTCGATCCCGAGAACGGGGTGAAGGCCATCGTCGCAGGTGGTGCGCCGACTGATCTTTCCTTTTGGCCCGATGGGATACTCACAGGAAAGCTTCTTGGCGGTCCGTTGAAAGGGAACGAGAAAATCTATCGCGAGGCCTCGCCCGTCCACGATGTTACAAGCAACAGCCCTCCAGTTTTCCTCTACCATGGCACCAAAGACAATCTAGTCCCGCTGGAACACCCGAAAGCCTTCATCGCGGCCTTGCAGAAGCACGGTGTAGAGCACGAAGTCTATTGGATCAAAGGCCGTTCCCATATCCTCGCCCATGTGTTTTCCGCACGCGCCATCCCGAATGCGATTGACTTCCTAGACAAACACCTCTCAAACAAACCCATTCTACCCAACACCATGTCCCCGCGCCTCCGCGTGAATCATTACCAGCCATGAGCCGCCGCCCCTTGATCCATTTCCTCGTGTGAAATCTTTGCGAGATTCGCATAAAATCATCAGGGCAAACGCATCTTATTTTGTGAGGATCTTCTAGAGGTATTTGTTGTCCCATCCTGCGCGTTTTACTCGGCCTTTGATTCCCCGGCGGTTTGTGGACTCCCGACGAACCAAGTTCATCGCTATTCCTCGCGTTGTTCCCAGATTTTGTGCCGCGTGTCCGCTACGTGCTCGGCT
>CAIRGO010000158.1 GCA_903878115.1 Akkermansiaceae bacterium | reverse complement strand
CGCGCTGCCGCCAAGCGTCGTGGTCAGCCTGCGGGTGGTGAGATTGGCGTAAACGGTGGCCTGCATGGGGATGTCCTGCCCGTGCCCGCCGCGTCAACTCACAGGGTGGAGAATCTTCCGCAATGAGTCGCTTTACCGAGGGCCGCCAGTCTCGCCCCGGTCAATTTACTCATGCAGCGGGCTGAGAAGCCGTGACCCGCTCACGCCACCTATTTGTTTTCTGCGGGAGGCCGCTGAAAGAGCCATTGGGTCGGACCGGCCTGCCTGTCGTCTTGTCCGCCGTAGCCTTGGCAAAGGAGGTGGCGAAGATTGGAGGGCGGGAAAATGGGGGTTGATGCCCGCATCTACAACGTGCCTTCAATGAAGAGCCTTAAGCGGGCATAAGGCCCGTTTCATGAGAAAAAAGTCCTCCCATGAACTCTATCGATGTTAACACGAGAGGAGTGCCCCGATCGAACTACCCCCATCTAAATTCCCAGCCAAAAAGCATTGCAACTCATTCCCATGCCGACGAGGGAGTCGGCATTCCCGGGATCGGAAGGGTAAGGGCAGAACCGCCACGCCGATTAGTTCCCGACACCAGTGACCCGCAGGCGGAGGAAGCGTTTGTTGTTGCTATCGGCAGGGATGGAGGCTTTCACGGTTTCCAGAGCAGCTTCGGTGGAGGTGATTTGTTCGCTCACCGCTTGCGTGCTCCAGCTGCCGGTTTCAAGAGTGTCGCTCCACTCGATTTGATAGACGACGCCGTTGTCCTTGGCCGCCGTGCTGCGGGTGTAGCTGTATTCCAGATTCGCACCGTTGAGAACGAGGCTGGCGGGGAGCGTGCCCGAAGCGTTAGGGTTCAGGCCGAGGGCGTATTCCAGCAGGTTGTTCAAGCCGTCGCCATCTGGATCGGCGGAGTCGGCAGCGGAAGCCAAGGAGTCATAGCTGCCGAAGTTCGTGAAGCGCCACTGCTGCTGATGCGTGTAAGCAGGCGGCGCGCTGGGGACAAACGTGACGCCGCGGAAGGCCGTGTTAGACGCGGCCGTCACAAGGGTCGACAAGGGTGAATAATCCGTGCCCGGTGAGTTGCTTGTGCTCACGGTGCCACTCAGTATGCTGGAAACAGCGTTTGTGTCCGTGTAGGAGTGCAGTGTATTTCCAAACGCAGTCATGAAGAGCTGCACCTGAGTCCCGTCCACTTTGGCCGTGATGCCCCGAATCGCCCTTCCCAATGCCGTGATCGATCCTTTTGAATTTCAGGTTCCAGTGCTGTCTTTGGCGTATTTCCAGATGCCTCCGGATGTCGCACTGTCGTCGACGACATATAAGGTGTCGTCTCCCGACACCGTGGGATCCAAATCAAGGAACACGAAACCATAACGGCTGGTGATGGGCGTGCCGCCCTGCCGGGGAATGTTCGGCAGGAACGTGCTTGAGGTGGGAAGGCCGTTGACGAGCGGGTCTCCAGCCAATAGGCCGACGGTCGGCAAGGTTCCGGAACCGGTCGACTGATAGAGCTCATTTCCAAAGATGCCGATCACGCGGATATTGGTGCCGATCGACGTCGTGTTTGCGGTCGTGCTAGATGCGACAAACGGAGTCGAGCCATCGACTGTGCCATAGACCACGCCCGAGTTTCCGCCAACCGCCCAGATTTTGTTCCCATCGTTGGTGACCGCGCCTCGGGGGCTGGCAGCGCTAAAAAACGTCCCCATGGCCGTGAGCGAGTAGGTGCCCGTCTCCGTATTGAGGATCCCCGCCACGCGGGGGACCGCTGCGCTAGTTGCGCTTGTAATGCTCGAGGCTGCCGGGATGGTCGAGTTGTAACCGGTAAAACCGATCCAGGTGCCGTCGGGCGAGATGGACATTGCCCCTTCGTTGGTCGAGTTGCCTGCCGAGACGAGCTTGGTCCCGGCGCCGGTTGACGGCATCTCGATCGATTGCACTAGCACCCCAGCAGTCGTGTATTCATCAAGGAAGACATTGTTGCCGGTGTTCGCGAGCGTGTTCGCGCCCGATCCGACCCGATAAATCACAAGGTTTCCTGACGTGATCGGAGCGGCCTCGCTAAAAGGTAGCCAAAATAATGAAAGAGTCGCAACGATGCCTAAATTTATTTTATACATATTTTTGACATAAAAATCCAGCGACAATTTAAACACAAGCAAAAATTCAAATTGTTAGATGACATGATTTTGCCAGGTTAGGGTGGAAACCACCAACCTGCCACTGATATGAATGAAGTAGTTCCGCAATACGGAGCCTAAATGCTAGGAATTTGTTTTTGG
>CAIRGO010000157.1 GCA_903878115.1 Akkermansiaceae bacterium | reverse complement strand
CCGCTGTTGATGCCGCGGGTGTAGTTCCACCAAAGACGGTTGTAGGCAGGGGCGGTGACCACGCCTGGATTGACACGATCATCGCGACCCTTCAGCAGCGCCAACTCTTCTTCCAGTGAACTGGTGACCTGACCTTCGAACGAAAAGCGGCTGGTATTGACCTCAGTGACCGTCGTCTGATCATCGATCGAGATCGTAGGATTGGCGGCGTCGGCATAGGCTTCGTTGCCGAGGATCGTGTAAAGATCATTGAGATAGCCAGCCGCCAAAATCAACGCGCTGTTGGACGAGGTAAAGTCGATGTTCGAACCGATGGTGAAGTTTTTACCGCGGTTGAGCACGGTTTCATAAATCTCGATGAGCCCAACATCGTTAATGTTGTCTAGGTTGAGGGCAATGTCGCCTTCCCAGCGTTTACCGGCTTGGGTGAGTAGCGAGACATCGGTGTTGATCTCGTTGTTATAGAGATCGGTCATGCGTTGGTTGAATGGCGTGATTTTCGCCAGGACCCGCTTGATCCAGCCTTCGACCAGCTTTGGAGGCATCCAGCTTGACCAAGTCGTGTCGCCGATTTTGCGATAGGCCAAGGTGAAGTAGGTATCCCCCATCAAGACCGCGGGATTGCTGATCGTCGCTGTTGGTGATCCACCTACTAAAATACTATTAGCAAGGGTGCCGTTCGGTTTGATCCAGTAGTTCGTGTCTGCGGCAATATCGATGGTATTGGTCGGCGCTGCGATGGTGACCGCGGGAACACTGCTGTAACCATTGCCCGCCTGGGTGATCGTAAAGCCAGTGACCGTGCCGCCACTCAAACTCGCCGTGGCGGTGGCGGTACTGCCACTGGTGGGCGTCGCAAAAGTCACGGTTGGAGCAACTGAACCATAGCCGAAGCCAGCATTGTTGACATTAATAGCCGAGATACTGAAGCGCGTCGCATTGCCGACTGCGGTCGGTGCAGTGGTCCCTGTACCAGTGCCACCGGAGAACGTCAGGGTCGGCGCGCTGCTGTAGCCCAATCCAGGTGACGTGATCAAAATGCTAGCGACCGTACCGCTGGTCCCACCACTGAGAACGGCTGTGGCCGTTGCGGCGGTTGTTGCTCCACCACCGGTGATGGTGATGGTGGGTGCCACGGTGTAAGTTTTGTTGCCTGGCGTCAGAGTGAAGCTGGCAGCGCTCAGACCGAGCGTGGCCGTGGCGGTCGCAGCCGTGCCATAGAGCGGCGGACTGCTGCCATTAGTCGGGAAACCATAACGCCACTGGAATTCATACAGCTCTGGGTGGCCGGCATAGTCGCCGCTGTGGCGTAAGGTCACTTGTTCATCCAGCGGATTACTCGATAACAGAACCTTCAAATCACCCGTGTGAAGGGCAGGATCCACCTTGATAATCTGCATCGCGATCGGCGTGCCCGAATCGGTAAACGCCTCGCCGTTTTCAAACACCAGCGTCACGTAGCCTGTGCCCTTGCCCGTCGCGCTCAGAGCATAGCTATCCACCGCCGTGTCGGGATCGCTGATGTCGGCTAGCGAGTCCTTGTCAATCTTGCGGTGATCTTTGGCGG
>CAIRGO010000156.1 GCA_903878115.1 Akkermansiaceae bacterium | reverse complement strand
CGCCCCAGTGGATCAAGCGGCCCGCAGCGTGTCCACCTGCTGCGTCGCATGGATCGGCATGAAACTCGGGCGCAAACTCAACTGGGACGTGGCCAGCGAATCCTTCATCGACGACGACGAGGCGAACGCACTGCGCACCCGCACCCCGCGCCGCGCGGAATTCGACATTCAGGCGCTTCTCAAGCAAGCCGGCATCTGAGCCACTGTCTCAGATCGAGCCGCCGCGTGCTGCCAGAGCCTTGAAAACCGGCTCCGGCACATAGCGGCGGACGGTGTCCTCCCAGCCGGTCGGCCCAGTCAGGCTCTTGATCATGCTCGATGAAAGCTCGGCGATATCGCGCGGCGGCATTAGGAAAACCGTGGTAATTTCCGGAGCCATGTCGGCGTTGATGTGGCGCATCACCCGTTCGTATTCGTAGTCGTTCGGCGAGCGGATGCCGCGCAGGATGTATTTGGCACCCATCTTTTTCGCGTAGTCCACGAGGTAGCGGTTGTCGAAATGGGCGATGACGAGCTGGTCGCGGCTATCGATGGAGGCATGGAGCAGCTCAAGCCGCTCCTCGACCGAGAACGAATAGCTTTTGGACGGATTGCTGCCGATTGCGACGATCAAGCGGTCGAACATTTCCAGCCCCCGTTCGATCATCCAAAGATGGCCGTTGGTCGGTGGATCAAAGGAGCCGGCGTAAACCGCGGTGCGCATGCCCGGCAGGCTAGCGGGGAATTTCCCGGACCGAAACCCTTAATTCCGCCCGGGAAAAACAAATCGACAGAATTGCCATGCGGATTTTGACTTCGGTGAAACAGCTTGCTATGACCATGGGCTTCGGCGCCTGTAGCTCAGTTGGATAGAGCACCCGCCTTCTAAGCGGGCGGTCACTGGTTCGAATCCAGTCAGGCGCACCAAGCGCCCTCATCAATCAGCCCGGAGGGTGCCCTCCGGTTGGACGGTGGAGTCAATCCAGTCAGGCGTTACTCAGACGCCGCACGGTAAGTTTCCCCTTGCGGGTCGTTTGCTGTCTGGTTCGGCAGGCGCATTAGCCTTGAAAGGAAAATAGAAACCACGGATTTGACGGATTATGAAAGAGTTGTGGATGAATGATGGCTAACCTGTTGGACGCATGACCAATCTGATAGAAAACAGTGGTTCTCTCCGTGAAATCCGCGGTGAAACGATAGGCCATGCCATTTCCCATTTCCCTTCTTAGGTTCAACGGCCTGCATTTCAGACGCAATCCTCTAGTAATAACGGGATTTCCCGCGCGAGCGGCGGGCCGAGAGCACCAGCATTCCAACCAGCCCCAAAAGGACCGTGCGCGCTTCGGGGATGGCCGCCGTCCAAACCAGGTTCACATCATTGCCGGAGGCGGCGGTTGAGAAGGATCCCAGCGACAGCCAGCTGCTGTTGTCGATCGGCGCGAAAAAGCCAGTGAGGGTGCCGCCCCCCGTAATGTTGATGATTCCCTCCCAGACTTGGTTGGTCTGCCAAAACCCAATGCCGGTCGGCGCGAAATCGCCGAGACTCAGCGCTAACGATGATCCCGTGATGGCCGCGCAAATTTTTTTCTGTAAAAGTGGCTGATGACTTTTTCTGAAGGTGGTTGGTTTTGTTTTTTCGGCTTGGTTTATGTTAGCTGAGAGTGAGGT
>CAIRGO010000155.1 GCA_903878115.1 Akkermansiaceae bacterium | reverse complement strand
ATGGGCCTATGCGTTCTATGTCTTTGATCTCATGTGGCACTATTTTAACAACGGCTGCAGCGCTTATGCCTATTGGAACATGATCCTTGCTCCCGGTGGTGAAAGCACTTGGGGCTGGAAGCAGAACACGATGATCAGTGTGGATGGCGCCAAGGGAGAAATTGTCCGCAACCCGGAGTTCTATGTGATGAACCATCTCGCTTCCGCCGTGCGTCCTGGAGCCAAATTTCTCCCGATTTCGGGAGATCAAGCGGCGATGTCCATGCTCTTTGTGAATCCAGATGGCTCGCGGGTTCTGGCTCTCGCCAATCCTCTCAACGAACCCGCCGCGATGGATGTTGAGATCGACGGTCTACCCGACCATCTTGTTTTCGCGCCACGCACCGTGAACACACTTGTTTTTTAACAAGCTCCCCCCATGCGCAACACGCCATTGCTTCAAACCAAAAACGCCCTCTTCACCACAGAATGCTGGGCGATTGTGAACTGGAAGGATTGGCTGGTGCTCGATTGGGGGTGGGTGAAGGAACACTGGTACCAACGCCTAACCAAGCGCATTCGCGAATCCTTTTTTCACTAATCAAGACGATGACAAAAAACCAATCAGCAGAATTTCCCGCCGATTTCTGGTGGGGTGCGGCCACTGCCTCCTATCAGGTCGAGGGTGCCGTGAGCGAGGATGGCAAAGGCCTAAGCATTTGGGACACCTTCAGCCACACGCCGGGGAAGGTGTTGAATGACGACAATGGCGACCGGGCCTGCGAGCAATACCAGCGCTATCCCGAGGATGCCAAGCTCATGGCCGATCTTGGCGTGAAGCACTACCGCTTCAGCATCTCCTGGCCGCGTATCCTTCCAACCGGTCGCGGCGCGGTGAATCAAAAGGGTCTCGATCATTACCGCCGCCTGGCCGACACGCTTCTCGAGCACGGCATCACGCCGCATGCCACGCTTTACCACTGGGATCAACCGCAAGCCTTGGAAGAGGCTTATGGCGGCTGGCGGAGCCGGGAGATTGTGGCGGATTTCGCCAATTACGCATCCGTGGTTGCGAAGAGTCTGGGCGACCGCATCACGCATTGGATGACGCTCAACGAGATCGAGACCTTCGCCGAAATCGGCTGGGATATTGGCAAGCCCGGCATCCATGCGCCGGGCGGGATTTTGCAGAAGCCAAAAGAGCGGGCGCAGATCTTCCATCACGCCTTGCTGGCGCACGGAGCCGCCTGCCAGGCCCTTCGCGCGGCCTCACCGGGAAAATGCTTCGTCTCGATCGCGGAGAACTACCACAGTTTTGTGCCGGTCGTGGAAACTTCGGAAAACATCGAAGCGGCCCGCAAGGCGTTCGTGCGGGAAAAGCGCAACGGGCGAACTATCGTTCCGCTGCTCACGGGTCGCTATCCGGAGGAATGGCTCGCCGACATGGGCGACGAGGTGCCTGACATCCAAGACGCTGACATGGAATTGATCGCCCAGCCGCTCGATGGTCTCGGCTTCAACTGCTACTCGGGCGACTATGTGCGCGCTGCCGACAATGCCAAAGGCTACGAGGTT
>CAIRGO010000154.1 GCA_903878115.1 Akkermansiaceae bacterium | reverse complement strand
GCCTCGGGTGTAGGTTTCCAATTCGGATCCATCGGGACGGACGCGGACGATGCCGCCGCCGAGCATGGTGAGAGTGGTGCCGTCGGTGCCTTGAGCGTTGACGAATCCGAAGTCACCTACGGAGATGTAGATCCAACCGTCGATGCCCATACGGATGCCATTGGTAGTGTGGTCTGCGCCGCGATCCTGGTTGTGTTTGGGAACAGAGATGTCGCGGACGAGGATTTTGGGTGGGCCATCGGCAATGCCGTCGTTGTTTTTGTCCTCGAGGACGGACAGGTGCATTCCTGTGAGGATACCAGTGTCGGCGGGGATGACAGTGTGAAGGACGTAAAGTTTGTCACCGAAGGAGATGATGCCGCGCGGGTTGTCTATGGTGGCGAAAATGGTATGTTTCTCGGCAATTCCATCATTGTCTGCATCGACGAGGCGGACAATGCGGCCTTTTCCAGGGCCTTTTCCGAGGGAGCCGAGAAGGTCCACACCGACGTAGACTTCGCCGTTGGCAGATGCGGCGATGCAAGCGGGGGAGGGAGCGAGATCACTACCGGCGTATTTGGTGTAGGTGAGGTCGGCAGGGTTTGCGGCTGCGAATAGAGTGAGGGCCGAAAGAATGCTAGGAGTGAACTTGTTCATGGGATTGAGTGTGCGGATTCAGTGTGGAATTAACGTTGAGAGGAGGTCAAGTGTTTTGTGTTGATCATTAGGGCACTTGAATACGTTAATGGAGGCATTATTAATTTCCTGCAACCGCGTGTTTTTCATTCGTGCAATTATGTTTGGGTTCGTTTTTGCCTATTGGCTACTTATATTTCTTCATAAGAGAGACATACAAGAATCGTGAATCGGTTAATATGATGAAATTAAGTTATCATTTTTCCAAAAAAATACCTAATCCAAGGACTGGCACCATTCACGGCGAAATATAAATCAAGCAGTGGAGGCGAGGGGAGTCGAACCCCTGTTTCGGATTTGACGTTTTTTGACGTGTCATAAAATCCAATTATTCCTTTATTAAACAATAAAAATTTAAATGGACGTTGACGGACTTCCTGGGTCATGGTATAAGCACAGGTATAACTTCATTTAGCCATGGCATTCGTATTTAAAAATCCAAACACTTCTAACTGGATCGCGGGCTTCCGCGATGCAACAGGCAAACGACGCAATCGCTCTACAGGTCTTCTCTCCACTGAGAAAAACAAACGCAAGGCAGAGACAATCGCGCATGAATATGAGTCCGCAGGACGCAACAAGAGATCAGCTCAACAAGTGCGCCGTACAATTTGCAGCCTTCACCGCGAACTAACAGGCGAGGACATGCCCGTGATAACATTGCGGCTCCATGTCGAACAGTGGTTGAAAAGTAAAAAAACCTCCGTTGCAGAGAAGACAGTAGATTTCTACAATGGGGCATGTGAGAAATTTTTCTCTTACCTTGGCGAAAATGCTGACAAGGAAATCGGGGAAATCACTCGGGAGGAAATCGAAGCCTTTCGTGATGATCTTGCGGAACGTCTTGCGCCAAAGACAGTGAATCATCATGTGAAGGTCTTACGCATGGTATTTCGCGATGCCCGGGATCGCGCCTTGCTTATTGATGATCCCAGTGAATTTGCGAAGACAGTGAAGAGTCGCAAGGTCTTAGAGAGGCGACCATTCACCATGGATGAAGTTCGCGCCGTTCTTGTGCATTGTGATGTCGAATGGCGCTCTATGGTTCTCTTCGGCCTCTACACGGGGCAGCGACTCGGAGACATAGCTCGTTTCCAGTGGAAAAATGTCGATATGAAAAAGAAGAGTATTTCCCTAGTCACTTCCAAGACAGGAAAGGAATTGAACATTCCGCTTCCTGATGATCTTCACAAGCATCTTGTATCCCTACCATCGCCAATCAGCAATGAACAACCAATTCACCCGAACGCTTTTGAGATCGTTACAGCACAGGGTAAGACTGGGCACTTGTCGAATCAGTTCGGGGCTATTCTCGCGAAGACGGGATTAAGAAAAATCACCACTCACAAGAGCACAGGCAAAGGCCGCAGTGCCAAACGTGTAACTAACGGTCTTTCCTTCCATTCGCTTCGCCGCAGCACAGCTACTTATCTTCACGAAGCAGGGGTGCCGCAAAGTGTTGCTATGGCGCTAATCGGTCACGATAGCGCGGACATCCATTCGATTTATGTCAACGTCGGCGAGGAAGCCATGCGCTCCGCTGCATCTAAACTTCCGTCACTAAAGTAATACCATGAACCGTAAAAATCACGCCATCGATGGTTTGCCGATACACAATGATACGCCTCCAACTGCTTTCGAATTAGCTACTTTAGCAACGGCTTTTATTGTTTCTGGAAAGTGTGAGGCCGAAGCATTTAAAATGGCAAAAACGGTCTTTGCACGGGCGGAAGAAGAAGTTTTGAAATTTGAAACCCACTCAGAGCGACGGCGTGAAGAGATGTTAAAAAATATGCCTGACATCGCAGCAGATTATGCGGAAAAAGCAGAATTAATCCATAAAGGACTTGGAGTTTATCCTCCATCAATTGAGAGCTTTCCCCTCGATAATAAGGATTTTATTCACGGGATACTTCCTCAGTATAGCGCTGATGATCGGGTGAAATTTTTCAATACGCAGGTGTTGGATATTTCTGATCTAAGCGGCAAGAAATCAGATCACATTGAAGATATCGACGAGTGGAATTGCTTAGTTGTTACGACTGCAAAACTACGAAAGTGGGATGATACAAAGCAATTAGCAAAAGAGGCAAAGCAACTTCATTCTAAAAAAAGAAGGAGCGTAAAGAGCTACAAACTGGAACGTCGTAGAAAATAAATGAACTTTTTATTTGACCGCCTTAATCCCACTTGATTGATCAAAAATCTGTAGTTTTACATTCAGACTTAAACGGTGAGCTGCCGAAAGTCATAGTATGATTTGTCAACTGCTGTAATAAACTTCTGATTTTGGCGTGCTAACTGCATTTTTCAATATTTGAAAGCTAACCGAATGTAGGTGCTGGTTTTGTATGTTGCGGGTGTATGTCAACTGCAAGCAAACACAGGACGGCTCCCCGGAAATCCGGCGAGGATAACCAAGCATCAAAACCACAAAGCGAATGGGCGAGAATCCCTGCGGCTTGCGCGATAGCGTCGGTCAGTCGCTCTACACTTTACGCCCATTTTGATACGGCAGGCGGAGCGATTAAGACCGCGTCGATACGCAAGAGGGGCGCAACCCGAGGAATACGGATGATTTCCGTGCCTTCTCTCCTCGCATGGCTAGACAGCTATGCTGAGCAACCCTTCACCATCTAAAACGAAACCCCCGCTTGCGGCTGGGGGTTCGTTGAAGGCAGTTGGAACTGCTTCAATGTACCTCAGCTCGTGGCGGATGCAAGTAATCCATCATATGAAACAGAAATATATCTACAAAGCTTTTGAAGTCACAGATTTCCTTCGAGAAATTGATCGAGTCCTACCAACGATCCAAGGTGAAGAACATCGTCACATAGTTATGCAAACACGGAATTTACTCATAGCTTTTAGCTCAACGAAATTCCCGAAGTTTGGAGAAATGCCAGAGTGCGCAATAACATCAGAAGAATTATTGATGAAAATCATAGAGTCTTTGCGCTGTTGTGGCATAGCCCCGAAAGGCTGGCCTCAGCCTCCGGGGCCCGAAGCACTGATCCGTCTAAGCAGCATCTCTGTTCCAGGGTGGAATGGAATAGACGCGGAAGGAGGAAGAAAGCCATGAGAGATGAAGCAAAATTTTCTCTGTTTAGTAATCACGAAGCGAACATGCCTCAGGAGCACATTACACTCCCTGAGTTGGTTGCTGGAATTAAGGAAGGGCGTTGGCAAAAACAAGTGGCGAAATGCAGAGGGATTCTCATGGATTCCGGCGTGGATGCTTACAAGAAATCAAGGGGAGATGTCCCTGCTGTTTCTCTATCTGTATTTCTCAATCACAGAAAAGCTCGGACTACTCTTCAGCAAAAGGGTGCGATTCACTCGGGGCTTCTTCAGCTTGATTTTGATTCCAAAGATCACCCAGACAAGACGGTTACAGAAATCCAGCAAATTGTTTTCGCGGCACCGTTCGTGATGGCATGCTTTCTTTCACTTTCAGGTGATGGGGTGAAAGCTATCGCTTTATGTCCTGCTGATTTTACACATCACAAGAATAGTTGGTTTGCTGCAGATGAATACTTTCGTCTGAAGGGACTCATACTTGATAGAGCTACAAAAGATGTAACTCGCCTGTGTTACGTTTCGCATGATCAAAATCTACACTACAATCAAGATGCGTTAGAGATCGTGCCGATTCAAGCGGCGGACAAACGAGATGAGAATTTCTACGACCAGAGTGAAAGTCATGTTAGTTCAGAACATGCGCGGAAGGTTTTGATAGAGCTGAAGCGATTGTATGACCGCCCAGCTTACCCCGATTGGCTCAAAATATCTTCAGCAGTTTTTGGGGGTCTTGGCGTGGAGATGGGAGTCGCTCTTTTGGAGGAATTCTGGCCAGAAGTGAAAGAGGGAGAATATGAAAAACTTGCAAAAATCAAGCCCATTCCATGGGGCACGCTGAATACATACCTAAATGATTCCAACTTACAAGCCGCCGATCCAGAATACTTACTCTCTTTCATGCCTGATTTTTCTGAATTAGAGGATGAATTCATCAAAATGGAGAAATTGGTAAAACAGTCTCTCAGAGAGCGAGCATACGCCTTACGATTTGACCCCGCGAAAACCCCGCCAGCTGAGGAAACCTGTATGATGATCGGGGATATTCCAATTGCTGCGCGTGGCAATTTAACTGTCATACAGGGAAAATCAAAAGTCGGTAAATCCGCTGTGATTTCCGCCGTCTTGGGATGCGCACAGAATGGTCAATCTAACAACATAGGAGACACTCTCTGCATGTCTTGGAAGGGCGAATGCAGAGGGACAATTATTCATATCGACACCGAACAGTCTCCATCTGATTGGCATGCGTTGGTATCGCGGAGCGTCATTCGTTCCGGTTTGGCTGATGTATCATCTCGCCTCGTCTCGCTTCCTCTGGTCTTATTCGACCGTTCGGAGCGTTTGGAGATACTGCGGCAATCACTCGAATACGAGCAGACTACACAAGGAAGGATAGATTCGGTCATAATTGACGGAATCGCGGATCTTTGCGTTAGTCCAAATGACGAAGCCGAGGCGTTGGAATTAGTTTCCAAAATCATGGCATTGAGTCACAAATACGACACGCCTTTGTTTTGCGTGCTTCACGAAAATCCTTCAACCGATGCCGGCAAGACACGCGGTCACCTTGGCAGCGAGTTGAACCGGAAAGCATTCGCCAACTTACGAATCGATAAGGACGCCGAAACGCTCATCTCTACCATTTACGGTTTGGATATGCGAAAGCGGGAAATTCCCAAGGAACACGGGTTTTGTTTCGCTTGGAACGATGTTGCAAGGATGCACACGTTTAAGGGCATGGCGGTAGGAATAAAAAAGGCAAAGCAGATAGACAAAAAGACTGAAAAGTACCAGATTGATTTTGAGAAAATCTTCAAAAAAGCCTTTGAAACCGCGACAAATCCTATTTGTCCCGATCTAAATCACGTGGAGGCTGCCGCAATACATCGAGACATTAACGGGACTAAAAAGCCCATTACACCAGGCACGATGAAAAAGAGGATGCAAAGGGCTGAATCTCTTGGTGTTCTTAGAAAAAATGATGTGGGAAGGTGGGCAATTAATCTACCAGGACAATTGGGACAAAAACTGGACAATCTGTGAATTGTCCCGCCTAGAATCGGGACAGGTATATTCCCCCCTTTGTATAAGGGGGGGAATGTCCCATTCTTTGGTATTTCAAGATGGTGCAAATCATCCCCCGTAATTACGAACAGATTATAAGTAAAACGAAGCGACAAGAATCAATAGCTAAGGTAGTAGATTACCTAGATTCGTCGTGTATTTCAGACGGGGGACAGAGATTCGCCACTATGGATAATAATCCCACAATAGACAATAAATCGAACACGTGTAAGAAAGAAGAATCGAAGCCAATTGGGATAATTGGGTTATACCGAATAAGAAGGGGAACAAGTGCCCAGGCCATAAACTTTGATCCCCACTGAATCGCACGTAACGACAGCAGAAGAACAGTAAAAATCACCAACGCTCGGAGTGCCCCTTCATGGATTACTGGGTAAATTACTGATCGCACTATTAAACAGGCCGAGAAACCAGTTGCCACGATAAGGGGAAAGAGTGCAAATGATGTTGATTCAAATTCACTACTCCGTGATACCTTCAACCCAGAACGAAACATCCAAGTGCCGAATATGCACACCACTGTCGCGAACCAAAATCCTCTTTTGTATCCACTTTTGTCATCCGCGAGGTCATTACGGCTCGGGTCGTTTGGTAGATACGCAATCATCACAGATTTGCCGTTGCTAATATACTTTTCAGACCCTCCAAAAAAGCGCTCCCCATTTACCCAGAATTCGTATTTGCTATAGGCAGGCTCTCCACCGTCTCTCGAACTATAGCCACCCGAACATTCGGTGATAGTGCCACTCGTCGTAATAGCAGCTGAACGAAACGAGTGCCACTCGACTCGATTATGAATCATATAAAAAATGCTCAAAGATAAAAAAACGAAAGCCCATGCCAATATAACCCAATTTCGTTTTGCTGAAGATATTTTCATATGAAGTTCAAATTTTGACTATTTCCGAAGTTTCCGTGCGACTGTTAGAAATACAATACCCGCGCCAATGTTGAAGACCTTCCACACGGGTTTGTCAAAGTGTACAGGAAACAAAGGATTGAAGATCAATGCTACAATTACCAGAACCCAGACCCATGTAGCGCTTTGTTCTTTCAAGCGCAAAGCAGACGCGACGGCAACGGAACAGACTACCCAACGAAGTATTTTATAAAATCCATACGGGAGATCTGCAATCGCCACGAAGCATAAGATTGCGCTTGCGACTACTACCCCTATAGGAAGCCAATTTTGATTCTCTTTGGACATGCTGAGTTGAATTTGAAATATTTGTTAGAGTGCAAGTAGGCCTCTCATTCCTATAAATTCGATTTCTTGTTTTAAAAAGCTATCCAACTGATTTTAAGTTAGCCCGTCAATCCAATAATAAGCATCTGTAACAATTGCCAAGTGCAACGCCGTGGTTGACCTCCTGATTTCAAGTCGCTATAATGGCTTATGTTATTCCGATGCATCACTCGATGCCGTGGTTGACCTCCTGATTTCAAGTCGCTATAATACATCACTACCTAACGACACCACGGTTACAGCCGTGGTTGACCTCCTGATTTCAAGTCGCTATAATTCAGACCGACCACTCGACTGTCAGGCGCAAGCCGTGGTTGACCTCCTGATTTCAAGTCGCTATAATGCAAATCAACCTGCCGCAATCAGCAGCGATGCCGTGGTTGACCTCCTGATTTCAAGTCGCTATAATCCGTTTTTGTAGATCGGGGCAAATTCAGCGGCCGTGGTTGACCTCCTGATTTCAAGTCGCTATAATCAGGTCATCATTTACAAGCGCAACTGTCATGCCGTGGTTGACCTCCTGATTTCAAGTCGCTATAATTGCAAGTGAATTTACGCGCGGCCCTAGGGAGCCGTGGTTGACCTCCTGATTTCAAGTCGCTATAATTTTAACCCATCGCTTGGAAGGGGCAGCGTTGCCGTGGTTGACCTCCTGATTTCAAGTCGCTATAATTATGCAGATGCGATACTAATGAACTACTCAGCCGTGGTTGACCTCCTGATTTCAAGTCGCTATAATAACGCGAGAGGTGATGTCGGTCTTGGCTAGGCCGTGGTTGACCTCCTGATTTCAAGTCGCTATAATATTGCTGCGGCTTTGCACAGGCAAAATGCTGCCGTGGTTGACCTCCTGATTTCAAGTCGCTATAATCAAGAAACGCTAAACCAGCACGGGCAAGAAGCCGTGGTTGACCTCCTGATTTCAAGTCGCTATAATGACGCGGTCGAAGCATACGGCGATCGGTATGCCGTGGTTGACCTCCTGATTTCAAGTCGCTATAATAAAAAGATGATTCATTGCCAGTAAAAACGGGCCGTGGTTGACCTCCTGATTTCAAGTCGCTATAATTCTCTCTATGCCGTAGTCCATCGGGTCGAGGCCGTGGTTGACCTCCTGATTTCAAGTCGCTATAATCGTTCCGGCATGAGACAGCTTACCCGTTTGGCCGTGGTTGACCTCCTGATTTCAAGTCGCTATAATTAGATGATTACTATGTAGGTCTGACTGTCTGCCGTGGTTGACCTCCTGATTTCAAGTCGCTATAATACTCCCTGACTGGCAGGGCATCTCCCGAGGCCGTGGTTGACCTCCTGATTTCAAGTCGCTATAATACGACTCAGACCAACGCGACTAACTTCGAGGCCGTGGTTGACCTCCTGATTTCAAGTCGCTATAATGACAACGGCAGAACCTTCTGATTTCACATCGCCGTGGTTGACCTCCTGATTTCAAGTCGCTATAATAATCTGCGCCAGTCGATTGGAAGCGTAAGGCCGTGGTTGACCTCCTGATTTCAAGTCGCTATAATTCACGCTCCGCGCACCGTGGCACGTTTGCGGCCGTGGTTGACCTCCTGATTTCAAGTCGCTATAATAGGAATTGGCAAAAGTCACAGCAGACTTAGGCCGTGGTTGACCTCCTGATTTCAAGTCGCTATAATGCGGCTTGGGCATTACCATTGATCCACGCGGCCGTGGTTGACCTCCTGATTTCAAGTCGCTATAATGCGGGATGATGACAGCAAGGCGCAATCACAGCCGTGGTTGACCTCCTGATTTCAAGTCGCTATAATCGAATGGGAACGTCACGCACAGCTTATGTGCCGTGGTTGACCTCCTGATTTCAAGTCGCTATAATCAAGAAACGCTAAACCAACACGGGCAAGAAGCCGTGGTTGACCTCCTGATTTCAAGTCGCTATAATCTAATGCTGGCAAACCTATATTCTGTATAGGTTTACCAGTATTATTTTTCAGAAAAAGAGTAACTGCTGTTCGCCTTGGCACTCTTCTTGGATGCGTTTTCCTAGGAGGATTGACATGCGATTGTATTGTTTGTCTGTGACTTGGAGGGCGCGGATTGAGCCAGTGGCTGGCAAAAATCCCTGAATGCGCTTAATGTGTTTGTCCACGGCCTCTTGGGCTCGGCAAAGACGCGCATAAACAGAAAATTGCAACATCATGTAGCCATCGTTCAGCAATTCTGTTCTGAAGCGTGTAGCCGCAGTTCGTTGTGTCTTGGTACCCACTGGCAAATCAAAAAATACGATAACCCACATACGTTTTAGATCTCCTTTCATTGCTTGAGTTGAGGGAAAACGAGAAGCGTAGGGTCTCGCTGCCGAATGGCATGCTTTAATGATTGTGTTACTAGCTTGATTGAGGCGAATAAGGTCATTTCGTTGCCCTCCATTATCACGGTAGCCTCTAGCATTTGCGTTAGAGCCCTGCGATCATCGGTAACGAATGCATCGGTGGAAGGGCGCTCCGCTAAAAGTTTTCGAGCAAAGTAATCAACGATAGGACGGAAAGGCTCGATGAGATCATCGGCTAAATTAAAAGCATTGTTCATGGAGCAGTGATGAAGACCCAGCACAGGCAAAAATCCAGCGGCACAGAGATGTCGAGCCAATCCGGCGCGAATCAACGCATACCCATAGTTTAACAGAGTGTTCGGCAGGTCATCATCGTGCCTACGAAAATTTCTTGGCGCAAAAAATTCACCCCAATGGATCACTGCCGCGCGAGCCTCAATATTACTGCTATCCCCAGATAAAACAGAGTTCGCCAAACTCTTGAGTGTTTCAGCGTGGCGTAGTCCAAACGATTCTAATGCCCATGCTTGAGCTGAAATTTTTTTCTCTACTATATGCTGCCATAATCTTTTTTTAAGCGGCTGTGAGCATTCCATTTGCAGAGTGGTAACACCCCCTTGTCGATAATGGAGCCCCCAAGGAAAGGAAGTCCATGCGGGTAAATGCTGCTCATTTATGCCCAGAACCATTATTTCGTTTTCGCTCATGGCTGCTAGTAGTGAAGCAGTTAGAGTGATTTCTAAGCTATCAAGGATGAGATATGCGATGTCTTCCAGTGGGAGACGAGCTACAGATTTAACCTCCTCGCGGAAATCAATCACTAGGTTACGATGCTCGATCCGCAAGTGCGCGGCTTTGCTCAGATGCACACCACGCCACGCCATACACGTTTTTCATTTTTCACCATGAAGACACGCCCTAATCGGTCAACATTGAGTTTACGGAAATTTGTAATTGTAGATTTTGGAGATACTCCGCGCTTTTCTTTGTCGCCAAAGTCATCAGGTAAATTAAATTCTACCAAACCTGTTGAACGATTCACTCCAGAGTAACAACCAATAAAGGTTGATTTTGACTTTTTCTCCACAAATTGAAATCTGCTGTTTTTCCATAGGCTGAATTCAAATTGATAGCTCTCATCCATAATTACCCAATCGTCTTCATCTTTGATCGCAACAATTGCTCGCATTGGAGGTGTCGCCGATGCCAATTGATAATTATAAATGGGAACGAGATAGTATTTCCCAGCTTTTGAGAAAACATCACAGCGAACTAATGTGCCGCTAGTCACATGCCCTTGATTTTGTTTGCGCACATTTTTAACTCTTGATTGCGCCACGAAAACTTTACGGATTAGGCAGCCTTGAGGATCACGGGGCAATTGCTCGGTTTCTAGAGGAGAACCAGCTGCGATCCAAGCACTTAGTGCATTTTTTAACCATGCTGAACGCTCTTCATTAATCCCGCGTATCTGCTCCAAGTCTGCTAGAGTTTTGAAACTCGCTTCAAGCTTATTAGCACTGTTCTTCCCAATGATATTTTGGCGTTTGTAGATTGTTTGTTTACCGTGCTCGTCAATAACGACTCCGTAGTTGGTTTCTTGATGCAAAGCACCTCCCGCTCCGCATCGCTCTCTACGCGAAACCGTGATTTGATTTAACGCACTCACAACATCATTGCGAAAATTCTGCCATGGTGTGGACAGATTCCTCAGTGTCAAAAGATGAACAGAGGAAGCATAGGCTTGCGAAAGGCGCGTGATCCATTGAGCACGTCCGTGAGAAAGGCATGCACAAACGAGCGCATCAACAGCGTGATGTTTGTCGCCAACGCGGTTGCCATCCACATCTTTTTTTAGATTTTCCAAACCCCATGCTTTGCGCACAAGTGACGTCAATGCGCCTGGGATTGAATAAACTCTGCGAACAGCACCCTTTCCTTCTGGTTCTTCGCCAACAATGCGATAAAAATCATTAACGTAAGCGAGTAGTAAGCGACTAATATAGCGTGTGTCATTCAAATTCCGTTCCAGAAATTCAGGTTCTTGCGTTGCAAATGTTTCACTCAAAAGACGATTCCTTTTACCCCTGCGGATACCGCGAATTGCGGCAATGCGTGTTTGAAATTCCTGCCATCCGCTCGCAGAGGTAGCCAGCCATTCATAGGGTGTTAGATTGCCTTTGTTTTGATTTGCAGATGCATAGACAAGAACTTTGTTGTCATAGCTATTATCGTGGCTACGGCTGCGAGGTTGTATGTGATCAATCTGCAAGTCCGCATTGTAGATATTCTCTACATTCGGCAGTGATAGCCCAGAGTATGGGCACATACCTCCTTGTTCCATATAGAGTTCATAGCGCATTAATTCATCCTCTGTCACATCGCTTTCATTGCATCCTTTGCGTGCGGCCACTGTTTCCCGATTAATGTTTTTCTGGGTTGTTCGCTTTTTCAAACCTCGTTCTAGTTCGTTACGCTCTTCAATCGACTTGCCTACATCGCGTGCGACTTCGATGTTAATTCTTCCGGGCAGACGACCGACTTCGTTAAATACATGCGCGATTTGTTTCATGGCCTCCCGCAAAACGGACTTCACAATTGGATTGGTAATTTTATCAAGAGAGAAGTCCGTTTTGACATGGTTAAAGCCTGCATTCTCCATTGCCGTTGAATATACCTGACCTTGCATCAAGAACGGAATGAGTCTGCGCATTAATGCGGCAGACGTACTGGCAGAACCCTTGAATTTATGAAGCGTAGGCTTCTCAGAACGGAGATCTTGGGCTATGGCTTCAAATAATTGGTGGTTTTTGGCGTTAGCAGAAATAGCTCCTAACATTGTTGTTTGGCTACCCTCTTCTTCCACGACTTCATAGAATGTTAGGCAAAAGGCTGCGTAGTCGAGTTCGGCAAAATCTGACTCAAGGCACTGTGCCCAAAGTTTATCGCCTAACACTTTCCTCAATGCGTGAGAACCTTGCGCACACGCTCCCGCATTTGATCGATTTGAGAAATCCGACCGTTCTTTTTCTGCTGGGCTAAGCTCTGGCTCAAATTCACCATTTTTATTGCGTTTGGACGGGAGTGAGCGTAAATCGGCAAACTGGTAAGTTGAGGGTAACTGCCAAAATTTACGCAAATCCCCCCATGTTATTTTTGCTTTTCTGCCAAAGTCAGAGACAAACGATGCATATCCGCCATTCTGTAGAATCCATTCCGAAAACATTGTTTTCTGATTCTCTGATGAAATGATTTGTAATGCATTGAGTTTTTGTAAGGCTCTCGCGAGTTCGAACGAGGGGCACATCACACTTGCTCGCTTTTCCGAAGGAATGAAGGGGCAATCTCCAAGCAATTTGATAGGATCTTGCATTGCCCGTTGTTTGTTGAGTTGCTCTAAATATTGCTGTTCAAATTCTTCGCTCGCGTGTTCATTGCCAAAGGCACGTTGTTGGCTAAAGACTTTGTGAATTTCATCCACAACATCAGCACGTGTAACCATCGCTATGTAATCGCCATCATGATTGCGTTGCCTTGTTTCAGTGGTCTGATCATCGGTCTTGGAAATTGCAAAACGCGGATCATTCAACAACATCTCTGCGACGGTATCATAATGCTCTAATGCCGCATGATTGGCTCGTGAACTTTGAAGAGTGCCACCTTCAGAGCCCTTACTTTCTAAATCACTTTTTTTAGCACTTTTGAATCCACGGCGTTTGGCGTAATGGATGAGGATGACGGCAAATTCCCACGAACTTAGTTTGCGAGTAAGTGCTTGCACGCGCCACCGCCAAGGAGTCGCGGACTCATGTCGTCCACGCCATTCGTCATCCTTGAAGTTATATTCTTTTGGTAAGATATTGCATTCGACAAGTAAATTTTTGATTGATCGTATGCGCTGAGCTCTTCGCTCGAGCACCCTGCGCATAAGTCGCTTCTGCCGTCGATCAGGGTTTTTAAGGCTAATCCCAGCAGTGGTTTTTTCCTCTGGCAAATCAAAAGCCCTAATGCCCATAAATGTTAATTGTCCCGGAAGCCCCTCAAATCCACGAATGACGTGTTTATTCGATGCGGTTGAAACCAGTGCGACTCCGCACGAACCCACACCAATATCAATGCCACAAAAAAGCTCATCATCAACTTGCGTTGGAAACGTTTGGGGAAGTTTGGTCAGAGGTGAATTTTTGCCCACAAGGTAATTCGTATTCATGTTAGAAAAAATATGCTTGACCTCGGTCGAGATGGCAAGCAATCTTCTCGCGAAATCAGGAGGTCAGCCACGGTAAAGATTTTTACCAATTGGTTTGAATCTGTAAAGTCACCCCTCGAGCACTTCGGTGTCTCGGGGGGAATCTGTTTAATGGACAGGGATGCCTATTGTAAACAAACCGACCTCATTTCTTCTGCCCGAGCGCGATTAATGCCATGTTCCCGTTTAGTATAGATGATCGAGGGTTCAAGAAACCATAATCGTTTATTCGCAACCAACATTACCACCCTCTGAGAATCTTTTGATAAAAAACTATAACGTAATCAATTAAAGTTCCGCGTGGAGATTTTTTTACCCGACGCCCCAGCGCAAGAGTCTTGGTGGCATGGGGCATGCGGGGGATACGGGTGGTGGGGTATTTTCCGACCGATACTGTGACGGAGTGGCAGAAGCGGGTGATGGAGGAAACCGGACTGGCGGCGACGCAGTTATACACTCACAAAAAGAGGCTGGAGTGGCGACGGTGGAAGGAATTAATCGTCGTCGTTAGCGTCGGTTTGCGGTGTCTCATATTGCGACTGGAAAGGCGCAGGAAATAGCAGATTTTTTAATTCAATGATGCTCCTCGGTGGGGATTCGTGACGACTGGAAAGGCGATCTGCCATCGCATGACAATTTGCACAGAGCGGAACAAGATCCTTTTCGGGATCAGTAGAGCGCTCACCCCTCGCGATACCCTTCAAGTGGTGAACTTCAATGTATCCTTGTGCCAACTCCTGCCCAAATGTCCTGTCGAAGTTGAATCCGCAGACTATGCAATTTCGCCCATGAATATGAATGGCAATTTTCCGTAGTTTCGGATTTCGGACCACTGCATAGTTAGTTTTCAAGACCCGTTTTCCCTCGCTTGCTGGAGATGGGTCAGATATGTTAGAAATATCCTCGCGAGGGAATGACCGAGAAAGCCGTTTGCGTGCAGACTGATTTGGAATGGGATCGGCAATCGTTTCAGACGGTTTATCGAGTGGAGCCGCTTCCAACCTTACCAATTTGGCCAACTCCTTCTCTTTATCCTTCATTACTTTGCCCTTTGCTCGACGCGCTACGGTACTCGCCTGTCGATCTAAACGCCTTGCCTGTATTCGCTCTAAGCGCTCGGTCTCCCGCCGTAACATATGCGCCTCTCGCTCCGGTTTTTCCCGCTCCTCTCTCTCCTCCCTTTCCTGTTTTTCCCTTGCTTCCTGTTCCTTTCGCTCTGCTGCCCACTGCACCAGAAAAGCTTCCCGCGCGGCCTCTCTTTTTTGCTTCTCCTGCAACTCCCGCTCCTGCTTCTCCTGAGCTTCCCTTGCATCCCGCTCTGCCCTCTCCATCTTCAACTGTGATTTGATCTCCTCAAGCTTCGCTATCCACAGCTGCTTTTTCTGAGCTTCCCGCGCCTCTCGTTCGTGCTTTTCCTGAGCTTCCCGCGCCTCTCGTTCGTGCTTCTTCTGAGCTTCCCGCACCTCACGCTCTTGCTTCTCCTTAGCTACCCGCACCTCACGCTCGATTGTGCTTTCCGGCATGTTCAGGAATCTCGTTTCAATGGAGCGCCAGATTTTCCCTAGCTGTGTTTTCGGTGATTTTGGATCCCGACGATAATGCCTGTGAACAAAAAAAAGAGCATAGAAAATCACCAAAACCAATTCAGGCAAGACTGAATCCTCTGGTTTTTGGTTTGATGCAATAAAGGCGAAGACCGCTGTAGCCAGCAGAACCCTATTCGGTACGATTTGCTTTTGCTGGCTCATTGTGCATATCCGGTCATCAAGGATGTTACAATAATTCCTAGAATTTACCCGTATCACAAGCTTAATGTTGCGAATCCGCTACACTATTACCGCACATTCACCCGCGCATCAGCGTATGCGATACTGCTATATGGCCAGCAAGGAAGCGGACAAGATGGTTGTGGAAATGGCAAACGTACTCAAGGAGCGGCGACTATCCGCCGGGATCTCCATGAACGCTCTGTCTGCGGCAAGCTATCTCGACCGCGCTGCCCTCCATCGGGCCGAGTCGGGCGATCGTATCCCCTCATTGGCGTTCTGGATCGACTGGGCAGATACTCTTAGTATGTCGCTAGAAAAGGTCATTGCTGAAGCGCGGAAGCGGGCAGGTAAGAAATCGGGAGAACCGCCCGCACGAAAGCCGCTTGTTTAGGGTTCCACCGCACACAGGCTAGGCAGAGAAAGCGAAGTAGCAATGCGGCAGGCCCGCAAACGGAACGCCCATACACCCCACGCGGGATGAATTTTCGTAGTGAATCCATACCAAAATACCCGATTTAAATCCTCCCCTAAATTCCCACGAATTATCCGGAGTTCTGCAATTCTGTATTTCATTTCAGTTCCGTGTGGAGATTTTTTTACCCGACGCCCCAGCGCAAGAATCTTGGTGGCTTGGGGCATGTGGGGTGGACGGGTGGTGGGTCTTCGCTCAAGTCACGAATGAAGATTACTGGTAAAAAGCCTGACGAAAAAGCGCTGCCCTGCCAGAATCGTTACAGTTTTATTTTCTAAGAGAAAAGGGGTCACAGCTTCCCGTCATTCGTCCCCTGCGATAGGGTGAAAATGGATACCTCTGGTATAAGAAGGAGTATAAAAATACTGAAATTCCGCCGCCATCCCTTATGGAATAAGCAGTGGAGGCGAGGGGAGTCGAACCCCTGTCCGGAACGCCATTGGCGAAGACTTCTACACGTTTAGCATGCGATCAGTATTTCGGATGCACTCGGCTCTCATGCGGCGTCGTGATCCTAGGAACCTGTAGTTTCTCAGTAATCCGTCCGGTTCCCCGACATCATACCCAGCCTGTTAAGTTTCGCCTTCCTCCCCAACAGGCGTCAGGATTCAGACGTGACTGTCAATTAAGCAGCCAGTGCGAGCTCGTTAGAGTTTGCATTTATTTGTTTTGATCGGCTATTTAGGAGGCCAACCGATCAACCTCCACGTGCAGTCAGCACCTCAGACATCCCGTCGAAACCAGAACGCCCCCGTTTGCTTACCAAAGCTAAGATGCAACTGATGATGATTTTATTCAAGTAAAATAATGGGGATGTTTCTGCAAGGCCAGGGCGATTGTTCGTCTACCCTCAGGTGATAAAAAACTTACATTCTAATCCATCAGCGTCAGTGTCAATCGCCTCAAATCCATTACGCTTTTCCCGGGGATCTTTATCGCTCGTAGGGTCAGAGGCGCTTCGCCTGCGGGTAGTTCGATCTCACCCAATGTTAGCGTGCGAAACTCTTTCATCTGGCTCTCTCCATCGGGGCGGCGGAGGGTGTCTTGGTTCGTGTAAAGCGGCGGATCCCAGCCGGGGGTGACCGTGCCGATCAGGTGGGCTTCTTTCAGACGCAATTCTACAGAAGAGCCGGCATCCGCGATCGGGCAGGTGTAGTCGATACTGACGGTGTAGCGACCCGCCGTCTTTACTTCGAGCAGCCAAACGAGGCTGTCGTCCGTGCTCTTCCAGTTCACAAAGTAAGAACAGTTTGGCGCTCCGCTGCTGCGCTTTACTTTTCCTCTCGGTTCGCCATCGCGGGCGGGCAACATCGTGATAGGGAATTCTCGATAGCCCACGGGAATCGGGCGCGGGTCTATTTCATTTCCCATGTTTTTGTTTTTTAGACCGTCATTTTTTGCAAACATTTCCTTGCGCCAGTTGTCCACGGCACCCTTGAGCTGCGCGGCGATGGCAGGTGCTTTGTCGTTAATCGGAGTGGTTTGGCCGGGGTCGGCGATCATGTCAAAAAGCTTGCCATTATTGTCGAGTCGGTGCCTCTGTGTGCGCACGCTGACGTTTGGTCCCCACGTCGAGAAAATCATACGTTCAGGCCAGTCGGGCGATTCCTTCAAGAGCAGCGGTGTGAGATCTCGTCCATCCAGCGGCTTGTCACCCACCCGTTTGACTCCGGTGAGTGAAGTCAATGTCGGCAGTAGATCGATCGCACCAGCAATCTGCGTCACGGTGTGGCCGGCGGGAAGTTTTTCTGGCCAGCGCAGGAAGCAGACCGAGCGAACACCGCCTTCATCGGTGCTTCCTTTTTTCCCTTTCATGCCACCTTTCCAACGCAGGGAATTAGGGCCGTTGTCGGAAAAATAGAGAACGATGGTATTTTTCTCCAGACCAAGTTCTTTCAGTTTTGTTAGAACACGACCGACGTTCATGTCCTGATTCTCGATCATCGCAAGAGCACAACGTGTTTCATCGGCCACTTCTTTGTTCGACTCAGTCGCGCGCTGGGTGATGGGTAGATTTTTCATACGAGCCCAGTCTTTCTCTGGTGCGGCCCAGGGGGAATGAGGCGTGGTAAAGGGCACATAACAAAAGAATGGTTTCTGTTTGTTCTCGTCGATGAACTTGAGCGCCTGATCCGTGCAGACATCGACGATATAACCTTTGGTGCGAATCATCTTTCCGTCCTGCTCCAAGGGGGCATCAAAATACTCACCCCAGTGCCCCGAAGTGTGGCCGAAGTAGGTATCAAATCCCCGCGCCATCGGATGATATGGCCATTGGCTGCCATTGTGCCATTTGCCGAAAGCTCCCGTGGCGTAACCCGCCGCTTTCAAGGCATCGGCGAGCGTTTTTTCATCGAGATTGAGACGCTCTAGACCAGTCGAAACTCCCTTTACCCCGCCGCGCGGGTGGTAACGACCAGTGAGAAATTCGGCACGAGTAGGCGCGCAAACGGGGCACACGTAAAAACGGTCCAGCGAGACACCTTCTTTTGCAATCGAGTCAATGTGAGGCGTTGCCACCTGAGTGTTGCCCGAATGACTGTAGTCACCCCAGCCCGCATCGTCAGCGAGAAAAATGACCACATTGGGTTGGGGCTTTGATTCACCTGCCCATGCGGAAGCGAGCAGAGCAAAGGTGAAGAGAATGGTGCGTGGTTTCATGGGTTGAAAGGAAAGTAATCTATGCGTTACGACTACGGTATGCCCTTCCTGTCGTCAATGATATTGGAGCATTGAATTTAGTCCGTTGCATCGAATGCCGTTCTTACCCCTGAGGACGCAAACCCGTTAGGATTGTGGGAAGAAGCGGACTGAAGTCCGCGCTCCATCAAGATCAATTTACTTAGGTCGATGGATTATAGTTTCATGACAGAGGCAAAGTAGTCTTAGCGTATGGTGTCAGATGCGACTTTTAAGTGGATGTGTGTTTGGGTTGTTTGCATTGCCTGTTTTCGGGCAAAGTGTGCAGTTCAATCGGGACATCCGACCGATCCTTTCGGAGAAATGTTTTGCGTGCCACGGATTTGATCCAAAGAAGCGGGAGGCGGATCTGCGTTTGGATGAGCCGGAGGCGGCGTATAAGCCGGACAAGCATGGGACGGCGGCGATCGTTCCGGGGAAACCGGATGAGAGTTTGATTTGGGATCACATCATGTCTGATGACGAGGATGAGATCATGCCTCCGCCGAAGTCTAACAAGGTGTTGTCGGATGCGGAAAAAAATCTGATTCGGCGCTGGATCGAAGAGGGGGCGAAATATGAAAAGCACTGGTCATTTGTGCCTCCGGTGAAACCTGAAGTTCCGGTAGGACCAGGGAATGAGATTGATCGCTTTGTGGCAGCGCCTTTGGAAAAACTGGGGATGCGGCTTTCGGCGGAGGCGGACCGTCCGACTTTGATTCGGCGCGTGAGTTTTGCCTTGCGTGGGTTACCACCGACAATCGAGGAAGTGGATGCCTATCTTGCAGATACGGCTCCCGATGCCTACGAGCGGATGGTAGATCGGTTTTTGGCATCGCCGCAGTATGGGGAGGAGATGGCGCGGCATTGGCTGGATGTGGCGCGTTATGCGGACACGCATGGCCTGCATTTGGATAACGAGCGGCAGACCTGGGCGTATCGCGATTGGGTGGTCGGGGCGTTTAATCGAAATCTTGCTTATGACCAGTTTACCATTGAGCAGATTGCGGGCGATCTTTTACCGAATCCGACGCAAGATCAGCTAGTGGCGACGGGATTCAATCGCTGCAATGTGACCACGAGCGAGGGCGGCAGTATCAATGAGGAGTTCGTTTTCCGCTATGCGGTGGATCGTGCGAGCACCACGGCACAGGCGTGGCTGGGTCTCACAGCGGGTTGTGCGGTGTGCCATGATCACAAGTATGATCCGATCACGGCCAAAGATTTTTATTCGTTCTATGCGTTTTTCCATTCGAATGCGGACCCGGCAATGGATGGCAACGTGTTGTTGACGGAACCAGTGATCAAGGTGAAGCCTGAAGGTTATGATGCCAAGATGGCGGAGTTTGCGGCGCGGGAGGCAGCAGTGGCGAAGGCGATGGAGGAAAAAATGGCAACGGTGGTCTATCAGGATCCGGCGGAAGTGCAGCCGCGGCCTGTAGTGACCACGACGGAGCAGTTGTGGTTTGATGATGCATTTCCGGTAGGTGCGCAGGTGGGAGTATCGGGGCACGAAACGACCTATGTGGAAACGCCAGTGTTCAGTGGAACGAAGTCGTTGAAGCGCAGCGGAGCAGGAATGGCGCAGGATTATTATCAGGCGGGAGCGCAGCCCTTGGAGGTGCCTCAGGATCCGGTTTTTTTCGTGAATGTGTTTTTGGATACTGCGGATGCAGCGGAGGAGGTGATGATTCAATTTCACACGGATAATTGGAAACATCGGGCCGTGTGGGGAGCGGATGTGATTGAGTTCGGGACGAAGGGAACAACGGAGCGTTTTGTGGCCGGTGGACTACCTGAGGCAGGCAAGTGGGTGAAGCTGGAAGTGCCGGGAGCGAGAATGGGATTGGTGCCAGGGATGAAGGTTGTGGGCTTTGCGTTCACGGTGCACGGAGGCACGGTTTATTTCGATAAAATGGGCGTGACTGGTCGGGTAGATCCGGTCAGTGATCCGCAGCAATCGTTGTTGGCATGGCGTGCGGCACAGGCAGGCAAGGATACTCCGGGTGTTCCGGGCGATCTCAATGGCTGGCTAAAAGAAGGGCCGGAGAAACCAAGAAGTGCGGCAGAACTGAAGCGCTTGCGGGATTTTTATTTACAGCAGGTTTGCTCGACAACCCGTGGGCATTTCGAAGCGTCACGCGCGGAGTTGGCGGCGGTGGTGAAGGAGCGAACGGACTTTAACGGGATGATTCCCTCGACCTTTATTTTCCGCGATTTGCCACAGCCGCGTGAGAGTTTTGTGATGATCCGCGGTGAGTATAATAAGCCGGGTGAAAAGGTAGATCCGAATACGTTCGCGGTGCTGCCGCCCTTGGGGAAAGCGGGTGAGCGAGCGACGCGGTTGGATTTAGCGAAGTGGCTGGTGGCGCGGGAAAACCCGTTGACGGCGCGGGTGGCGGTGAACCGCTTCTGGCAACAGGTTTTTGGCACGGGCTTGGTGGCGAGCAGCCATGATTTTGGCACGCAAGGCGCGTTGCCGACGCATCCGGAATTGTTAGATTGGCTGGCGATTTGGTTTCAAGAAAACGGTTGGGATGTGAAGAAGCTGATGCGCATGATGCTGACGAGTGCGACGTTCCGTCAGCGAAGCGAGGCTGAAGCAAAGATGTGGGAGGCTGACCCAGGTAATATGCATTTGGGGCGGGGGCCGCGGTTTCGATTGGCTGCCGAGCAGTTGCGCGATCAGGCCTTATTTGCGGGTGGATTGTTGCGGATGGATATGGGCGGCAAGGGCGTCAATCCCTATCAGCCACCGAATATCTGGGAGCCAGTAGGATTTGGTGGATCGAACACGCGGTTTTACCAGCAGTCGGAAAATGATGGCTTGTATCGTCGGACACTTTACACCTTTTTCAAAAGAACCGCACCGCATCCGATGATGACAAACTTCGATGCGCCAAACCGTGAGCAGTCATGCATCAAGCGGGATCGGAGCAACACCCCGTTGCAGGCCTTGCAGTTGATGAATGACATTCAGCATTACGAGGCGGCGCGAGGATTGGCGCAGCGGATGATGACGTCATCCACGGAGGCAGCAGCGCGGATTACATTTGCGTATCGGACGGTGTTGTCGCGGCCTCCTGCGGCGGAGGAAATGGCGGTGGTCATGGAGCTCTATCAACGGCAGATGCGCAAGTATGAGGCCATGCCCGAAGATGCGAAAAAAGCTGTGACTTTCGGAAAAACGCCACCGAGTACAGGCTTAGCCGAGCGGGAGTTGGCGTCCTGGACCTTGGTTGCCAATCTCATTCTCAACTTGGACGAAGCAGTCGTCCGCAACTAATCACTTTTTTATGAATCCATTTTTCGAAAATCAAATTTTACAAACGCGCCGGCAGTTTTTCGGGCAAACCGGAATACGCATGGGTGGTTTGGCGATGGCATCAATGCTGAGCGCGGATCTTGCACGTGCAGCGTCTGCGGTGCATCCAGCCTTGCCAAAGATGCCGCATTTTGCAGGGAAAGCAAAGGCGGTGATTTATCTGCACATGAATGGCGGGCCATCGCAGTTGGATACGTGGGATTACAAGCCGAACCTAAAGGATCAGTTCAATAAAGATCTTCCGAAGGATTTCTTAGGAGATCGCATCACGACCATGACGAGCGGGCAGGGCAGATTTCCTGTGGCTCCCTCGAAATTTGCTTTTGCGCAACACGGCCAATGTGGTCGTTGGGTGAGCGAACTGTTACCGCATACCGCGAAGATCGTGGATGACATTGCCTTGGTGAAAACGGTGCACACGAAAGCGATCAATCATGACCCGGCCTGTACGTTTGCCATGACTGGTTCCGAAGTGCCAGGGAAGCCGAGCATGGGGTCGTGGATGTCTTATGGCTTGGGTGCGGAGACCAGTGATTTGCCAGCGTTTGTTGCATTGATGCCGACCTTTCCTAACGGATCGAACGCGCAGGCGTTGTTCAGTCGGATGTGGGGTCCGGGATTTCTTCCGGGCAAGCACAGTGGTGTGGTGCTACGGTCGGGCAGCGATCCGGTGTTGTATTTGGAAAATCCGCCTGGCGTGGATGCGATGGATCGCAGGGCGATGTTAGATGCGCTGGGAAAACTGAACGCGCGGGGATTTGCAAAAATAGGCGACCCCGACATTCAGACGCGCATTTCGCAGTATGAGATGGCGTATCGCATGCAATCGAGTGTGCCAGAGTTGGCGGATCTCAGCAAAGAGTCGCCCGCTTCCTTGGCCCTATATGGAGATGATGTGAAGCGCGAGGGTTCTTTCGCTGCGAGCGCGCTGCTGGCGAGGCGTTTGGTGGAGCGTGGCGTGCGATTCGTGCAAATCATGCACCGTGGATGGGATTCGCATGGCAATCTGCCGGGTGAATTGAGCAGTCAATGCCGTGACACCGATCAGGCCTGTGCGGCGTTGGTAACGGATCTAAAGCAGCGCGGCATGCTCGATGACACCTTGGTGATTTGGGGTGGTGAATTTGGCCGGACGGTTTATTCCCAAGGCACTCTCACCAAAGAAACGTATGGTCGGGATCATCATCCACGCAACTTTTGTATGTGGATGGCAGGAGGCGGAATCAAGGGCGGCGTGAGTTTAGGCGAAACGGATGATTTTTCCTACAATCCGGTGGCGGATTCCGTGCATATCAATGAGATTAATGCCACGATTCTACATTGTATGGGAGTGGATCACGAGCGTTTCGTCTATCGCTATCAAGGGCTTGACCAGCGTCTAACAGGAGTCGAACCGATGAAGGTGATCCGGAAGATTCTGGCGTGATTGCTTGTGGATTGCATTTGTTAGATCAAACGCGAAGTTCGCGGAGATTTTGTGAAGATTTCATTCGCTGTATGATCCTCGAACTGACCACTTGATCTCAAAGGCCGGTGGTTCTTTCAGTGCTTCTTCGCCGGGCAGACTACTCATGGTGTATCACAGGTCATTCTTACATAATACGCCCCGCGTCCTTGTCCTTTCGGCACTAGGTAGCCTTTCACGACGAGTTCCTTGAGGCGCAGCTTCACGGTGCTGGGCTTGGCTTGTGTGAGTTCGACGACTTGACTGAGCGTGAGGGTTTCGTGTTTGGGGAGGAGGGCTACGATTTTTTTCGCAAGAGGGTGAAGGTCGTGGGCTTGTGTCTCTTCCAGAGCGATTTTTTGGGCTAGGGCTTCTTTTTGCTTCACGAGAGAGCGCAGGAAAAAGATCAGCCAAGCTTCCCAGTCGGGTTTCTCGGTGCTGAGCGTCGTTTGGGTGCGGCGGAGGGCGCGGTAGTAGCCTTCTTTGGATGCCTCGATGATGCTTTCTAGCGAGCTGTAGGGGACGTGT
Organism: Akkermansiaceae bacterium; assembly: GCA_903878115.1. Taxonomy (GTDB): domain Bacteria; phylum Verrucomicrobiota; class Verrucomicrobiia; order Verrucomicrobiales; family Akkermansiaceae; genus UBA956. The sequence continues at coordinate 4,575 of CAIRGO010000154.1, read as the reverse complement.
GCGTAACCTGCTCTCAAGAGCATGAGCGTGGTGAGCACACGGGAAAGACGACCATTGCCATCTTGGAATGGATGGATGGCGAGGAAGACGACGATGAAGCTACCGATGAGCAACAGAGGATGCAGCGAGCGCTCGCGATCGGCCTTGGTAAACCAGGCGACGAGAGACTCCATCTCACGCGGGGTATCGAAGGGTGAGGTGGTTTGAAAGACGATGCCGATCTCTTTGCCAACCGCATCGAAAGCGGCGACGTGATTTGGTAGTTTTTTATAGTGACCGCGATGTCGTTCATCCTTGGTGCTATGGCGCAGGAGGTCTTGGTGGAGTTGGCCGATCATGTTTTCCGTGACGGGGATCTGCTCAAAGGCATCGAACACTTGATCCATGACGTAGGCATATCCCGCGACTTCTTGTTCGTCTCGGGACTTGAACTCAGTGATGTGCAAACGACCTAGCAACTCCTCTACTTGGCGATCGGTGAGCTTGGAGCCCTCGATACGAGTGGACGAGCCGACGCTTTCGATGGTGGCGACCTTGCGCAGTGAGGTAAGTTTTTCTGGCGAGAGACTGCGAATCATGCGCCATTGCCCCTTGAACTCATCTAGTTCGGCAATGAGCCTGAGAATCTCGGGAGTGATGGAGAAAACGGGAGGTAACATGGCTGTTTTGGCTGATTTCTTAGCCGATTATAGCCGATTATGGCTGATTCGCAAGAAGCATTTTTGTTTGCGATTTATAGAACGCTAAGATAGCGGAGATTTTGTGAAGATGGTAGAGCGGCGCCCCAATCCCGTTGTGGATTGGGGAAGAAGCGGACTGAAGTCCGCGCTCCATTGAATTTGGCCGATTTCTTAGCTGATTTTGGCTGATTAGCACGCCAAAATGAAAGATCGCTTCCTCAGCTCAATCTTTACGCCTGTGATCCAGCGCTTTACTGATTCGTCTCCCGCGAGTTTGCCGATGACTCGGTATTTGGAATCTGCGAAGGGGTTTCTGCCTTGCAGCGGTTCGGCGCTGACGGCACGGGGCGGTGTGTAATAGTTGGAATGAACAAAGGTTATGGTATCGCCTTTTACCGTCACAAAACCTGTGTGCGAATCCAGTCCCACGATATAGAGCCCATCACCTCTGTTTTTGAAAACCTGCACCATGTTTTCCATCGAGGAGTTGGAGGTGATCTTGATTTGATCGTCGGTGGTCATGGTTTTGATGATGATCTGCGAGGCTTGCTGACCTAGCTTCGCACGCTCCACTTTGTAACCAGCGTCGCGCAAGATCGTGCTGACGAAGTAGCCGCAAGCAATCGCTCCTCCGCCTGGTTTTTGGCTAACGCCATTGAAGTCCCAAGTAGTCCCCATCCAATAGGGAAACAAATCTTCCGTGATGGTTTTTTCCAGAAAACTTCGAGCTTCGATAAGGATGGGGGCTTGCTGGGTGGCAGACGCGGTGCTCCATCGCTCGTCAAATTTCAGTCGCTTCGTTTCTATGGATGCCACGAGTGCGGGGTAAGCTTTCTGCTTTTCCGCGAGGCTCTGCGCTTCATCTGCGCAGCAATGAATCGAGGAAAGCAACAGCACACGCAGCGATAGAAATTTCATGCGTCAATGAGGGTATTTGAAGGTAGCTGCTCGACGTTTTACAGCCATTACTCCGAAAACAAATTCCCCAGTCCACCCAGTGCGCCGCCTTGTTCTTTGGTGCCACCACCGGCGCCTACGATGCGGGCTGCCATGCGGCCAAATGGTAGGCTTTGCAGCCATACGGTGCCGTGTCCTTGCAGGGTGGCGAGAAATAGGCCTTCGCCGCCAAAGATCATCGACTTCAGATTTCCGGCGCGTTCGATGGAATAATTGATTTGATTGGTAAATGCGACCAAGCATCCGGTATCGACTAACAATTTTTCTCCTTTGAGTTCTTTGCGAATCACAATCCCGCCAGCGTGAATGAACGCCATGCCATCACCATTGAGACGTTGAAGAATGAAGCCTTCACCGCCAAAAAATCCTGCGCCGAGTTTTTTGTTGAATGCCATACCGATTTGAGTGCCCATGGCGGCGCAGAGAAAGGCATCGCGCTGGCACAGCAGTTCACCGCCCATCTGCGATAGATCCACGGGAATGATCGTGCCGGGGTAAGGCGAGGCAAATGCCACGGTTTTTTTGCCAGAACCACGATTGGTGAAATGGGTCATGAATAAGGATTCACCGGTGAGGGCGCGTTTACCCACTTGCATGAGCTTGCCCATAAATCCCGTATCGGGCGTGGAGCCATCGCCCATTTTTGTTTCAAAAGTTACGCCGTCCTCCATGTAGTTCATCGCACCTGCTTCGGCGATTACTGTTTCGCCGGGATCGAGCTCAATCTCGACCATCTGCATGCTCTCGCCGAGAATGGTAAAATCGATCTCATGTGAACGTTTCCCCGCAGGCCCGCCGGGAATCGGTGGCGGTGAATTTTGCAGCGAGAACAATTGCGGTAGCACAGTTTTGGCTGCTTGCCATTCTGTCATGCCCGTGCACCAAACAAAAGTATCAGCTTTCAGAGTCCCGCTGTTGACTAATTCTGTTAGATTCTCTTCATCGCAGTTGCCATTGCTGCCCGACGGTGTGTGATAGTGCCATGTTTTCATCGCGATGAGACTAAGCGCATCGACGGCGTTTCACAAATAAAAAAAGATGCCCACCGGTGAAGGCAGGCATCTTGAGAAAAAAATCGATAAGAAACGCTGTCGCTATAAAAATCCTAGGATTTGTAGCGCAGGCGCTTCTTATGGCGATTCTGCTTCATGCGCTTTTTGCGCTTGTGCTTATTGATTTTCGTTTTACGGCGTTTCTTAATGGAACCCATGGTTGTATTGTCTGTTGGTTGGAGATTGGTTAAAAAATGATTATGGCACGATTTTGTTCAGCGGATACTCGATGATCCCTTCCGCGCCGAGAGCGATCAGCTCAGGGATGATGTCGCGGACGATAGTCTCATCAATAATTGTCTCCACCGCAATCCAATTCTCATCAGTTAGTTGAGAAATGGTCGGGCGGCGGAGTGAGGGAAGTTTTTCAGTGATGATGTCCAGCTTGTCTTTGGGAAGGTTCATCTTCAAACCCACCTTGCCGCGAGCAAGAAGGGCCGCTTTAAGCAGCATGGCAATGCGATCCATCTTATCACGTTTCCAAGGATCGGCAGCGGCAGCCTTGCTTGCATAAAAATGGGGAAATGAGGTGAGCAACGTATCGACGATGCGCAGATTGTTCGCTCTAATCGAAGAACCAGTTTCGGTCACATCCACAATCGCGTCAACGAGGTCAGGCACTTTCACCTCTGTAGCACCCCATGAGAATTCTACTTCTGCGTTGATTCCTTTTTCCGCGAGATAACGTTGCGTAATGCCTACGCCTTCTGTGGCGATGCGTTTACCTTCTAAGTCTTCTGGTTTGCGGATCGGTGAGTCTTCTGGCACTACTAAAACCCAACGTGTAGGACGTGCCGTAGCACGTGAGTAGGCGAGCTCGCCGAGGTCAACTAGGTCAGCACCATTTTCGTAGGCCCAGTCGTAGCCAGTAATACCGCAATCGAGAAATCCTTGATCGACGTAACGTCCAATTTCTTGGGCCCGGATCAAGTAGAGATCCAGCTCAGGATCGTTCGATGCAGGGCGCAATCCGCGGGAAGATAAGTACACTTCATAGCCAGCCTTTGCGAGCAGCTCCACGGTGGGTGCTTCGAGACTTCCTTTAGGGATGGCAAATTTAAGAGTTCGTTCCGACATAGCGGGGGGCGGGTTGTATCGGTGAAATTGCAGAGAATCAAGAAAAAGACGCAATTTTTTTACTTTTTCTCAAGAAACCCGCAGAATTTCAGCAGATGCTAACAAAAACTGGGGTTTTTAACGCCCTTAGGAAAAAAATCCCCTTACAAACCTAACATCTCTTGGATTTCGGTTTTCGACAAATAGCGATCCTTGTTTTTATTATGAGCCTGAAACTTTTTTTCCGCAGCGGCAGCATCTTTTTCGCCACCTACAAATTCCTCTAGCGAGACCGATTTGTCATGGTTTTGATCATGATCTTCGAGAAAACTATCAATCGCTCGATTGATCTTGTCCCGCTTCTCTTTCTCGGCTTTTTCCTCTTTCGCTTTTTTTGCCCTAGCTGCTGCGGCCGCTTGCTGCTGCTTATTGTTTTGGTTTCGTCTGTTTTGCGCCTCAACTGGTAAGGAGCTTACGAAAATAAATAGCGATAGTAGGCAAATAATTTTTTTCATAGCGATGCAACGACAGTTGTCATGGCTTCTCTACGTCTTTTTATAGATAAATGCAAGCACCATCTTGGTGGTGCTACGCGAATCAATCAGTTGTGCGTGTTGATATTTGGCCAGGATTATTTCTTGAAGTCGCAAGCAAGCTTGATATGCTTACGCTATTGTAACTGGTTACATCTGCAAGTTGTTGACTAAAATTAAAATTTATGAAATCAATCTTTTGTTGTGTTACCTTGATCGCCTTTTTCTCCGTAACTAATCATTCCCTTGCACAGACGAGCGAAGCGGTTCAGCCATATTCTGCACCACCGTATAGGT
>CAIRGO010000153.1 GCA_903878115.1 Akkermansiaceae bacterium | reverse complement strand
GCAAATTGTTGTAAACCATATATATAAAAAGTCCCATAAAAAAAGTGACCTTCACTATAATAGGGGTCTAAAGGGGTAGTGGGTGCTATGGGTGTACCCATCCAGAAGACACGGAGGTGTGCCTGAATAGTCCCTAACCCGTGGGGGTACGGGGTGCGGGTGGTAACTAATACGACACTACTGACCGCACAGTGCGCAACTGGTGTCAATTGCTGCACCCGCTTGCGCAGTGATGATCCCACGACTCATTGCCATCTTCGTTTCCAGCGATCCCTCTGCTGGATAACCAAGACAGTCTGCGATGCTTGCTGCGGGATCTGGTTCGTACGCAGCAAAGCACAAAACATCTCCCTCCCACAGTGAATGAACAATGGCATCAAGTTCAGCATCATGGATAAATATCTCATCACCAGTTCGTTTGGACAGTGGTGACGACGCCAAAAACTTCAAAGTCGTGGTGCCGTCTGTTTGGCGTATTAGATGGAGCACATACTCCACGACAGCTTCGCCATCGCTTCGATACTTGGCGATTTGGCGCATGAGTATTTTGAACTCGTTGATGCTGTCTAGGAAGGAATCGGATTTGTGAGATAGCTCAGCGTTAAACTTCCATAGATGCTGATTTTGTGCTGCGCGGTCGATGATGTGTTCGTGGTTAGTTTTCATGATTTATAATATATATGTATCAAGATAAACGTGAAAATCGTCGATCTAGGCATGGATTTCTACTGATTATGATCGATTAAGTTTACGGTATTTTCATCTATCGCGCATGCACTTAAACAATTTAGATTAGCCGCGATGTGCCGTGGGAATGCATGAGGCTTGTGTGCTAGATACTTATGGCATTGTTTCCATTTCATCCACTCGCAGTCAGCAGCTTCGCCGCCAGTCGTGGCTCCAACTTCGCCGTCACGAACGCAGCTGACAGAGCCGCCACCACATCTTCCACGCCGTCCTTAGTCGTGACGATGGCGTCGTGGATGGTGATGAGCGGATACGGCTTGTCCTTCAGCTCCTTGATCGCCTCAAACACCGCCCACGCCTCCACCCACATCATCGTCTTGGACAAACCCGACGACTGCTTCGGTCCGTGTTCTTTCTTCGCAGCGTTGATATAGCTCCACAGCAGGGGAAACTCCTTCTTGAACGCCTTCGCGAAAACGCCTGTCGTTCCCCTCTTGCCTTCGGTGAACGCGTAAAACACCTGCCGAAAAATCAACTCCTTCATCTCCGCCTTCTGCTCATCATCTTTTAGGTCATACTTTGCTCCGGCGGCATCACGCATAAATGCCCAGAACCCCTTGTCGGCTGACTTGGCCTGAACGATGCCAAGGTATCTCTTTTTTTCCTTCTCATCAGTTGGATACAACAGTGCATGAAGCATCGGCTGCGACGACGAAACATCTACGACCCACAACGGCTCGCCGCCAAACGAGAAGAACACGCGGATGTCGCGTGGAACGCCTACCAGAACTGTGTAGTTGCGCCCCTGCTTGTCTAACACCCACGGCATCTCGCCCAACGCCAGTTGCTCCAGCACCAGCACACGATGGCTCTTGGCCTCGCCGTCCGGCATTGTTGCCACGTAGGCTATGGCCGCAGCGTAATCAAACGACAAACCATCCACGCTAGCGGCTATCTTGGAATATACCGAGTGCTTGGCGGCAAACTCGCGTCGCCGCTCACGCTGATGCTCAGATCGTGCGTGCTTGCCGTGAACGGTGGTCAGCTCGTAGCGGACCTGACGCTTGAGGTTCAGCGTCTCGGCATTGAGGGCATATGACCCTGACTGGACGCCTGATATTGGCACGCGAGCACTACGCTTGAGGTGGTGAAAATCATTCACCGCCATCTTGGTCAGTTGGGCATATTTTTCTCCTCCTATTTTTCTCAATATTCTCCAATGACCTGCGAGATAGTTGCCCAGTTCTTTTTTTACTTTTTTCTTCAGCAAGCCTCGTGAATAAAAACTGCTGATTATTAGAAGATATCTCTCTCCCAGTGATCTTCCGAGTCTTTCTAAAATCTCATCACTTTTTATACCGTCAGGAAGCAGGATGAAAATCTTGTTGCTGTTCCGACTTTTTATATCAGCCGCCAAAGCTTCACCAACTGATTTTTGAGTTATTTTATCCTCTTCGTTATTCTCCCCATTTCCCTTCCTCCTATATGCCATCGGATAATCGGCAGGAGCCGAGGCACTCCCGCCGAACAATTGGTCAAACTCGGCTAGCACCTCGACTTGGCTTCTACCATTTAGTGCTTTAATCATCGCTTAGTTAGACACGGCGCGGTCTAAATCATGCACATTTCCTGTGATGCATGTTTAGTTCAAATGCCGTTCGAATCAAATTATCTTTATCCCCCAAGCTTAACGCGATTTGGACATAGGGGTAATCGTGAGGAAGGGATCGATGCCCCCGCACCTTTAACGCCGCCATATCCTCGCAATACTCGCATTCCGCTAGCAATTCGGGAAATGCCTTTGAAGCTCTTCCTAGAATCTCCCTCTTCATTTGAAAGCCAATCTCCTTGGCACCCACCAATCCGCTAATGGCAGCCAAATTCGCCTCAAGGCAACCATCATATTGCAACAGACACTTCACTGCCACAACATTCAACGCATAACCACCAGGCTGCAAGGAGGTCTCGCAATCAGCATCGATATCGAAGCGCTGGCAATAGTACCAACGCGCCACATCATTCAATGCTGAGGCGTTAATCAGAGGCAACGAGGGAGCTGGAAGCCTCGAAGCAAGGAATTCCGTTTGTCTACGCTTTGTGGCTATTTCTTTTTTCACTGCACATCTGGCCGCGAGGTGTCTTTCTCGAAACATGGGAAGCTTTTCGGCTTTTTCCACGTCGACCACCGCATATAACTCCATATCTGCCCAAAATTTATACTTGGGATTTGGCAGATTCGCTAAATGTCTCGGCAAAAATTCGAATATCATCAATCGCGTCCACCCTCTTTCTTTGAGATCGAAAACCCCGATTTCGTCGCCATAGTAGTCTTCCAGCAAAGCACCGATTGGCGGTATCTGAAATAATGATGGCGTCGCACTAGTCGATGCCATGTTTCGCGTTATTTTATTTATTTTATTTTTCATATATAGTTTCACTGGATCAGCGTCTTTGCTTTTCCTAGTTATGATTTAAACTATAGCATGGCATTGATAATTGTCACTATATAAGAAGTCGATCCGACTTTATATATTCTAGTTTTCCCCGATCACACCGGATCGTGCCCCAGAGTCCGACTACGACTGGAAGATGGCGATCTAGGCCACAGACGCAGAATGTGCCGAGCAAGATGTTTATCTTTCGCGTGTGGAGTTATCGGCTTAGTTTGATGAGCAGGATGGCAAGATGCATCCGTATTTTCATTCGCCACAGATTTGGCGAGGATCTTTCTTTTTTGACTAGGAACAGGAGAAACAAGTCGGATTTTGGTGACATGACCGAACGCTCATTAGTTTTTATAAATTAGATATCCCAAGATATATCTTGACGTTTTTATAAAAAGATATCTACTCAGATATCTTATGAACGCATGGGGATATTGCCGAGTTTCTACGGCCTCTCAACAAGAGGATGGTGTGAGCCTGTCGAACCAACAGACCCGTATACGCGCATGGTGCGAGGCGAACGGTCATGACTTGGTATCCTTGGCAGTCGAAACCTCTAGCGGCGCAAAAGCAGCCAATCGCCCAGAACTACAACGCACCATGGATGCCGTTTGTGCCGAGGGCGGCATACTTGTCGTTTACTCTTTGTCTAGGTTCAGCAGATCGGTGGTCGATACATTAAATCTCACCACCCAGCTTGAGAAATCAAACGCGCACCTAGCTAGTCTATCAGAGTCTATTGATACCTCGTCAGCAGTTGGACGAATGGTATTTCGGATGCTTAGCACACTAAGTCAGTTTGAGCGGGAGATGCTCGT
>CAIRGO010000152.1 GCA_903878115.1 Akkermansiaceae bacterium | reverse complement strand
CACAGCCGTCCCATAGCCTAAGCACGGTGCGTCCTAGGCCTTGATTCTACGTGGCCCTGAGAGGTTTTTTTGAGGAATGCCGATTGCGAATTTTTACGGTAAGGTCGATAGATCGTTGAGATTGCGCGCCGATGCTGTCCCATGAGATTACGTTTTCACCTGCGCATACCCTGGTAACCATGCGGTATTGAGTGCTCCGATAACCTTAAATCGTCCGGATGCTGTCCCATAGGATTTCAGCAATGCCAATAAGTCGATCCGCTCCCACAGCGCCGAGCGCGTAACGGCAAACAACCGCGTAAAGCTGTGTCCCCAATCTGATAGGTGCGCCATGAATCGCAGCAGCACATAGACCAGCAAGGCGGTGTAAACCTGCCATCTCACCGCGTTCGCGCTGTGACCTAGGAAACTACCGAGCTTAAGGCTCTGCTTTACCTGTTTAAAAAATACCTCAATGTCCCAGCGGCGGCGATAGAGATCGCACACCGAACTCGGACTCCACTCCATGTTGTTGGTGATGAAAACCATTTTGCGCCATGCATCATCTACTTCTACCCATGCCTCGACGCGCCGTAGCTTCACGCCCTTGTGTTTGCCTTGTAAGGCGATGATTTGATCTTTCATGATGTTCTTATGACCCTTAGTTAGATTTTTCACGACGCGGTATTGCATGTTGTCCTTGGCTCGAGTAACCCACGAGACTTCGCGGGCATCGAGATCGCTAAGGTGATCGAAATCAACATAGGCCTTGTCGAACACGACAATTTCACCGGCTTGGATTGTTGCGCAGACTTCGCGGGCGCGTTTATTATCTTGCTGGCCGGCAGTGTCCACAACCGCGAAAGAAGGTAGGAAACTATGCAGATCGAGGCGGAGGTGCATTTTTGCCGCCGCCTTGCGTCTGCGGTGCTTAGCCCAGTCCATGCAGTTAGCCACCAACTGAATGACCGTGGAGTCCACCGCATGGATCTTGACCTTGAAGCGTCTCAGCAGACCCTTGCCTTGCGCCCTGCGGAAAAGCTCGGACTGGCATTCTGGAGATGCCTCAACACCGACCAGAACAGCTTTTAGACAAACTCCGAGTTGCGTCCCTTGTTCGCGTGGGAGAGAGCGTTTTTGGAAGGTGGAGTGATGCCGAAACGCGCTAGTGCTGCAGACTTGAGTCGGAGCCAGTCGCAGACATCGTTGAGGCCGATGGCGTGGGAGAGTTGAGCAAAAAGCATCGCGGAAAGATGGCTCAGCACGCTGAATGTTCGGGCTTTAGCTTCCACGCCCGTCTCAAGAGCGAGGCGATTGATCATTCCGCGAGGAATGAAGTTGAGTATTTGTTTGAGAACAATTACATTGGCGCGGGTTGGTGTTTTGTTATTCATTACCCCTACCGAGTGGCAGGGATTTCAACTCAACACCAGCCCATTTTTACTCAATGCTATGGGACGCCTGTGAAATCAAATAACAAAAAATTTCTTTCCGTTGATTGAATTTTGATTTCCCTCGTAGCATAGTTCGCTATTATTTTTTCCCACTCTCCATCCTACTTTTATCCAAACATCATTATCCATAAACGGTCTCGGGGCGCTCTCTGCCCTTGGTGAAAATCTAACGGATCATTACCATGCCATCCTTGCGGGAGCATTTCCGTTTCGACCCATCGGCGAGCTCATGGATCATTCAGATCCGATTTTACCTGCGGCTTGGATTCAAGATCGCAAATTGCTCACGCATCGTAAGTGGTCACCTGCATCAATGGCGGCATTGCATGTGGCGCGACAAGCGATTGCTCAGGCTGGGTGGTCCCGCGCGGAGCTTGCCGAAGCGGTGCTAATTCTTGGTACATCGCGCGGTGGTGCCGCAGGTTGGTTGCAACCGTGGCCCGGCAGACGTGCGTTTCCTTTGATGGCTGCGAGCAATGCGATGCACGGCGAGGCCGCTGCTGCGATCTCGATTGAGCTTGGGATCAAGGGCGCTTATCAAGTTATATCGACAGGATGTTCTGCTGGTCTCGATGCGATGGGAGTGGCGGCGATGCATCTGCAATGCGGCATCGCCCCACGAGCATTGGTGGTAGCGGTTGATTTACCCATGGTAAAAATTTTGTTAGATGGCTACGCAGCCACGGGAATTCTATCAAAAAATTATCGTAACGATCCCTACCATCCTGAAACATCGGGGATTTTTCCTGCCGAATGTGCTGCCGCTCTCACCTTAGAAAGTGGCGTTCAAAATGGCGTGCCGCGCATGATCGGCTATTTAGCAAATTCAGATGCGAGTGATCCGTTGGCGCTCGATGCCGATTGCGGACAATTGACCGCACTGCTCACCCAAGCGGTGGAGAGTTTTGGCGCCCCAGTGGCGTTATGCCCACATGCGACGGGTACAGCGTCTCATAGTAAAGCAGAAACGACGGTGCTATGTCGGGCATTTCCAGAGCAAAAACCAACCTTACATTTGTTAAAACCGTTCCTTGGTCACGGTATCGGCGCGGGTTCATTGTTAGAAACGGTGATTCTAACAGAATTTCTTCGCCACCAACAATTGCCACCGAATCGCGCAGGCTTACATTGTCCGCAAAATTTTCAAATGCCAGAAATCGAACAAAACGCCACTGGTCCCGTCTACAAAATCGCCGCTTCGCTAGGCGGTCATAATTCATTAGTAGCGTTGCAATAAACCGTAACCCTTCACGTTTATCATTTCCCTAGCCCGGCAAGGCAGCTTTGTATCCGTGGATGCATTTCCACAGGGATAGGCAGGAGATTGATCCGTTCTTGGATTTGGTCAATCTGAAGACGATTGCTGCTTACGAGATGCTTGACGAGTTCAAGATCTTTTACGCGACCGACTAGCAATTTCACCGCCGCGAGATCATAGGGATCCAACGCGTGGGCCTGCGTTCCTTCGATGGCGACCGTCCGTTCAGTCCAGCCCTGGGGAAGCGTATCGACAATGGATGCGCGGAGAATATCAGCGTGGTAACCATAGCGACGATAGTAGGCTCGCTGCTCACCAAGTGCTTCGTCCAGCATAATCGCAGTGAGTTCCTCAAACGGTTGAGGAAGCAGGTCAGCATCGTAAGTAGCTGAAAGGATGGCATCATGATTGCCGAGATCAGGAAACGAGGCTAACAGGGAGGCTGAACCGAGAACGAGCAAATGAGTGTCCTCGGCGAGTGCCTGGGCAGAGCGAATCAAGTGCTGCAGGGCGCTGAGTGTCATGTGGCGAACGGTGTTGGCAGACCAACAAAGGGTGAACAGGAAAGCAAAGGAGTAGCATCAGGATCGGCGGTGCGGAGAAAATGCAGCAAACTCTCGAGCCCGCTGGACGATTTTTTGGCTTTCTCAATATGGACTCTCCATTCACAGATCGGTCCCCGCTGAGTTCGGCCCCAGTCTTCCCAGCGCTGGAGGTTTTCCAGTGCGATGCCTAAACAAACCTGCGGCGCAGCGGCAATTGCATCAGCACTGAGTTGATGTTTTAGCCGAGGATCCTGACGAAAAAGATGAGGATCGATAAGTTCCATAAGTCCAAGAAAATTGGTAGCAGAAAATAACCTCTTGGGAAAGAAAAACTACACGAACACCCAATACGCGAGTGGAGAGAAGCGAAAAATGAACGTGCAGCAGAGAAATATAAAATTAGCCCGCTGGAATAGCGGATTATGCGTTTTAGCGTGCCGCCATGAGTTGCTCAATATCTTCGATCTCTATCGGAATGTTGCTCATCAAATCGAAGTTTTTCGTCGCGCCAATGACGACATCATTTTCCAAACGAATGCCCATATTTTCCTCGCGAATATAAATCCCTGGCTCGATGGTGAAGACCATGCCTTCCGCATAAGGTTCGTGCGGCGGTGCTACATCGTGTACATCCAAGCCCATGTGATGCGAGGTGCCGTGCATGAAATATTTTTTCACCAAATGTTTTTCTGGGCCCTGTTTTTTCGCCTCTTTGGCATCGATTAATTTCAGGCGAATCAACTCTTCCTCCATGATTTCGATCACCTGCTTTTGGTATTCCATCGGCGTATTCCCAGGTCTCAAGATTTGATTTGCACTGCGCATCACCCGTAACACCGATGTGTACACGTCGCGTTGTCGCGCGGTGAAGCGACCATTCACAGGAATGGTTCTGGTGAGATCAGAAGCGTAGCCCGCATACTCGGCGGCGACATCTAACAATAACATCTCGCCATCTTTACACACGGATTCATTGCTCACGTAATGAAGCACGCAGGCATTTTTACCACTGCCGATAATTGGCTGGTAAGCAAAGCCACGTGAACCACGACGGACGAATTCATGCAATAATTCTGCTTCTACTTCCCACTCGCCCACTCCTGCTTTGACAAAACCTAACAACCGACGAAATCCAGCCTCGGTGATATTGCAAGCACGCTGAATAATGGCTGTTTCTTGTGGCTCTTTAATCATCCGCAATTTATGCAACAACGGTGCGAGACGCTCATACCGATGCAAAGGATAACGGTGTTGGCATTTTTTGATGAAACGATCATTCGCGGTTTCTACTACAACCACGGCGCGAAGATGCTCATTTGTCGTTAGATAAATGTGCTGCACTTGTGGAATCAATTGATGCAGCATCGTCTCAAAAGATGAATACCACTCGATCCGCTGAATTCCGGTGGCACTACGCGCTTGCTCTTTGCTAAGTTTTTCCCCCTCCCATACGGCAATATACTCACTGGTTTCTTTGACAAAAAGCATTTCTCGCTGATTCGGATCTTTCGCATCAGGCATCAAAATCAATGCGGTATCTTCTTGATCAACGCCGCATAGATAGAACAAATCGGCATTTTGCTTAAAAGGCATCGAGCCATCGGCATTGGTCGGGTAAACATCATTCGCCAACACGATGACAATGCTGTTAGGTGGTAAAAATGCGCGAAGTTTCTCGCGATTTCTAATGAACAATTGGGGATCGATAGCCTTGTAGCGCATGACTGATGATAAATCTACCTTTGCGCCGATGACCAGCATAATCAATGGGCGGAAAAGTTCGTTTTCTATCATGGAATGCGCCAAGGATAGCGCGTCATGATCTGCAGCATGGTCAAGAGGGGTATCGTGGAATTTATGAGGAAAGGGTAAGTTGGTTGTCCTTAATCTCCCAGCTGCCTGAACGGTCGAGTATTAAAAGCCGCTCGTGGTGTTCGATTAGGGTAGTGCTGTGGCCGACGCTTATGTAACCGACAGTCGATTTTTTCAGCAGTGCATAGAGGCGATCCTGATTGTCTTCATCGAGAGCACTCGTGGCTTCGTCGAGAAACGCGAACTTGGGAGGGTGCAAGAAAAGGCGTGCAAAGGCCACCCGCTGCTGCTCGCCGAGAGAAAGGACATTCGTCCAGTCAACGACACGATCCAGTTCGCAATCGACCCGGGTGAGGACATCGTCGAGGTTCACCTCTTTCACGATCCGGTGGATTTCTTCGTCACTCACCGCTCGACCGGGGTAGGGATAAAGCAACTGATCTCGCAGACTGCCTTGAACCATATATGGTCGCTGCGGGAGAAACATCAGATCGCTCAAGGCCGGTCGCTCAAGCGATCCAGAACCGCTCGACCAGAGACCGGCAATGGTGCGCAATACTGAACTTTTTCCTGTGCCACTCGCGCCCATGATGAGCAGGCTCTGGCGCTTCCGGAGATAAAAGGATAAATCTTTCACTAGTGTTTTCATGCCATCGGGCGTACGCACTGTCATTTTATCGAGTCGGATGAAACGACTTTCATCATCTAACTATAAATTCGCCTCGTTGATGATGCGCTCTTATTCTGCATCGTGTTCATCGAGTTTATCCCACAAACTGCCAAGACGCTGGACACCAGCGAGATAGGCGCTAATGATACCAAATTGAGTGATGATGAGCGATATCGCGGCGAGAACCTGAGCAAAGGCTCCGGCTGACTGAGTGATAACTCCGAGTTCCACTTCCCCGCGCATGAACAACGGCGCAACTACAATAACGGGCAGGACGAGCGCGACGTAATTGTAGCTGTTTGTGAAAAAGCCCAAGTTTCGATTCCAGGTGATGATCTTGCGCATGTTGCCCACCACTCGGGTGAGGCGATTGAAGAGGTCGAGATGCTCGCGTTTCTCGCCCCTGTAAAAGGCGATGGACTCCGCATTGTCCCGCACTCGGACGAGGCCATAACGGAAATCTGCTTCTTTTTCATACTGCTGATAGTGAAGTCCCACAAGACGTCGACCGATGAGAATACTCACAGCCGTGCCCACCGCCGCGTAGGCAACTAAAACACCTACAAGCTTGCCCGAGATCCCCCAAAGTACGCCCACGAACGCGATTAGTGTCACGAGTGAATTCAGGCTGATGAGGAGAAAGGAAAGTGAGTTAGCAGTGAAATTCCGCACATCCTCACTGATCCGCTGATCGGGGTTGTCGATGTTCTCCGAGCCCCTTAGTCGATAGTAGGCGCGATTGTTGAAGTAGCGCTTGGTAAGGTGCTGCGCCATCCACTCGCGCCAGAGCAAGGCGAGACGTTCTTCGACCCATCGGTAGTATACCCCTATGACCACTGCAAGGGCGAAAGTGCCGAGATACAGCCACAGCATCCGCCAGTAGGCCGTCGGGTCTTTTTTCGCGATGGCATTCATGAAATCCCGCCCCGCATAGCTCATCAGGACCTGTATGGCTCCAACGGCGAGCGACAAGCTCACTAAGGCAATGAGATAACCGCGCGCTTTCCGCCGTCGTTCCGACGCAAAGAACGCCTTCGAGATGATCCAAAATTGCCGGAGTGTTTTACCAATAACGGCCCGGCGCGAGGGTTTATCATCTAGTGAAGGGATGTCGTCGTTAGGGCTAGCCATGAGCACTAATTATGAGTCTGCGCCAACTCCTGTCTATGGGGTGAACAACCTATTACTCATGGTCGGATATTGCTCACATTCGTCTTCTACTTGAACCGGATAGCGTGTACTTTTGGATAAATTACCTCGCACTCAACAGCTTCGCGCATGTCCCGTAGATAACCTAAAGAAGTCTCGCCGACAACGAGTCTTCCTTGGGCTTTGTTTCGTAATTCCCTTGGAGGTAAAATTTAACGTCGATTTTATCTTCGATCATTTTGTCCACCAATGGCGTTGCCGCCCAGCGCGCCAAGACCTCCGCCGATTAATGCTCCTTCCGGGGTGTTGCCACTCTGATGTGCGATGACGCCACCTGCGGCTGCTCCACCTACTGCGCCAATGGCAGTAGCAGAACGCGCATTGGGTCCATCAGTACAAGAGATAGTTGTAAGCGCTGCTGCGCAGAGTCCGATTCGAATCATCTTTGTTAATTTGTTTTTCATAATATTGTCTGCGATACATCGCGCCCTAAATTCGCATCTTTCAAGAATAGCGCTATGGGGAGAAACCCTACGAGTAATTCACCACGCCACCTCTACAGCTTTGGTAGCATGAAAATTCTGCTGCTTTATTGATTTCATCATTCTATTTTAGTTAGATGAGGAGAAAATATGCGGGTGTAATTTCTAGCAGAATGAAAGATTTTTCTCTGATTATAAGTATGCTCCGTCGATGTTTAAGTATCTTTTTCTGTTGCTAGTCGTGCTATTGAAGCCGATTCTGGCGGCCGATAAAATCCAATTCAATCGCGACATCCGGCCGATCCTTTCAGACAAATGTTTTGCCTGTCATGGTTTTGATGCAAAACACAGGGAGGCAGATATGCGCTTAGATGTTTCTGAAGGAGCCTATGGAAAAGGCAAAAGCGGCGCCGTCGTTATCGTGCCAGGAAATTTAAATGCTAGCGAGCTTTGGCTGCGGATCAATGAGACCGATAAAGAAGAAGTGATGCCCCCGCCGAAATCACACAAAACACTCTCAACTGCAGAGAAAGAACTCATTGGCAAATGGATTCAAAGTGGTGCAGACTATGAAAAACATTGGGCCTTTGTTCCACCCGTTCGCCCCGTAATCAACAGTGGCTCTGGAATTCTTCCCATCGATGCCTTAGTGATCGAGAAAATGAAAACCGCTGGGTTTACTCTATCGGCTGAGGCTGACAAGGAGACCTTGCTGCGTCGTGTTAGCCTTGATTTGACAGGGTTGCCTCCCACACCAGAGGAGCTAGATGCATTTTTAGCAGACCAAGCAATGGGAGCTTATGAGCGACAAGTGGACCGACTGCTTGCTTCGCCACGCTACGGCGAGCGGATGTCGGTGCGATGGCTGGATCTGGCGCGTTATGGCGACACCAATGGTTATTTGCATGACGTCTTACGAACGGGTTGGCCGTGGCGTGATTGGGTGATCAAGGCATTCAACGAAGACATGCCATTTGATCGTTTTGTTATAGAACAAATCGCTGGTGATTTATTGCCATCTGCGACACCAGAACAAAATCTTGCCACGGGATTTTGCCGCAATCATTTGATTACCACAGAAGGCGGAACCATTGCCGAAGAATATCTTAATGAATACGCAGCAGATCGCGTGCAAACGGTGGCTACTGCATTTCTCGGGCTAACGTTCAATTGTTGCCGTTGTCATGATCATAAATTTGATCCACTCAAGCAGGAAGATTTTTACAGCATGCAGTCATTTTTTAATTCGACCACCGAGAAACATGCTGAAAACAACAAAGCTGCTGCCTACCCACCATTGATAGAAATTGCTTCACCGCTTGTTCCGCAGGGTGCTAAAGCGCAGGTCATGGTGATGCAGGAGGCCGCAGCGCCAACGCCCACATTTGTTCTAACACGTGGTCAATACGATCAACCTGACAAAAAACGCCCCGTCGCGCGCCACATTCCGCAAGTACTAGGCGAGCCGCTAACGGTCACCCCTGAAAATCGCTTAGGTCTCGCACAATGGTTGGTGTCATCGAAAAATCCATTGCTCGCGCGGGTAACGGTCAATCGACTTTGGCAACAGTTCTTTGGTGCTGGACTTGTGAAATCAGTAGATGATTTCGGCGTGCAAGGCGACTATCCATCGCATCCAGAATTGTTAGATTGGTTGGCAGAGGAATTTCGTCTGGGCAAAGACGCCGAGCATCTATGGAGCCAGCGTCATATTGTTAGACTCATCGTTACAAGCGAAACATACCGACAATCATCCACGATTCGTCCAGAGATCGCGTCAAAAGATCCAGAGAATCGACTGTTAACATACTTTCCTCGCCAACGACTCAGCGCCGAGGAAATCCGCGACCAAGCTCTATTCGTATCTGGGTTGATGAATCATGAAATCGGCGGACCGCCAGTTTTCCCTTATCAGCCACCTGGGCTATGGGAGGAGCGTTCCAATGGCGGAAGTAATACGAAAAAATACATCCAGAGCAAAAACGGCGCGCTTTACCGCCGAAGTCTTTATACGTTTTGGAAACGTTGTTCTCCACCATCACTGATGACTATCTTTGATGCGCCCGATCGAACAGGGTGCATCGTTCGTAGAACGCCAACAAACACCCCGCTGCAAGCACTGGCCGTAATGAATGACGTGCAGTTCTTAGAGTGCGCCAAGTTGTTAGCTGCTAGAACAATGAAAGAAGCCACCACTTCTGACCAGCGTCTAACCATTTTATTCCGCCGCGTTACTTCGCGGACTCCAGATGAAGCAGATCTAAAAACTCTTACCGAGGGCTTGAATGTGTTACTTGCCCGTTACCGTGCCGCTCCGAATGATGCAGCTACCTTACTAACACAAGGTGACACACCGCCACCAGTCGATCTTGATCCGTCGGAGCTAGCAGCGTGGATGCTGGTGGCAAGTACGGTGTTAAATCTTGATGCCGCCCTGGTTCGCAACTAATCACTATTCAGTCATGCAATCACTACACGACTATATTTTTAACATCAACCGCCGTCAAATTCTCAAAGGAGTGTCAGCAGGAGGACTGGGAATGCTTGGCGGTACTGCGCTCTCTCAATTGATGGCGGAAGAATTATCCAGCACGCCGCCTCATGATCTAACATCTCCCAGTTTTCCTAACTTTGCCCCTAAGGCCAAGCGTGTGATTTATCTCTATCAAGAAGGTGCTCCATCGCAGCTTGATACTTTCGATTACAAGCCAGATTTGCAAGCCATGTTCCATAAAGAACTGCCAGCATCAGTGCGCGGGACTCAACGACTCACTGGCATGACATCAGGGCAAAATGGATTACCTATTGCACCGTCGATATTTAAATTTCAGCAACATCCAAACCAAGAAGATGGTCTTTGGGTTTCTGAATTACTCAAACATACCGGAGCGATGGCTAACGAAATTTGTTTGATTAAATCAATGACGACTGAGCAGATCAATCATGGTCCAGGGGTTACTTTCATGCAGACAGGTTTCCAAATCCCAGGACGTCCTTCAATGGGCTCATGGTTGTCGTACGGCCTCGGCAGCGCTAACGCGAACTTACCTGCGTTCGTCGTAATGATCAGCCAAGGGCGAGGGCAGATGCAGGCACTTTTTTCCCACCTCTGGGGCGCAGGATTCTTACCGGGCGAACATCAAGGCGTGCAATTTCGCGCAGCCGCAAATCCGGTATTATTTTTAAATGACCCGCAAGGCATGAAGCGCGATGACCGACGTAAGGTGCTGGATATGATTTCAGAGATTAATTTCCGCGAGTCACAAAAAAATCATGATCAAGAAGTATTAGCGCGCATTGCACAATATGAAATGGCCTACCGCATGCAAATGAGTGTGCCAGAACTTTCTGACTTAAAGGATGAATCGGAAGCCACACTAACCATGTACGGTCCCGATGTTCGCAAGCCTGGTACTTATGCATACAATTGTCTCATGGCGCGTCGCATGGCCGAGCGCGGCGTTCGATTTATCCAACTCTATCATCGCGGCTGGGATCATCATGGCAGCGTGGTAAAGGATTTACCGCTGCAATGCCAAGACGTGGACCAAGCTCAGGCCGCGCTGCTCAAGGACTTAAAACAACGAGGGTTGCTTGACGAAACACTCGTCGTGTGGGGTGGTGAATTTGGTCGCACAGTCTATTGTCAGGGTGAGCTCACAGCAACGCAGTATGGCCGCGATCATCATCCTCGTTGCTTCTCGATGTGGATGGCTGGTGGCGGAGTTAAGGGTGGAATCAGCTACGGCAAGACTGACGAATTTTCCTACAACATTGCAGAAAATCCAGTCACTGCCCATGACTTGCACGCCACGATCTTGCATTGCCTTGGCATTGACCACACAAAACTCACATACAAAACGCAAGGACTCGATATGAAATTGACAGGAGTAGAACCTTCGAAAGTCATCAAAAATATTTTGGTGTGACTCGGGATAAAGATCCGTTCTTTGATTGACCACACTCCCTTCTAAAACACTTGGTAAGTCGTATCCTCTTGCATGACTGATTTGCTTCTTGCCCTTGATGCCGTGGATTATTAGCGTTTGGCATGCGATTGCTGAAGATTGTATTGTGGACAATGATTTCCTTGTTAGGCGCTGGTGCCGTGGCGGTAGCAGGATTATCACGCGGAGAACCAGTAAACTCCCTATGGCTGGTCATTGCTGGCGTGTGCACGTTTGCGGTCTCCTATCGATTTTATGCTTCTTGGTTAGTGGCAAAAGTTCTTACGGTCGACGATATGCGTGCACCAGCGGCAGTGACCTGTGCCGATGGTAAGGACTTCGTGCCGACACCTAAATGGGTGGTGTTTGGCCATCACTTTGCAGCAATTGCTGGGCCGGGGCCATTGGTGGGCCCAGTGTTGGCGGCGCAATTTGGCTACTTGCCTGGGACCTTGTGGATTTTGATAGGCGCGGCTCTGGGTGGTGGCGTGCATGATGCAATCGTGCTCTTTGCCTCGATGCGGCGTAATGGAAAATCGTTAGGTCAAATGCTGAAAGATGAAATCAATCCCGTAGTGGGACTGATCGCCATGTTTAGCCTGCTGGCAATCATGACAATCTTGTTAGCGGTGCTAGGTTTGGTGGTGGTGAAAGCATTGGCTCATTCGCCGTGGGGACTGTTTACGATTGGTTGCACGATCCCATTGGCATTTGTCATGGGTATTGCGATCAAATCAGGAAAAATGGCAGTCACTCCAGTTTCCATTTTGGGTGTGATCGGCTTACTTGCCTCGGTGGTAGCAGGAAAATATTTGCCTCCGTCATGGAACCAAGCACTGACACTTGATGCATCGACTTTGGCTTGGATCATTATGATTTATGGCTTTGCCGCTAGTGTATTACCAGTGTGGATGTTGTTAGCACCGCGCGATTATTTGAGCACTTTTATGAAGCTCGGCACGGTGGCTGTATTGGCAGTATTCATTGTGTTCTTAGCACCGCAATTACGGATGCCTGCTGTGACACCATTCATCGATGGCTCTGGATTTGTGGTCCCTGGTCCAGTATTTCCTTTTGTATGTATCACCATTGCCTGTGGCGCAGTGAGCGGTTTCCATGCACTGATATCATCGGGCACAACACCAAAATTGTTAGCCCGAGAGAGAGAAATTAAACTCGTTGGCTACGGTGCGATGGTGGTGGAAATGTTGGTCGCGCTGATGGCGATCATTGCCGCATCAGTATTACCACCAGGTCAATATTTTGCGATCAATTCTCCGGTTGACCCTAGCAATCGTGTGGTAGTGGAGCAGCAAATCGCGAAAATTAATTCTTATGGACCTGAGTATGCTGTGACACTTCCTGAAATGGAAAAACTCGCTTCCGATTTACAAGAACCAACGATGATCGGTAAAGCAGGTGGCGCGCCGACGTTTGCAGTGGGCATGGCGGTGATCTTTCAAAAAGTTTTCAAAGGCAATGATGCGCTATCGCTGTGGTATCACTTTGCGATCATGTTTGAAGCATTATTTATTCTCACAACACTCGATGCCGGAACTCGAGTAGGGCGATTTATTTTACAAGATCTGTTGGGCACATTTGTCCCAAAGTTAAAAGACACGGGATCGCTCACAGGGAATGTCACCGCGACATTTCTGTTAGTTTCTGCCTGGGGCTATTTCCTTTATCAAGGTGCGATTGACCCTGAAGGTATTGCAAAAAGTCTTTGGCCGATTTTTGGTATCTCTAACCAATTACTTGCCGTCATTGCTTTCTGTCTAGGCACTACGATCCTGATTAAAATGGGCCGTGTTCGTTATTGCTGGATTACCGTGATTCCGATGATCTTTCTCACCGTAGTGACATTCACTGCGGGATGGATGAAAATTTTCTCACCGAAAGCGGCGGGATTTCTTCCTGCGATTGCTAAAATGAAAGCACAAATTGCTGGTGGACTATCACCCGATGCGCTGAAAGTCGCTGAGCGCTCATTGACAAATGCTCGAGTCGATGTGGCAATCACTGCCTTGTTCCTATTCCTTGTCGCAGCAATTCTTATCGGCTGCGCTCGCGAGTGGTGGTTGATCTTGAGCGGGCGTAAAGTATCGCAATTGCACGAGAGCGAATACGTTGCCATAACGGATGATGCGCCATGACTAAGATACAAAGAGCGCAATATTTGTTAGATCGACTCGATCAGCTATACCCCGAAACGCCAATTCCGTTAGATCATAAAGATCCCTACACGCTGCTGATCGCTGTACTGCTATCGGCACAATGCACAGATGTGCGGGTTAACCAAGTTACGCCCGCACTGTTTGCCTTAGCAGATAATCCTAACATGATGAAAGACATACCTGTGGAGCAAGTAAAGGCAATTATCAGACCCTGCGGTCTATCACCTCGGAAATCGCAGGCCATCGTCGATCTGTCGCGTATTTTGGTGGAATCTTTTGGGGGAGAAGTTCCTCAAGACTTTGAGGCCTTAGAATCGCTGCCTGGAGTCGGGCATAAAACTGCATCGGTAGTAATGGCCCAAGCATTTGGTGTGCCGGCGTTTCCCGTGGACACTCACATTCATCGGCTTGCGAAGCGATGGAAATTATCTAACGGAAAATCTGTTGTGCAAACGGAAACTGACCTTAAAAAACTTTTCCCGCGTGACCGATGGAACAAACTTCACTTACAAATCATTTTTGCAGGTCGTGAATACTGCACGGCGCGCGGTTGCAATGGAAAAACTTGCATGCTTTGCACTGAATTGTTTTGCCGCTGAAAAATCAAAGAATGTCTGCCAGCACAATTTTTGCTAACTGATCGATCGGAAGTTTGATTTCTTTTGACGAAACGTAGAAGAAAATATCGTCATCAATTTCCTCTGCTTCTTCTGACAATGGGTTACCTGATTGATCAATCAGTTTTTCACAAAGATCGATCGTAGATATTTTTACCACACCCCATTTTGGCAACGTGAGTTCCACCACAGGATAAGCGACTGATTGATATTCTACTGTCATAATTTCATCGGCACAGGTGTAGGAATCATATCAGGAACTTCGATCGCTTCATATTTGAGTGAGACTCGATTGATGGCAAATAGTAATGCCACTGACCAGAGTGAAAACATCAAGTTCGTGCCGCCATAGCTGATGAAAGGTAGCGGCAAGCCGGCATTGGGAAATAGCCCTACGGTTACCGCGATATTGATGAATGCAGGAATGAGAATCAGCAATGTTAGCCCAGTAGCCAATGTACGGGTAAAGATTTCTGGCGCGTTCATAGCGATAATAAATCCTGCTATCCCAAAGCATATGTAGCACAGCACAATACCTAAGGTGCAGTATAAGCCGAGTTCTTCACCAATGACGGGAAAAATAAAATCGGTGTGCGCCTCTGGTAAATAACCATGTTTCTCGATGCCGTTTCCGAGCCCGCGTCCTTCGACCCCACCGTTACCAAATGCTAAAAGTGAACGCCATTGTTGACGATTCACATCCTGATACTCTTTTAAATTTAGTTCGAGCTTTAACCACGCGTCGATACGCTCCATACGAGTAGGATCACGTTGCACCATGACATAGAGCATGAACATAGCGCACGGAATGATTGGTAAAAGATAGCGAAGTCGAACACCAATGCAGGCAAAAACTAAAAACCCTGTAAGTCCAAGCGCCATGGCGGTGTCCATGTCTTTTTCAAAGAGAATTAAGATAGTCGGCACCGCAAGGATTAGTCCAGGCAGTGCAAAGCCCTTCCAGAAAGTTCTGATTTCAGCAGAGCGTCCAGCAAACCATGCGGCAAGTCCTAATAATGTTGTAATTTTGCCAATTTCGGATGCTTGGAACTGCGGCAACCCAGGGAAATGAACCCAGCGGTTTGCTCCATTGACACGCACTCCGATGTGCGGCACGTAGCAGAGGCATAACAAGATAACGCCGAGAACAAAAACATAGGGTGCAGTGCGTCGCATCCATTCGGGTTTTGAGAATGCGATAACAAAACAACCGACTAATGCCAGCGCTAATACGCGCACTTGCTTGTTGACGAGAAAGTGCGGTTGCTCGATGCCACTCACCCAATAACTTGTGCTCGCAAGCATCACCATTCCCATGCCGACAAGAAGAGCGACTGAGATAATGAGGAATATTGTTGCGAGACGATTCATTGCTTAGTTTTTATCAGGGATTCTTAGCGTCATTCCCGTGCTTAATGAGCGTTCGCTAATCGTGCTATTCGACTTCATTAGGTCGCCCAAGGAAACACCATACTTGCGAGCGATCGAATAAAATGTATCACCTTTTTTCACCACATATTTCCCTGTGCTCTCAGCGGCACCTGGTGCAATAGGTAATGCGCGGGGAGGTTGCTCTACATTGAGTGCTGGACGCAGCAATACTGCTTTAGGAGCAGGTGTGCCGTTAGGATCGCTATTATTGCCCCTAAGAGCTTTCATTTCCTCCGATTCAAGAGCTACAATTTCACGTGGTGGCACGCGTAATACGAGACCAGAACATAGATTCACGCTGTTATTAGCATCACGCAATGCCTGTTCACTGATGTTCCACTTACGCGCAACTGATGCATAGGTATCATTGGCCAATACCATATGTCTTTCGTCGTTCGCTTGAATTTTTGGCAAATCCATCATGCTTGTGATCGCGGTGGACGATCCTGTATTTTGAGAAGTTGCAATAATGGTTTGTTTCGTTGGAGTGGAGGCAACGGTCGGGGTCACTGTTGTGTCAGTAGTTTGTGATTCATAATATTTTTTATGAATGAAAATCCCTGCGATGGCCACGACGTGAAGTAACGCGATGACAATTAGTGCGCGACCTACGTTCATGTTGGGAACATCTCCCGTCAACATAGCTGGATCAGCTGTGGTGGCAGCAGGGTGACGCTTGTTCGTAATTTTTGAATAAATTTTTCGGAACATACCCTTATTCGTGGGTTTACGTTTTACCGGTAGTGTGCTTGATTTCATATGCGCGTGTTGTTAGAGAATATTGTTTACTATGGTTCGAAATGTATTTCCTCGTTGCTCGTAGCCTGTGAACATATCAAACGAGGAAGTGCCAGGTGAAAAAAGTATGGTTGAGCCTCGTGGTGCTAATTTACGTGCGGTATTGATCGCATCTTGCAAATTTACTACAATCGTAGTAGGAACTGCATGTTGAAAGACGGTGCCGAGAGGTTCTGCGATTTGCCCAAATGTGACAGCGGCAATGGCTTTGGCTTTGAGTAGAGGAACCACTGATTGGTAGTCTAGGCCTTTTTCCTTTCCTCCCGCGATCAAAACGACCGGACGCGTCTGCGAACGCAAAGCGCTTTCTAAAGCATGCAAATTTGTCGCTTTGCTATCGTTCAAGTATTCCACACCATCAAGAGTGCGGACCAATTCGCAGCGATGCGGTGGCGGTACATAGCCATCAAATGCTTCGATCAGTTTCAACGGTTTGACCAGCACTTCACATGCTGCGATGGCGGCCATGATGTTTTCTGCATTGTGCAAGCCGCGCAAGCAAGTATCGCGTTCTGTATGAAGGATCAATTCACCGCGATGCTCGATTGTGATGCCATTAGAAGTCCAGTCAGTATCACTTTCGGTGGAAAATTCTACCACTTGCGCGGCTAGTGCTGGTAGCTTTTCGCCTTTGCGCACGATGGCGGTGCAGTTGGCATCTTGATTTTCGAAAATACGACATTTGGCTGCGTGATACTGCTCTACGGAAGTATAACGATCCATGTGATCAGGGGCAAAATTTAACCAAACGGCGACGAGAGGCTTGAACGTAACAATTGTCTCTAACTGAAATGAGCTTGCTTCTAAAGCAATAGCAGCCGGTGGATTTTCCATCATCACTATTTCGGCCAGTGGCGTGCCATAGTTACCACATGGCTCACAGGTAGTGCCACTCACATTAAGAATTCGATTTACTATTTCCGTAGTAGTTGTTTTCCCATTCGTTCCGGTAATAGCAATGGTATCGCCGTGATAGTAACCCCATGCAAACTCCATTTCCCCAACAACTTTTTTCGCTTGTTGAGAAAATGCTTTAACTAGTGGCCCGTAGGTATCAATTCCAGGGCTGACAATTAATAGATCACATTGATTGGCTATTCCTTGATCGACACTTGTCGATGGAAAAACCGTCACACGCGCATCAAACCCTTGAATCGAAGCGGCTTCATCAAATACCGAAACCTCTGCGCCTTCACGCAATGCGAGTGCAGCTGCGGCACGACCACTGCGCCCAGCTCCTAAGATTGAAATATTTTTTCCTTTAAGTGTCATCGAATTTTTAAAAGTGCTAGTCCGAAAAGAGCGAACATGATCGATAGAAGCCAAAAGCGGATGATCACCTGACTTTCATGCCAACCGCCTAATTCAAAGTGATGGTGAATCGGAGACATTCGGAAAATTCGTTTTTTGCGTAGCTTAAAACTGCCGACTTGAAGAATGACCGACATAGCTTCCATCACAAAAATGCCACCGATGATCACTAACAACAATTCCTGTTTCGTTGCAATCGCTGCTGTGCCGATTGCGCCGCCAATCGCGAGCGATCCCGTGTCTCCCATGAAAACTTTCGCCGGATGACAATTAAACCATAAGAAACCAAATCCCGCTCCTACAAGTGCCATAAGGAAAACTGCAAGTTCACCAATGTATTGATTGTGTGGTATCACCAGATAATCGGTGGCGAGAAAATAATGACCCGCCAAATAGGCTAAGATTGAGTAAGCCAACGCCGTGGTAATCGTGCACCCTGTCGCTAGCCCATCAAGGCCATCGGTTAGATTCACCGCATTAGAACATCCGACGATGATGATTGCAAAAAATGGGATGATGAGCCAACCAAGATGCATGATCGGCTCTTTGAAAAGTGGAAAACAAATCGCATCGATGCTCATAGGATGCGCGCCTAACTGAAAACCAAATGAAGCATCGCCATGGCCAGAAATTTCTTTTTTGAAATAGATGAAAGTGGCTGCAATCAGTCCGATGACGAGTTGCCAAAATAGTTTGGTGCGGCTGCTAACACCGTCGGATTTTTTCTCTTTTACTTTTTTGTAGTCATCACAAAATCCTAACAACCCGCAGGCACCCATGGTGCAGGCGCATACTGCGACGAAAGGATTCAAAGGATTTGAGCAGATGATCGTTGCCAGCAGCACCGAGCCAAGAATCATCACGCCGCCCATCGTGGGAGTGCCAATTTTTCCGCCATGCAGTTCGGCAAGTTTATGAACTTCATCTGCTGTGCGGATTGGTTGACCAAGTTTGAGTGAGATCAATTTACGAATCACTCGTGGACCGGCAATGATGCTAACGGTGAATGCTAACAAGCACGCTACTGCAGCGCGAAAGGTAATATAGCGAAACAAGTTCAACACATCAAATGTGTGTGCCCAGCCTTGCGTGCCGAGTTTTTTTTCGGCAATAAATGCATCATTCCAATATTGATAGATCCAGTATAGCATTAGTTGTTAGGGAAAAGTTGTTTCATCACCAATTCCATGGCAGAAGTGCGACTTCCTTTGAAAAGAATCGCATCACCGGGATGAATGGTTTGTTGCAAGTATTCAGCCGCAGCTTCACGAGTAGAATAATGTTTTGCATGATCGCCCGCACTGGCCGCGATCAGTTCCGCGCCTCCGCCAACAGCAACTACAGTGATTCCTAGCTTGGCAGCATGTTGTCCCACTTGTCGCGCGGCTGCTTCTGCATGATCGCCCAGTTCAGCCATGCGACCAAGCACGGCATAGCGATGTGAGCTTGCAGAGATTTGTTGCTGAGCAAGTGTTTCTAATCCCGCGATGATAGATTCAGGATTTGCATTATAGGTATCGTCAAATACGGTAATCTGATCAGAAACAAAACGGCGCAAACGACCACTGGTGAGAGATGCTTGATGCAAGCCAGCAGTTATTTTTTCTAACGAGATATTGAGAATATTTGCTGCGGCGGCTGCTAACAACGCATTCGCCACCATGTGTTTTCCAGCTACGCCGAGACGAATTTCTGCCTGCTGTTCCGCACCGATGCGGAGGGTAAAACAAGCATGCCCTTCTTCGTCGCGGATGTTTTCTGCGCGAATATGATCATCAGCTCCCCCAGTTGTGATGATGCGTGCAGCGGTTAGACTGCGAATCAGCGGCATAAAATCACAATCGTGCGGTAAGATCAAAACTTCCTCTGCAGTTAGATTTGCGGCGATGGATGCCTTCTCGCGCGCAATTGCCTCGCGCGAGCCGAGGAATTCAATATGTGCAGATCCTACGTTAGTAATGATCGCAATCTGTGGCCGAGCGATGGCGACAAGCGGCGCGATTTCTCCTGTATGGTTCATCCCCATTTCCCACACCGCCGCTTGGTGTTCGGGGGTAGTCGCTAACACCGTCAACGGAAGACCGATGTGATTATTCAGATTGCCGCGCGTGGCATTGACCAAAAATCGCTGTGATAAAATTGCTGCTGTGAAATCTTTGGTACTTGTTTTCCCATTTGATCCAGTGAGACCAATGACATGCAGCGATATCTGATCACGCCACCAATCGGCTAGTTTTTGCAAGGCGAGCAATGTGTCTTTTACTAACAGAACTGCGCCTTTGGTCGGTGCCTCTGATTGCCAATAATCGACGATGGCAACGG
Organism: Akkermansiaceae bacterium; assembly: GCA_903878115.1. Taxonomy (GTDB): domain Bacteria; phylum Verrucomicrobiota; class Verrucomicrobiia; order Verrucomicrobiales; family Akkermansiaceae; genus UBA956. Next base: position 12,821 of record CAIRGO010000152.1, on the reverse strand, counting down.
TTGCTCCTGCGGCTAACGCTTGTTGCGCGAACGTATTTGCATCAAATTTCTCACCGCGTAGTGCAATGAAAATGCAGCCTGCGGGAAGGTTGCGTGTATCAGTGGAAACTCCTGCACATGCGAGCGCCTCTGCATCACCGGCGACAATTGTCGCACCGATGATCTTAGCAATCTGCATGGCAATGAGAGTTTTCATATCACTAAAAATCTTTATTACGTGGCTTGCGTGGGGGGCGATCTTGCAGTGATGCACGATATTTTGCGGCTTCTACAACTCGATCGCGCAGGGCTTTCATCGCTTCTTTTTTATCGTCGAAATCAATCGTGCGATCAGCAAATTGTTGATAGGTTTCGTGGCCTTTTCCAGCGATGAGAATAATATCACCCGCGCGCGATGCCGCGATGGTCTGATGGATCGCGGCCGCACGGTCAATGATGGCAATTCGATTGGTGCCCGTCATGCCAGACTCGATTTCGCGAATAATTGTTTCTGGATTTTCGCTGCGTGGATTATCAGAAGTCACCACGCTGAAGTCGCTGTAGCGGCTCGCGATTTCTCCCATGAGTGGGCGTTTTTTCTTATCGCGATCTCCGCCGCAACCAAAGATGGTGATGAGTCGTCCTGGTTCTAGTTCGCGTAGCGTGCGGCAGGCATTTTCTAACGCATCAGGTGTGTGAGCGTAATCAACAAAAACTGTCGCTCCTCCTGCATTGCCTACATTTTCCATGCGTCCTGACACTTGTGGAGCATCGGCCATCATTGGCACAGCATCGGCTAAATGGATACCACATGCTTGTGCTGCAGCAAGAGCTCCCGTGATGTTGTAGGCATTAAATCGACCAATAAACGGAGCGCGAACAAGATATTTACGACCTTTGTAGGATAATTCAAATTCCATCCCGCTGGATCGTTGGCGTAAACTATTGATGCGGTAATCGCAATGCACACCAAAGCCAAATGTGGTGAGAAACATTTTTCCATCTAACGCTTCTTTCAATGCGGCACCATACGGATCATCGAGATTGATCACAGCCATTGGCTGTTTGCCCAGTGGATCAATCGAAAGTGCGTCAAACCATGCTTTTTTCGCGGCGAAGTATTTCTCCATCGTGCCGTGATAGTCTAAGTGATCCTGAGTAAGATTTGTAAAAACACAGGCGTCAAAAGCAATGCCCGTGACGCGATGTTGATCGATGCCATGAGAGGACACTTCCATCGCTACGCCACGACAATCGTGATCGAGCATACGGCGCAAAATTTCCTGCAATTCTACTGGGTCGGGCGTGGTGCTGGTGGCCGTTACAATTGTTTCGCCATCGTCAATTTTCACCGTGCCGAGCATACCCGCGCGGTGCCATGCTTTCTTCATCAAATGCTGGACCAAAAATGCGCTAGTCGTTTTTCCGTTAGTTCCTGTGATGCCGCACATTTTCATCGACGCGGCAGGATAGTTGGCAAGAGCTACGGCGCACTGTGCAAGTGCGTGGCGTGCATTAGGCACGTGAATCCAGGTGCTCTTGTTCGATAGCTTCGCTGGTGGCGCTTGCTCAGAAATGATCGCCGCGGCTCCTGCTGCGAGTGCCTGCTCGGCATAATCATTGCCATTTGTGCTGGTGCCTTTTAGTGCGACAAATATCACGCCTGGCTGAATTTTACGGGAATCGGCGCTGACAGCAGTGACAGATACATCCGTAGGGCCTGCCACAACGGGGCGCTGCATCAGGGTGATAAGTTCGTTTAGTTTCATTGATCGACGATGCTGGGTACTACGGGTTCCGTAGGAATAAGATTTAGATGTTTGGAAATACGCGCCGATGCTTTGGCAAAGATTGGGGCAGCGATGGTGCCGCCGTAACGCGAGACAGTATTGGTTTGTGGGTCGTCAATGACAACAATGCAGACAAAAGCTGGATCAGCAGCAGGCAACATGCCGGCAAAAGAAACGGTATAACGATGATCATAGTATTTCCCTGATGCTGGGTTAAATTTTTGAGCCGTTCCCGTTTTTCCAAGAACTTCAAAACCAGGGACTGCAGCCAACTCGGCGGTGCCTTGTTTGCTCACAACTGTTGCTAAACTTTGGCGGACTTTGCTGGCGGCTTCTTTCGTCATTACTTGACGCACGATTTCTGGCGTGACTTCGCGAATGGGAGTGCCATCATTCGCAATCACAGCTTTGAGAATCTGTGGCTTCAATAGCTTCCCTCCGTTCGCAATCGCTGAGTAGGCGCAGGCAATTTGCAATGGTGTGACATTGATCGCGTAGCCGAAAGTCATGCTGGAAAACGTGGTAGGATTATCAGTTTCGCGAAAGCGTCCTTTCACTTCACCGCTGAGATCGATGTTTGTTTTTTGACCGAATCCGAAGTTTCTCACATAATCGAAATATCGTGGCATGCCTACCAACGAGGCAATTTTATAGACTCCAATATTGCTTGATTTTCCTAATAGCCACTGCACGCTTAATGTGCCGTAAGGGTGGTGATCTTTCAGTTGGAGAGTTCCTTGCTTGAGAAGTCCATTGTGGCAGTAAATAGGAGTCTGTGGTGTGACTAGTTTTTCATTGAAGGCAGCACCGGCAGCGATCACCTTAAAAGTGGAGCCTGGTTCATAGACCATTTGTGTGGCAAAATTTGTTCCGTTCGTGGCAATGTCCTTTAAAGTATTAAGATTAAACGTTGGATAACTGGCAAGGCCAAGAATGCCTCCAGTCTTCGGATCCATCACAATCACGCAACCACGTGGCGCATCATATTCCTTCAGACCAGCTACAAGCTCGTCTTGAATGATACTTTGAATTTCCATATCGAGCGTGAGTTGCACGTTCATCCCGGGACGCGGTGGCATCGTCACACTTGGCTCTGGTGTGATGAGCAAACCTTTTCCGTTAGTGCTACTCACGCGGTAGCCATCTTTCCCAGCCAGAATGCTCTCGTAGGCGGACTCTATGCCAAAAACACCTACTTCTTTTTCAAAAGAATCGTTGGCGAAGGAAAATTCTTTAATGATCGTATAACCGATCACGTGACTAGCTAGTTCTGGTGATGCGTAGTTGCGGCGCGCGGTTTTTTCCAAACTAAACCCTTGCAGTTTATGCTCATCAATCGCGGTTTGCACTCGTTCATACGTCTCCTCTTCCATGTTGCGCTCTACAACGAACCACATGCTTGAAGGATTTTTTTCAATGCGTTCACGTAGCTCTTCACGCTTGATGCGCAGAGCCGGAGCAAGATGCCCGATGGCATAGGCGAGATGCTTTCGTTTGAGTATTTCTTTATCTTCCGTGGCTAACATTTTTTTCACTAGCGGACGCAATTGTCGGCGCTTGGCTTCATCTGTTAGGTTGTTCCAACTTGCTTGCGTGCTCAGCTCATCCCATGCCAGTGCATAGGCTGCTAGTTCTGGATTATTTAAATCGTAGCGATCCACGCGTAGTTTTGCCTGCGTAACACTCCGCGCGATCAACTCATCATTACAATCCAAAATATGTCCGCGACCACCGGGCAAAAATGTCCGTGTTGTGCTGAAATTTTTCGCTGCTTCTACGTAACGTTTGCGATTAAAATATTGAATATCGATCAATCTCCACGACAGCGTGCTGAATCCTGCTGCAATCAGCAGGAACAACATGGTGCAGCGGGCGGTGAATGATCGTAGCATGATTATGGACGGCTATTCTTTGACGCGGTTGATGTATCTACCAAATTGATGACTTCTAAGTGCTCGGTAGGTGTGGGAACTAGGTCGCTTCCATTTTGGCGCAACTTTTCACGGATATCATAGCGAATCAATTGACGCTCGATCTCTGCTTGCAGGCTGGGGATTTCGTCTTGCATGAGCGAAGTGATGCGTTTTTCTGTGCTTTCAATATCGCGCGCGGTCTGGATTTGTTGATTCCGATAGGTCACGAAATTGACGGCACCGGCAACTGCAATGCCGATGGCGACAACGATGATTCCGTTGATAAATCTGTAAGAACGAGGAGCAGATCGTGATTGGTTCATAAGTTAAAAAGTGGTTCGATTATTACGCACGGCGACCCGAAGCTTAGCGCTACGGGCCCTTGTGTTCTGAGAGAGTTCTGTTTTCCCTGCACTGATGGATTTTCGCACCGGCAGGGTGAAGTAGTATTCCGGATTATCCCGCGGCGCTGGCCAAGTCGGGTCGTCAATAGTCGCTCGTGCTCGGTGCTGCATGAACTGTTTAATCAGACGATCTTCAAGACTATGAAAACTAATCACCAGCAATCGTCCTCCTGGTTTTAAACAGGCAATGCAGGCGTCTAACGCTTTTGAAAGCAATGCCAGTTCTTCATTCACTGCCATGCGAATCGCCTGAAACGTTCGAGTGGCAGGATGAGTTTTGCTATGCCGTCCGATCGCTTGTTCGATGGTGCCTGCAAGATCACCCGTGCGAGTGAATGGCTTCACAGCTCGTCGCTGCACAATCAATTGCGCAATGCGGCGTGCCTGTGGCTCTTCACCAAATTCTCTGAGGATGCGAATGATTTCTGTTTCGCTCTCTTCGTTCACCAGTTCTGCTGCTGTGCGTGGTGCATTCGGTCCCATGCGCATATCAAGAGGCCCATCTTTTTGAAAAGAAAATCCGCGCGCAGCACTATCCAGTTGATGAGAGGAAACTCCTATATCTAACAATATTCCATCAGCTTTACGACCATCGCTAAGTCCAGGATGATCTGCCATCTGTGAATAATTTGCCTGCCAAGGTTGGAATGCTAAACCGAAGCGTTGTAGGCGTTTTGATGCATGTGCAATTGCTTGCGGATCTCGATCAATGCCGAGCACTGTTGCTTTTGCTTCGAGAAAAATTTCAGAATGCCCACCTCCACCAAGAGTGCCATCGATGATGCACTCTCCTGGTTGAGCGTTCATCCATTGAGCTACTTCTAACGGAAGTACGGGAAGATGATATGGTGGGAGGGGAGCCGTCCCTTGCTCCCCATCCCACCCAGCCATAAGAATGATTTCGCTCTGCTCGCCCGTGGCGTGCGAAAAGCTTGCGGGCGTTATGGATGCACTCGCAAAATTCGGTAAAAGTCCTAAGCGCGTTAGGCACGATACCGTATAGGAAAAGAATAGCGGGAGAAGGGCCGTCCCTTGCCCTTCTCGCCGCCCAGCCAAAAAGTGGTCGTTTTTTACCAACATCATCCACGCCGCCACCCGCAGGTGTAGGGAAGTAGATTTTGGATGGTAAAATGAAATTTGCATGTTGTTAGGAAGAAAATACTCCGATGTCTGCCATCGATGCGCTTACACGTGCGGCCTGTGCTTCACTGACTTTCGCGTGGTCTGCTGCGTTGAATATATCGAAGTAATTGCCGCGACCCACGAGTTTGACGGTTGATTCGGCTTCGATGCCGGCTTGATTGCTCCAGTCTTTCGGGATCAGTAACTTACCTTGCGCATTCAGAGTGACGACTAAGATCGTTTCATAAAGATACGCAATCGCTTCACGTATTTCGCCCACTGTCCGACTTGTGTGATTGTTGATTGCATTCACGGCATCTTCGAATGCCGATACCGAGAGCGCGCGAATGAACGGAATGCCATCCTTGGAAAGCTTTTGTAGAATCAATTGCTCACCATCCTCAGGACGCCAAGCCACAGGAATGGACATCCGATATTTCGGATCCACTTTGTGCTCTTGAGAGCCGTGATATTTAGGAAGGACAAATGACATGTTATTTAGTGCACTTGGACACACGCGAGTACACCTTAGTAATTAAACGATGTCAATCATATTTCTTTCCGTAAATAATACTTTTTTTTATCCATCCGCTGAAATGCAAAATTCGTTCATTCTACAATGGATGCAGGGTAATTTTAGCAGTTAAATATATATAAGCAAGTATATATATTTAATTTAAATTAAATACTTTTGTGGGTGACTTTGCCTAGTTTCGCACAATTTTTACAAATAATCATAAACCAAGACAAACGAAAAACCCGCGTCGAAACGCTTGCTTTAAACGCTAAAATGATGCGCCAAATTCATAAGATAACGTGTCAACTCATCTAACGAAAAGTGTATTCTAACACAGCGATTATTTTATCAGCGCACGTTGATCCAAAGTACAATTGCCATCTGCGGGTACTGCTTCCCCCACTTGATCCACAGGATGGGTAAATAAATAACGCCAAACATCTTCATGAATGAATTTTCCTGCGGCGTTTTTTACCGCAGCACTTCCTGGCACAGAGGAACTATGCGCTCTTCCTGCATTATTTTTCACATCGGCATGAGTGATCAGCATTCGACTATTTCCATAAGGGGCGGCATGGTCATCCACATCAGTGATCGGCCCGAAAGCATTTAGCCCTAACAACTGCCAGGAGCGACAATAATGATCATTTTTCCAACCATCATCAAGGATATGAGAAAATCCAAAGAACCGATTGGCGGGAGTAGCCGATTCTAACGATTGCCATACTTCATACTGATCCCGTGGACCAGAAAACATCACCACGCGATCAACGCGTTGGTATTTCGCAAAGCGAGCTGCGGTGGTTGATCCATGTGATGCGCCAGAGATAATCACCCGATCCCAGCGCAATGATTTTCCATCGGGCGTAAGAAACCCATCCCAGCGTGCTTGCGGATTTTTTTTCACCAACCACTGCACCAATCGGAGAGAACGCTGCATCATGCCATCGGCTAACGGAATATCGACAGCTTTGCTAAAGTCCTTACCGGTGGCGGCTTCTAGGCGAATGTTGCTTAAAAACAAATCATCTGCTGGTGGATTGCCGCTGTACAATTTGCCGAACCATCCATTCGCATAGCTCACCTGAATGGTATGCAAACCATAAGAATTGCAGTGCTTAAAAAGCTCGTCATTATGACCCATTAACCAAATCACTAACTTCCCTTGCGCTTTCACACGAGTATCGACCGATGCATTTTCCACATCCATCGGCTTGCCATTTTTTTCTAACAGAAAATCAATTTCCGGATGTGCTTTTACTTCACGATCGGCCTCACTAGCACGCACCTGAAACGTATAACGCTGCGGCGATGGATCTGCGATTCCATTTGTTTGAGCAAACACGGCGAAAGGAAAGAAAAGAAAACCAGCGATTTTTTTCATGGGTAGATTGTGGATGAATTGGTTACGTTACCGAGAAGAAAAATGTTTCATGAGAACACGAAGGGTTAAAACTTTCATTCTCGATTATCATCGCAAGTGGAGGCTTGCGTCATCACAACAAAAAATCTAGAGACGAAATCTTATTACTATATTTATAGTAATTTTGTAGAATGGGCCAAGAGACAGCTTATCATGCCTTGCGCTTGAAACGAGCGAAGAGCGGCTGCAGCAAATACTTTACTAGCGGATCAACCACTGTACCGACGATTAACCCGACAACCGCAGCGATACCCGCTGCACCAAGCCAAGCCATGAAAGCATGGGCGGAAGGCAGTAAACCCGCAAAGACTTCTGCCGCATGATGCACCGTTTTCTCGGGACCATGCACTCCTAGTGCATGCAGACCATGGATGAGAATACCACCGCCGACCCACAGCATGGCTACCATGCCCACAAAGCTAAGTGTTTTGAGAAAATAGGGCATGCCAAGAACCAGAGCGCGGCCCGCCTTGCGAATGAATCCTGCACCGGACTTCGCCAGAGCCACGCCCGCATCGTCCGCCTTCACTATGAGAGCCACCACACCATAGACTACCAGAGTCATGCCCACGCCCACGACTGCAAGCACCAAAGCCTGCGTCCACAGCGGTGATTCTGACACACCTGCCAACGTAATGGCCATGATTTCAGCAGAAAGGATCAAGTCCGTGCGCACAGCACTAGCCACCTGCGCCGCCTCAAGCTCCTCTGCGGTCATCGGTGTCACGTCGGCTTCGTCATCATGAGCATGATGACCCGGACGTATCAGATCCATCACCTTATGATAGCCTTCCATGCAGAGAAAAGCCCCGCCTGCCATCAGCAGTGGCGTGATGACCCACGGTGCCAATAAGCTCAGTATCAGAGCGCCGGGAAGTAAGATGATCATCTTATTTTTCAGCGATCCCTTGGCGATCTTCGCAATGATCGGGAGTTCTCGGTCCGCCGCAAGTCCAACGACATAACGCGGAGTCACCGCCGCATCATCAATCACAATCCCCGCCGCCTTACTACCGGCCTTTGTCGCCAAAACACTCACGTCATCAATCGACTTCGCCGCTAATTTTGCAAAAGCCGCGATGTCATCCAAAAGTGAAAACAATCCAGAAGTCATAGTCGACCTCCTTTGACAACATCGCGGGTAAGGCGCAAAAGAATAGGAAGCCGCATGAAAATTCCATCAGTAGGAGAAATAGTCGTCATAGGAGAAGCAACACCTTGGGTGCAAAAATCCCAGCCAGTCAAGTGTCCAGTCGTCAAAAATATTCTTTCGATGATTCGGAATATGTGTTAGTGAACTTAATTATGACACCGCCAAAGCATCTTATTGTGATTCATGGACGTGCGACAAAACCTGCAGAGCGGGAAAAGAAGCGATTGGTGAAAGAATCAATTTTGCATGGACTTGGCCGAGTATCACCAGAAGCTGCCGCAAAAATACGTTCTGGAGAGGTGAAGCTCTCACTTGCCTACTATGGTGATATTAGCAACGAAGAAATGGTAAAGGCAGGTAAGAAAGTGCTGCAGGAACTGAAAGGTCGTGATCCTGATCATGGAAATGCACCATGTGAATTGGATGGAAGTTACGATGCCGATTTGAAGAGTCTATTCGCTCGGAAAAATTTTACCAAATCAGATTATAATAAGTTGCTCAAAGAAGTGACGGACTTGGGCGTCGTGGACAATGTGGCCAGTGCGGTGAGTGGTGTGTTGAATCTTCTCGGGCTAAGCGACAGGGTGATCCGTGCTGCGACTCCTGATATGGGGGCTTATCTAACGCAACGGACAGTCGGCTCAGCCGTGCGTGTTCGTTTGCAGAAACCTCTCGAAAGTGCCTTGAAAAAGAACGCTGACGTTTGTCTGGTAGCGCACAGCATGGGCTGTATTGTTAGTTACGATACATTATGGAAATTTTCCCGAATGAGCGAATATTCGCATCTGCGTGGGAAAAAGGTAAATCGATGGATTACACTCGGGTGCCCACTTGGGGAACCAGGCGTGCAGGATAATCTCTATGACGCATCAGAGGGGAAAGACGGCAAATACCCCACAGGTATCATCAACAAGTGGATCAACTTTGCAGCAAAAGACGATTTCGTAGCGCATGATGAAGATCTAGCAGACGATTTCAGGGAGATGATTGTGCGCGGTTTTGTGTCATCCATCGTCGATAAAAAGATTTACAATTTTTGGTCTGGCTCCGGCGGTTCCAATCCCCATAAACTATACGGCTATCTCGACCATCCCGATGTCGCCAAAGAAATCGCTAATTGGGTGAATGATTGATCGGCGACTCTTAATTCCCAAGTCTTGCACCCGAAGTTGGAGCGCATGACTCGCTCACCCGAGGCGGTGCAGAGAAGGATCTAGACAGACTGCTTGATTTTCTGCCACGCCTATAGCTAGCGAGACGCCGCACTGGGACTCAAGATGCTGGAAAAATCTCATTAGAAACCAGCACCGTCATCGTTTACTCACAAACTCACCTGAATTGCAGCACTCGCATTCCTTGCTTTTTCTCTGGCTTTTTCGATGTCGGTAGCACGGGCTAGGGCTACACCCATGCGGCGTTTGCCGGCGACGTTTGGTTTGCCGAATAGGCGGATCTGGGTGTCAGGCTCGGTGAGTGCATTTTCTAAGTTGCTGTAATTGATCGACTTTGATTCACCTTCGACGAGCAACACCGCCGAGGCCGAAGGCCCGTGGAGTCTAATTTCAGGGATGGGCAGTCCAAGGATCGCGCGTGCGTGCAGGGCGAATTGCGATAGGTCTTGGGAGATCATCGTGACCATGCCGGTGTCGTGTGGTCGGGGCGAAACTTCGGAAAAAATAATTTCCTCGCCTTTCACAAAAAGCTCCACGCCAAAAATTCCGTATCCGCCGAGGGCATCGGTGACGGACTTGGCGTACTCTTTTGCTCTATCGCGGGCAAGGTCGCTCATGGGTTGCGGTTGCCAGCTCTCGCGGTAATCACCATCGATTTGAATGTGGCCGATGGGCTCGCAAAACGACGTGCCGCCGACGTGGCGCACGGTGAGTTGCGTGATCTCGTAGTCGAACTCGACGAAGCCTTCGACGATGACTTTTCCTTTGCCCGCACGGCCACCTTTTTGGGCGTAGTCCCATGCAGGTTGAATATCCTCAGGGCGTTTCAATGTGCTTTGACCTTTGCCAGAGGAACTCATGATCGGCTTCACCACACATGGCAGCCCGATCTCAGCGATGGCGGCGTGATATTCCTCTTCGGTCGCCGCAAAGCGATAGGGTGAAGTTGTTAGGCCGAGCTCTTCGGCGGCGAGACGTCGGATTCCTTCGCGATTCATCGTGAGCTGCGTCGCGCGGGCCGTGGGGATGACGATGGCGAGTCCTTCAGCCTCGATCGCAGCGAGTGTATCTGTGGCGATGGCCTCGACCTCCGGCACGATGAGTTGCGGTTTCTCAGCTTCGATGATCGCGCGCAGTGCAGTGCCATCGAGCATAGAAACGACGTGTGAGCGATCCGCCACTTGCATCGCTGGGGCGTTGGCGTAGCTATCGACTGCGATAACTTCGACGCCGTAGCGTTGCAATTCGATCGCGACCTCCTTGCCGAGTTCGCCAGAGCCACAGAGCATCACGCGCATCGCGCCATCGGTAAAAGGTGTGCCAATATTTGCCATGGAAAAATCCTAACTGCGAGGCTTGGCTTGGGCAATGGAATTTTTGAGCTACTGGACAAACAAGAGAATTGTGTGCGTAATTCATTTTTTGCCAAAAGAGATTTACTTGATATTTCCTCGCCAATGAACGAATGTAGCGCAACCAATGAGCAAGCGAGTGTTTCCTTATCTACCGTTCCTATTTTTGTTGTCTGCTTTTTCAAGCCAGGCGGTAGAGAAAATTTCTTTCAATCGGCACATTCGTCCTTTGTTATCAGACCAATGTTTTGCCTGCCATGGACCCGATGCGAACAAGCGGGAAGCTGGGTTACGGCTTGATATCCGTGAAGAGGCGATAAAGCCAGTGAAGTCTGGTGAAATTGCCATTGTCCCGGGCAAGCCTGAGGAAAGTGACTTGATCGCTCGGATTAATGAAACCGATCCCGACGAGTGCATGCCACCGCCCAAAACGCATAAGAGTTTAACGAAAGAGCAAAAAGAACTATTCCGCCAATGGATTGCCGATGGTGCCCAATACGAAATGCACTGGGCCTATCTGCCCATCGCGAAGCCTGAAGTTCCCGCTGCCGCAGGTAATGCGATCGATGTTTTGGTCACGGCACGTCACCGCGAGCTGGGTCTGAGTTCCTCTGCGGAGGCGGATCGCCGCACTTTGATTCGTAGGTTATATGCCGACCTTCACGGCATGCCCGCGCCCGTTGCTGACGTGGATGCCTTCATCAATGATACTTCGCCAGATGCTTATGAAAAACTCGTTGATCGATTGATCAACGCACCAGCCTACGGTGAACGCATGGCGGTGTGGTGGCTTGATCTCGTTCGCTACGCGGACAGTGCTGGTTATCATTCGGATAAACCACGCAGCGTTTCGCCATTTCGCGATTATGTCATTGCATCGTTCAATCAAAACAAACCCTTTGATCAAATGACCATCGAACATCTCGCGGGTGATTTATTGCCAAATGCGACATTAGAACAAAAGATTGGTTCGTGTTTTAATAAACTCCTACTGACCACCGATGAAGGTGGTGCTCAGGCGAAAGATTACGAAGCCCGTTATATGCAAGATCGCGTGCGTGCGGTGGGCACCGTGTGGCTGGCGCAGACATGGATGTGCTCGCAATGCCACGATCATAAATTTGATCCGATGCTCACAAAAGATTTTTACTCGATGGGTGCGTTTTTTGCCGACATCAATGAGGGCATCATCGCCAGTCCAGAAAAAGGAATCCTTGCCATCAGTGACGAGCAGCAAAAGTTATATGCCACGCTGGAAGCAGAACAGTTGCCATTGCAAAAATCCTATGATCAAAACACTCCAGAATTACTTCAGCGCATCGAGGTCTGGGGCAAAGCACAACGCGATGCCGGAGTAAAAGAACCATGGCTACCAATCATCGAAAAACCTTCGACGGAGTGGAAAGCACCTGAAGTAAAAACGATGCTCGCCGCATACAAAGCGAAGACTCCCGAATTCATCGAAATCAAACAAAAGCTCGATGTGGTGATGGCCAAAATCAAACAGATCGAGTCCGCAGGCGAGCGATGTATCGTAACCACCACCACGCCTAGTAAGCGGACTGTGCGAATCCTGCCGCGCGGGGATTTTTTAAATGAAACAGGTGAAATCGTGACGCCTGCTTTTCCGAAATACCTGCCGCAACCGAAACTCGATGGCCGTGAGCCAAATCGTCTCGACCTAGCGCAGTGGATCGTTTCGCGTGAAAATCCACTGACATCCCGGGTGTTAGCCAACCGTATCTGGAAATTATTTTTCGGAGTTGGTTTGAGTAAATCGTTAGAAGATCTTGGCTTACAAGGAGAGATGCCACCGAATGCGCCATTGCTCGATTGGCTGGCGATGGAAATGATGGATCGCCGCTGGAATGTGAAGGAGATGGTTCGATTGATGGTCACCAGCAAAACCTATCGGCAAGTCTCCGAGGCCACGCCAGAAATGTTAGTGCGCGATCCAGAGAATCGCGAGCTAACGAGGCAGAGTCGTTTTCGTTTG
>CAIRGO010000151.1 GCA_903878115.1 Akkermansiaceae bacterium | reverse complement strand
GATCTTCGAAGAGCTGCCCCGTGTGAAAGTGACAGCTCAGACCTTCACAAGCTACACGCCCAAAGCCTACGCCGAGCGCATGCGTAAAGAAGGCCACAAAAAAATCGCGTAGTCATAAACGTCATAAGTGACCACCTACGAGACTAACGACAAAAGGTGCTTCATAGGACGCTTACAGATCACGCATTTTTTTTCCTACGAAATGATTGACAAAAAAATCTACTTGTTGTTCATTTGCGCAGCAGTTTATGAGTGCGGCATCTCGACAAATTATCCATACCCCGCATGAGGCGTTGAAAAAATACTTTGGCTTCGATGAGTTTCTCGAAGGCCAAGAGGAAGTGATCCAGCATATTGTCTCTGGGCACGATGGCTTGGTTGTAATGCCTACTGGCGGCGGCAAGTCGCTTTGTTATCAACTCCCTGCTTTATGTCTTGGCGGGGTAAGCTTAGTGGTTAGTCCGTTGATCGCGTTGATGAAAGATCAGGTCGATGCTCTGGTTGCCAAGGGAGTAGCGGCGACGATGATCAATTCGACCCAAAGTTGGGAGGAACAAAAAGAACGCCTTCAAGGAATTCGTGAGGGGCGTTGGAAATTGGTCTATGTCGCTCCGGAGCGCTTTCGTGCGGAAAGTTTTCTCAATGCTTTACAGGGAATTACGATAGATTTATTCGCCGTTGATGAGGCGCATTGCTTGAGTCAATGGGGCCATGATTTTCGACCCGATTACTTACGTCTTGGAAAAGCGTTAGAAAAAATTGGTCATCCGCAGTGCGTGGCACTCACTGCTACCGCCACGCCGATTGTGCGGGAGGATATTATCAAGGTGCTTCAATTGCGCGATCCTTTCGAGCAAGTGAGTGGATTTTCTCGTCCGAATCTCTCTCTTAATATTACTCCAGCGGAAAGCGCTCAGACCAAGGAGGAGCGACTGAAAGCTGTGATCACTACGCATCGCACTGGGATTGTCTATTGTGCAACTCGCAAAAAGGTGGAAGCGGTTTCCGAGACTCTTGCCAGTTGGGGCTTGAAGTGTGTGGCATATCATGGCGGCATGAGCGATGAGGATCGCGAACGCGCGCAAAATGTTTTTATTAGCAAAAAAGCCGATGTCGCGGTGGCCACGAATGCCTTTGGCATGGGTATTGATCGCTCCGATGTGCGTTTTGTGATTCATTATGAAATCCCCGGCAGCATCGAGGCCTACTACCAAGAAGCAGGTCGTGCAGGGCGCGATGGAGAGAGTGCTTATTGCGAATTATTATTCAATTATGCAGATACGAGAACGCAGGAATTTTTCATCGATGGAGCCAATCCCTCAGTCACGGTAATTCGTGAGATCTATCAATATCTTCTGAATTCGGCAGATCAAAATTTTGAAATACAGCGGACGCTTGATGATATCGCTGAGGGCGCTGATATAAAAAACTCGATGGCAGTTGGCAGTGGTCTCGCTGCATTAGGACGTGCGGGCTACATTGAGCGATTTGATTTGCCTGGAAAACGCATGCGCGGAACTCGTCTGCTTAAGCCAGATGTTTTTGCGCGGGGCTTAGAACTTGATGTCAAAGCCATCGAGGAGAAAGATCGACGTGATCGTGAAAAACTTCGTGGCATGATTGAGATTTGTTATGCACGCACATGCCGACAACAATGGATTTTAGAATACTTTGGCGAGCTACATGCGGATACCTGCGGAAACTGTGATGTGTGCCGCGATGCGGGAGGTGGCGAAGCTCGATTGGCCAATGAGGAAGAAAGCATGATCGTAAAAAAAATCCTCAGTGGTGTGGCACGGATGTCGCGCAAAACGCCTTCTGGTTGGGAAGGCAAGTATGGTCGCGGAAAAATCGTGCAAATGCTCACGGGCAGCAAATCTCAAGACATTCTCAGTGCTGGTCTGCAAAAGCTCACCACCTACGGCATTCTCAAAGATAAAGGCACTGGTTATGTAAATAGCATGATGCGAGCGCTGTCCGATGCCGGAATGCTGCATACAGAAGTCGGTGATTATCCGGTGATTTCACTCACTGCCAAGGGCGACAAAGCGATGCGTGATGCTGTGCCGTTGCGACTTGTCTGGCCAAAGGAAAAAAGCGCGGTGGCCATCAGCGAGCTTAGCGACGCTGGCTTCGACACGCAATTGTATTCCTTGCTTCGTGATTTACGCACGCAGATTGCCAAAGCAGAAAATGTCCCTGGGTATGTCGTATTTAACAACAAAACGTTAGAAGCACTGGCTCGCTATCGGCCGAAAAATACCGATGAAATTTTGCATGTGCCTGGCGTTGGTCCCGCCAAAGCACAACGCTATGCAAGGCCATTTCTTGATGCCATCAGCACCTGGTCGGCGATGCAAAAGTAATCTCCGCGAGTAGATGATCAAAGATGATTCGATCGCATGGAGTCACGCATTTTCCCCTTGTGATGCTGTCAAGGACTGATAGTTTCTATGCCAACGCCCCCCGCGTGAAGATCCCATCGTTTCATTCCATGAAATTTCTTCCCATTTTTATTCTCTCACTTGTCTTTTCCTCTACTATGCATGCTGTTGAATCATCGCGTCCGCGAATCTATCAATTATTTGTTCGTACCTTTGGGAATACCAATGAAACGAGAAAGCCCAATGGCACTCTGGCGGAAAATGGTTGTGGGAAATTTAACGACATCAACGATGCTGCACTCACTTCTCTGTGTGAGATGGGATTTACTCATGTATGGCTGACGGGAGTGCTTGAGCAGGCATCGGGCACGGCGTATGATTCGCGCCCAGCGGATGATGCGGATATCTTAAAAGGCATCGCGGGTAGCCCTTATGCGATCAAGGATTATTTCGATGTGTGCCCAGACTACGCTTCGAAGCCTGAAAAGCGCATGGAGGAATTCAAAGCATTGCTGGCACGCTGTCAGGCGTTTGGATTGAAGACCATCATCGACTTTGTGCCGAATCATGTGGCCCGCTCTTATCAATCTGATGTGAAGCCTGAGTTGAGCTTCGGGGTGGGCGACGATCAGCATAGTTTTTTTGCGAGAGAAAATAATTTTTTCTATCTTCGTACTTCCGATGCAGGCAATGGGCCGCCGTTGCGTTTGCCTACGGAAGGGAAGGAAGGATGCAATGGGAGATTTTCTGGTGAGGAAACGTTTGGTCGCGTGACTGGCAACAATGTGATTTCATGGGCACCATCGATCAATGATTGGTATGAAACAGTGAAGCTCAATTATGGGCATGATTATACAACTGGCAGAGATACTTCACACTTACCTGCCGCGGATGCTGCTCTGACCGACGTGCCAAAAACCTGGCGTATGATGGATGCAATCTTGCAGTATTGGCAAGGCATGGGAGTGGGTGGATTCCGTGTCGATATGGCGCACATGGTGCCGATGGAGTTCTGGGCATGGTCGATCAAGCAAGCTCGCGCTCGCAACAAAGACGTGTTTTTCATGGCGGAAGCCTACGATAACGACCCCGCAAAGTTATGTGAGGCACATGTGTTAGATGAGTTGTTAGCTCGTGGTTTTGATGCGGTATATGACGATCCTACCTATGATGTTTTGATGGGATTGTATGATGAAGGGAAATGGAGTAATGACCTTGATCCATTGACCTTTACTGGTGCGCGGTTTCATCAATCACTGCGCTACGGCGAAAATCATGACGAGGTGCGCCTAGCCACCAGCAAGGAATGGGGCAATGTGGGCATGCAAGTGGGCAAACCAGTCTGCGCCACACTTTTTGCCATGGGGCGCGGACCGGTGATGGTCTATAACGGGCAAGAAGTCGGAGAGCCTGCCGAGGGCAGTGAAGGATTTGGCGGCGATGATGGCCGCACTACGATCTTTGATTATTGGTCGATGCCTGCGTTCACAAAATGGGTAAACGGCGGAAAATATGATGGCGGAAAATTATCCGAACCACAAAAAAATCTGTACTCGTGGTATGGCAAATTGTTAAAAGTAATCGCGCAGCCCGCATTTGAAAAAGGGGAGTTTTATGGGCTGAATCACGCCAATAAAGATAACTCTGATTACGGTCGTCTGGAAGGGGAATCGGCAAGTGGCCATTGGCTGTATGCCTTTTTACGATCTGACCCTACTCTCGGGCAATCATTTCTGGTTGTGGTCAATTTCAACGCTACACAAGCTTTAGAAAATGTACGGATTGTCATTCCTGAAGACGCGTTAGGTTGGTTAAAAGCAAAGGATCAATTGCATTTTTCTGATCGTCTCGATAGCAATTGGACGGGCAGCAGCGTGCAGTCGGAATTGATGCAGAAGGGATTGTTGATCTCGCGTTTAGAGCCCTGCTCATCATTGATGTTAGAAATTTCTAGTGAGTGATTTTCTTGATTATTTCGCAGCGTCATCCATCATCTTGCCATGGATGATCATGAAATGATGAATTGTGTAGCTCCCGAGCGACAAATTGAACGCTTACGCGCCATCATGCATCGACTGCGTGCCCCCGGCGGTTGTCCCTGGGATGCAGAGCAAACGCACGTCTCACTGATTAGTAATTTGATCGAAGAGGCCTACGAATGTGTCGATGCCATTCAGGAAAATGACATGACCCATCTTCAAGAAGAACTGGGGGATCTGCTGCTGCAAGTGGTATTTCATTCGGAATTAGCACAAGAAACGCAGCAATTCTCGCTCGATGATGTGGCGCGAGGAATCTCAGAGAAATTGGTGCGACGTCACCCCCATGTTTTTGCGGAATCGAAAGTCAATGACACAGAATCCGTCTTAGCGCAATGGGATGCGATCAAGCGATCCGAAAAGGGCGACGAAGAGAAACCTTATTTGCATGGAGTTGGGAAAGGTTTGCCTGCGTTACTGAGATCGGCAAAATTGCAAAAGAAAGCCGCCAAAGTTGGCTTCGATTGGCCTGATGAAGCTGGTGTGTTGGCAAAAATTCGCGAGGAAATTTCTGAGCTAGAAGTAGAAATCGAAGCGGGTGATCAGGAAAAAGCCAATGAAGAACTCGGTGATGTGCTTTTTAGTTTGGTCAATCTGATGCGGTTTAGGAATCTTGACCCAGAACTACTGATGGCCACGGCCAATCACAAATTTGAAACGCGCTTCGCCCACATGGAAGCTCTACTCAAGCGCCAGGGATTGTCCTTGAATGCCGCCACCCTCGATCAAATGGAGAATGAATGGCAAATTGCCAAAAATATTCCCAAAGACTAAAAAAATACAAATTTCCCACTTTTTTAGATTGCATTCTATGTGAGTTCACGTAGAAAAATTTTGCCGTGACGACGATGTCCCCCGACATTACACGGTTAACCCTCAACCAAATCCATGAAACAATGAAAGTATTAAAACTAATCCCTTTGGCTATTGCCCTACTCTCCACCAGTTCTACATTTGCTGCGACTGGGATCTTCGGTGGCTATTTAACTGTTGCTGGAACCAAGTATAAAAGTTCCAGTTCTTATGGTGGTGGCGAAACCACTTTTAATGCGCTGAGTTTGGGTTCTTACCAAGCTGGAGGCACGCTGAATCTCACTCAGTTTGAGACACTTGCTTTTGCTGATGGTGGGCATTCTACTTTCGAGTTTGCTTTTGCTTATCGAATTCGATTGTCAAGTGCGAGCGTATCCACCAATCCGGTGGATTATGCATTTCTCGTTGCCAACAACGGTAATGGAGGTAACGGCGTTTCCATCGGTGGCAATAATGAAAAAGGCGAATGGACTGGCACGGTAAATCTTTTAAGCGGTCTGTCGAATGGAACCTATTCTATCGATATCGTGCATAAAGCTGGTGCTTGGGAGGGTGGTTCTAATTTTGAGCGTCTGGCGAATATAAACAGTACCCAGCCAGGTTCTACCTCATGGGCGGCTGTTTCGCCATTTTCAGCCTCATTCACCGTCGTCCCCGAAGCCTCAACTTCATTGCTGGGTGCTTTAGGATCGATACTGTTGTTACGCCGCCGTCGTTGATTGACGTAATAGCGAAGCTTATCAAAAAAAACCGGCGGGTTCCGTCGGTTTTTTTGTGCTCATAGCTTGCCGAGTTTCACCATGATGGATTTATTTACTCAGCGGTGAAAGATCGCTACACGATCAACGTATTTTCACCGATGATACGTTTCATATCTTTTATTTTTAGCTTAATTGCGTTGTTGGTTACTCCACTTCATTCCGCAGGTTTGTCGTGGATCTGGAAAAGCAAAGAAGCTGGTGCCAAGGAGCGAGTTCTTTTCCGCAGAGATTTTGAGGTGCCGGCCAATGTTGTTTCTGCGAAAACTTCCTCCAGCTGTGACAATTCGCACCGTCTTTGGATCAATGGCCAATTAGTGGGTAAAAGCAATCAATGGGAAAATGTTTTGCAGAATGACATTAAGAAATTTCTCAAAGTGGGCGCTCGCAATGTGATCGCTGTGGAAGCGACTAATGACGGCGGTTCAGCGGCGTTCGCGTTTCATTTGCAGATGTCGTTAGACGATGGCAAGATAATGAAGGTCAATAGCGATGACACATGGTTATGCCAATCAGAAGCTCCCACCGGTTGGGAATTGCCTGCCTTTGATTCTAGCGCTTGGAGCAAAGCTGTGATTTTGGCAAAAATGGGCAGCAAACCGTGGGGTGATTTGATTTCGGAAAACTCTTCCACTACGCAAAACATTTCTACTACGGAAAACGCTTCGGCGCCGACAATGGTGCAAGACATGACGGATAAATTCAAAGTAGCTCCCGGCTTTCGTCTGGAAAAACTGTATGATATTCCCAATGATCAGGGTAGTTGGGTTTCGATTACGCGTGCTGAAAATGGCAATTTTATTTGCTCTGACCAGTATGGGAAAATTTATTACGTAAAGCCACCCGTAGCTGGTCAGGCAAATCAGACTGCTCAGGTATTGCCTGCGAAAACTACGATCGGTGGTGCCCACGGATTGCTTTGGTTTCAAGGGGCATTGTATGTGGCGGTGAATGAAAAATCTACGTTCCCACAAGGAGTGTATCGTCTCACTGATGAAAATAAAGACGGCACTTTTGACGAGCCAGTTTTATTAAAAGCGATGAAAGGTAGCGGCGAACACGGACCGCACTCATTTGTGGCATCGCCAGATGGGAAATGGATTTACTTTATCGCGGGGAATCATACTGACCTAGCGCAGATGGATAACAGCATGCCAAACACCGCATGGGCGGAAGATCAATTGCTGCCTCGCCAATCTGATCCAGGCGGTCATGCTCGTGATCGCATGGCTCCTGGTGGCTGGATTTCTCGCTTTACTCCTGATGGGAAGAATTGGCAGTTAGTGAGCATGGGTTATCGTAATGCTTTTGATATCGGCTTTAATCTAGAAGGAGATTTATTTGCCTACGATGCTGATATGGAGTGGGATCTCGGTTCGCCTTGGTATCGTCCTACACGCATTTGTCATGCGCTTCAGGGCAGTGAATACGGCTGGCGGAATGGCTCAGGAAAATGGCCTTCTTACTATGAAGATAGTATGTCAGCTGCTGTCGATATCGGTCCTGGTTCGCCGACTGGTGTGGTTTCTGGCAAAGGGGCAAAATTCCCTGAAAAATATCAGCGTGCGATTTTTGCGCTCGATTGGACATTTGCTACGATGTATGCGATTCATCTAAAGCCCGTAGGTGCAGGCTTTGTCGCGGAGAAAGAAGAATTCGTCGCCGGCGAAGGATTGCCGCTTACCGATGCGATCATTGGCGACGACGGCAATATGTATTTTCTTACGGGTGGGCGTCGCACTAAATCATCGATGTGGCGGGTAATATACACTGGCAAAGAATCTACGGCAGCGGTGCAACCCTTGCCTGTATCTGAAGAGGCTAAGATTCGCAGACAGCTAGAGGAAGTTACCTTAAGCGGTGATGTGAAAGCATTGCCATTAGTTTGGGAACACTTAGCTTCTAACGATCGCACCATGCGCTACTCGGCGCGCGTAGCATTAGAAAAATTGCCAGTTGCCTCATGGAGTGGAAAATTGGCCACAGAAAATGATCCATGGCGTGTTCTACACGGCGTGATGGCCTTGGCGCGTCTCAATCTTGTAGAACATCGCGCGGCTTGTTTGGATAAGCTCGATAAAATGGAGTGGGCAAAATTGAGCAAAGAACAGCAACTCACTTGGCTGCGTAATGTTGGTTTAATCTTCATGCGCACGGGTGTGCCAAAACCAGCGGAAACAGCGAAAATTTTTGCTAAAATTGATGCTCTCTTTCCTTCGAAAGACGAAGACTTGAATCGCGAACTCTGCCGTTTGCTTAGCTATCTTCAAGCACCAAACATCGTAGCTCGCACACTTACACAAATGGATCAAGCTGGCCCGTCACCCATTCCTGATTGGGCTGAGCTAGCCACGCGCAATGGAAGATATGGTGCCACCGTGAAGAAGTTGTTAGAAAAATTTCCTCCTTTGCAAAATACCTTCTACGCCTATTGTCTGCGTCAGGTTAAAGGACCATGGCAAGCTGGCGAGCGCGAGCGATTTTTCACATGGCTTGGCGAAGCCGCGAAGCGCAGTGGGGGTAATTCCTACGTGGGCTATATCAATGCCACTCGGGCTTCTGCATTGGAAAATGCTACGGAAGAAGAACGTGCCCGTTATGGAAAAGGTGCAGTCACACAACAGATCGATTACTTCAAAGATCTGCCTGAAGTAAAAGGCCCTGGTCGCACATGGACGGTGGCTGAAATCGAGAAACTCGCCGCTGGTGGACTTGAGAGTCGAGATGTCAAGAAAGGTAGTGATATGTTCCGCGCCTCACTTTGCGCAGCCTGCCACGTAGTAGGAGATCAAGGAGGAGCGGCTGGCCCTCAACTCAATGCGCTTGGTGGTCGCTTCACGGCAAAAGATGTAGCGGAAGCAATCATCGAACCAAGCAAAGTGATTTCTGATCAATACGCTTTTGATCTGATCGAGAAAAATGATGGTTCCTTCGTGCAAGGCAGAGTGCTGGATGAAAAAGATGGCAAGCTCATTGTTGCCGCTAACCCTTTTAACTTACAGGAACAAACAATGATCGCGAAGACGGATGTGAAATCTTCCAAACGCTCACCTTCATCACCGATGCCCGGTGGATTGATCAATCGCCTCAATGAGGAAGAGATGAAAGACTTGTTAGCGTTTTTGTTAGGGAAACACTAACGAATTCGCTTTCAACCATTCTGAAATGTTTCCTTCTGAATGTTGTATAACGCTAGTTCAGAGAGGAAACGTTCAATCGCCTTGATCGAAAGATCATGGTAGATATGGCTAGTGGTAAAATTAAAAAAGCGATGATCGGCACCTTCGAATTCGACTAGCTCGATGCGATTGTTTTTCCATTTCATCCATCGGCGAAATGATACGACTGCTGCCAGCGGAGTGATGGGATCTTTTTTGCCATGAAGGAAGAGCATCGGAGCCAGTTTTTTGCGGATTAGCTTGGAGGGGCTAAGTTCTTTGGCTTCACTGGGTGATGAAAAACGTGCGGCATAGTCTGTGCTCGGCGTGGTGTCCACCAGTGCGCTGAGCAATACCAGAGCGGCGGGCCGCGCATCTACCTCGTCCTCTTTGAGAACCTTAGGAGCCATGGCTGCTTGCAGTGCAAGAAATGCCCCACCAGCAGCGCCGACGAGCACGATTTTTTTCGGATCAATTCCCAGAATCTGTGCATTTTTTTTCGCAGAGACGATCAGTGATTGTGCATCCTCGATGGCATCCACTGGCGTGCTCTGATGGCGTGAACTCACGCGAGTTTCGGCAGCGATACAGACACAATTGTTCGCGGCAAAATGAATGCATTGAGTCGCAAATTGCGTTGATGCAGGCATATCCCAGAATCCACCGTGAAAGAAAATTAGCAGCGTACCAGCAGCATCAGTTTGGTGATTGGTGGGTAAAAAAACGTGGGCATGCAGTGGCCCTTGTTCGGTTTGTTTATAAATGAAAGTAGAGGAATCCTTTAATAACTCGCGGTCTCGAGTTTCTCCGAATGATGGTGTATTGATGAACAAGCTCATGAAAAAATTGATAGAGTTACCATGATCCGCCTAGGGCTTTGATCAGGTTTACGGTTACGGCTAATCTTTGGGCGCGCAACGATGTTGCTAGGCGTTTGGTGGCGAGCAATGTGCGCTCCGTTTCCACCACTTCTAGAAAACTAACCAAACCTGCTTCAAAACGCTCCTTCGATAGATCAAGCGTTCGATGCGCGGCGGCAACTGCGGAGTTTTGCGCATCTTCTTGACGCGCTAAGAAATCTAGACCTTTCAGACTGTCTTCGGTTTCGCGCAGTGCCACTAGCACGCTTTGCTTATACTCCGCCGAGACAGCTTGATGATTTGCCACGGCGGCATCTCTGCGCGCGCGCAGATTTTTTTGACCAAGGATCGGGTAGGTGAGTGATGACCCTAACGACCATACGATGTTATCTGTGCTGATCAGATCAGATAGATCGATCCCCTCAACACCGCCACTAGCACGTAAGCGAAGATTTGGATAAAAAGCAGCCTGCGCTACTCCGATTTCGGCATTCGCTGCGGCTACATTTCTCTCTACCACAAAAATATCAGGTCTTCTGAGTAAAAGGTCAGCCGGAACACCGGCGGGAATGCGGGGAGCGGAAGGCAGTGAAGCATCGACTGCCACCTGAAATCCTGTAGCAGCACGACCCGTGAGCAGAGCGAGTGCGTTCACCAGTTCAGAGCGCTGACGGTCCATGCCAATCAATTCGGACTCGGCAGTTGCCACTTCTGTTTTTGCGCGTGATACATCGAGTTCGCTCACTGTGCCAGCTTGGAAACGAGCATCTACGAGAGATAGTGTTTCTTTGCGTAAGGCAATGCTTTCCTTTACAATTGCGCGCTCTGCATCAAGGCCCCGCAATGCCCAGTAGGTCTGCGCGGTGTCAGCGGTTAGACTTAGTGTGGTAGCTGCAATGGAAGCTTGTGACGCGGCTTCCCGAGCATTGGCACCCTCGATTTGACGAGTTACTTTCCCCCATAAATTCACTTCGTACGATAACTCAAGTGGCAATTGATAAAAGTTCATCAGTAGACCGCCTCCGCCTGGGCCAAAACGGTTAATCATGTCAGTGCGGCTCGCATCAGCACGGAAGTCCAGCGATGGCAGTAGAGCGGCGCGTGCTGATCGACTCATCGCGCGGGCCTCTGCGAGACGGGCTGCAGCTGCTTTAATTGTGAGGTTTTGCGCTTCTGCATCATTGACTAATGAAGTAAGAGTGCTATCGCCAAATACTTTCCACCAGCGCGAATTTGCATAGACTTTTGGATCGCTGGTGCGTTTCCATGAAACTCCTTGATGAGAGAATGATGCTGGCAAATCCATCTCTGGAGCCTGATGATCTGGGCCAACCAATGTGCAGCTGCTGAGCGCAAGCAAAATGGTGGTGGTAACGAGAGAATAGTTCACAACGAGAGTATGAGCAGAAATAGGCAAGGCGCAAGTGCCAAGCATAAAGCAGTGGTAAAATTCTTTTGCTTAAAATTTTTTACGATAAAATGATCTTTTCTATTGAAAAAGTTCGCTGGATCGTGTTCGCTCTCGCACCCCGAATGGCGGTTTGGCGGAATTGGTAGACGCGCTCGACTCAAAATCGAGTACTTACGTGTGAGGGTTCGAGTCCCTCAGCCGCTACGGGTAAATAAAAACCACACTTTTGCGAGTGTGGTTTTTTCTTTGAATGTAGCAAGTTTTCCGCTCACTCATGGATCGATCGATCTTCGCGGGCAGCGCGTTCTGTTTCTTCTTCGTGTGAGTGGATTTGCAAAGTGAACTGCACACCTTCGCGATCAGCCGCGGCTTTCATAACGCTACGGATGGCGGATGCGGTGAAGCCATTTCTGCCAATGAGCAGTGCTACATCGCTGGAGTTGAGGATCAAACGAAAGCGTAGTCTGTTAGGTCCTAGTTCTGCCACGCGCAGTTGTGCTTGGTCGGGATGTTCGATCAATTGCACCGCATAGTACTGTAAAAAGGAACGTAGTTGATTGGCGATTGTCTGCATGCCATTAAGATGCTACAGAAGACGATTTCCCGCAAGGGTGAAATGCACGATTTTGTTTGGAATGTTTTTTGAAATGGGGAAACACTAATGCATGCAGCAATTACATGTCGTTTGTGGAGCACCCGGAGCAGGCAAAACAACTTTCGCCAAAAAGCTCGCGAAAGATTTGTCGGCGGTGTTGTTAGATAGTGATCAAGTAACCCAGCGTTTGATTATGGCAGGCTTACAACTCGCGGGAATGGACGTCAATGATCGTGACTCACCGGCGTATAAAAAAGTCTATCGAGATACAGTGTATGAAACTCTGTGGGATGTAGCAGTGATCAATGGCGAGCATTTGCCAGTGGTCGTTGCAGGGCCATTCACTCGCGAGTGTGGCGATGTAAGTTGGCCCGATAAAATCGCCCAAAGAACAGGAATGATGATAAAAATTTGGTTTGTGCGTTGTCCTGCATCTACTCGCAAGCAACGAATTGCAGCGCGTGGCGAAGAGCGTGATGTCGCAAAAATGAACGATTGGGAAAACTATCGGAAAACCTGTCGGGAAGAAATTCCTGCCTTCTTATGTGAGATTGTCGAGGGCGATCAGGTTGATCTAACAGAATAACCAGACACGGTGATTATCTTCCGAACATCTGCGTCCAATGCACTCCCGAATTGCCAAGACCAATACGTGCCTGCCCAGGACTGAACATGTTTTTATGGTGGCCAGGAGAGAAAAACCAGCCTTCATTGGCACCATGAGGATCGGTGGAGCCCATGTAAATATTTTCGCCTGACGCTGAAGTGCCGGCCATAGCGGCCCGATCCCATGGACTTGTTTTGCCCGGAATGGGGCTTTCATGAGCAAAGAATCCTTTCTCCGCCATGTCAGCAGAATGCCCGCGTGCTGCCTCACAAAGTTTCGGGTCGAGCACACATGCCTGCATCCCTAACAATAATCGCCATAAATTGCATTCCGCGATTCCCTTCGCTTCAGCAGCTGGGATTTCTTGCTCTTTGGCAATTTTTTCGTTTGCTAATAGAATTTTCAAACCATCGCGATCGAGTCCTGAAATTTCTTCTGCGGCATTTTTTTCGGCAGAGGAAAGAGTCGCCATTGCATCGGACGGCGTTGTCGAAAGCTCGGCATTCAGAACCTCGTCACGGAAGCCGCCTAATGTATTAGCTCCTTTGCGCAGCATAGCTAGCGAAGCGCCGCCTGATTGAATGACCGTATCTACGCTAGGTAGAAGTAGTTTTTGCAATTCTGCGACTGCGGGCATGCTTTTGCTATGCAGCAGTGGTTTCATTGGTCCTTCTTCTAACGCATACACTTGTTGGAATTGCGCACGGAGTGTGCGAATGCGCTCTTGATTCGCATTTTTCGCGGGGCCTGAACTCATGGTTTTTGCGGCGCCTTTTAATGCGGAGAGGTATTGATCGCGAATGCGAGGCCAGGCTTTTTCTATTTCAATCGCTAACTTTTTTAACTCGGCCGATTCCATGTGTTCCAATTGCGCTGTCAATGGCTCGGCAGATTTTCCTTTCTCGATACAAGTTTGAAGCGCTGCGAGAATTTCATCAGATGCCGTGGGCGCAGCATGGAGCGTTGTGCTTAGTAAGAGAACGAGTATAATCAAACGTTTCATGTTAGATACGTATAGTTGTCATAAAGGTTAACGAGATAAAATGCGCTGAGCATTTCCCGAACAAACATTGCTTACTAATTCAGCGAGCGTGTCAAAGTCATCAGGGAGTTCGCCTCGTTCAGCTTCGTTGCCAATCATGTTGCATAAGATGCGACGGAAATACTCATGACGAGGGAATGATAGAAAGCTACGCGAATCCGTGAGCATGCCGATGAAACGAGAAAGCAAGCCGGTTGAGCAGAGAGCATTTAACTGTAGCTCCATGCCATCCTTTTGATCGAGAAACCACCAACCGGAGCCAAATTGTATTTTCCCCGCCACTGTTCCATCCTGAAATGCGCCGGTCATCGCTGAGAATAAATAATTATCGCGCGGATTAATATTATAAAGAATGATGTTGGGTAAACTGTCGCGTGATGCGAGTGCATCCAGATAGCAAACCAGACCTGCTCCTTGTGCCGTATCGCCGATGGTGTCGAATCCACTATCCGGACCTAAGAGGGAAGCCATGCGTGAATTGACATTGCGGAAAGGCCCTAGGTGAAGTTGTTTGGTCCAACCTTTTTCTGCATCGAGTTGACCAAAGAATACCATCAGGAAAAAGATGAATTTTTCCTTATCTTCGGCGTTGACTCTTTCGCCCGCAAAAACACGTAAAAAAATGGCTGCGGCATCTGCTTCATCACAGTGAATTGCCGGGCAGCGATCCAATCCATGATCGGACATGCGCGCCCCAGCAGCATGGAAATCATCGTGGCGCTGACGCAGTGCCGCGCATAAATCAGGAAGCGAGTTGATTTCACACTGTGCTGTATTCTCTAATTTCTTCAACCATGCGCGATAAGCAGTCGGGTTATCTAGCGCAAATGCTTTGTCAGGTCGAAACGTCGGTAGCACCTTGGTGGTAAGTGATGATTGAGCAATCAATCGATGGTCAGCCAAAGGATCCGCAGGATCATCTGTGGTTCCGACCATGCGCACGTCAAATTGCTCTAATATCCCGTGCACAGAAAATGATGATTCTGCGAGCCATTGGTTGCATCGTTGCCAAATCGATTCCGCGCTGGCAGGGGAGAGTAATTCTTCAATGCCAAAATATCGGCGCAGCTCTAGGTGCACCCAGTGATGCATGGGATTGCGTAATGTCTGCGGAACTGTCTCCGCCCACGCTTGGAACTTTTCCCGCGGACTAGCATCGCCAGTAATGAATTTTTCAGCGATTCCATTGGCGCGCATCAATCGCCATTTATAGTGATCGCCGCCTAACCAAAGCTCGGAGATATTCGACCATCGATGGTTGCTCGCAATTTCCTGAGGTGACAGATGACAGTGGTAATCGTAGATCGGTGCGTTTTTCGCAACTTCGTGAAACAGGCGTTGGGCGGTGGCACTGTGGAGAAAAAAATGGTCGTGCAGGTAGTTCATCGGGCAAAAAATGTGACTCGTCTATTCCAACAAATCAAGACCATACGCGCACATTAGGTCGTATATTTCGAAAAATTTATCAAAGTAATATACGCAATATACGTTAGTAATTTGTCAATAAAGAAATCACGATGTGAAAATATTCAAAATTCTTTCTTGCCGAATGCCTTAAAATGACAAAGAAACATCGCGCACACATTAACCACCAAAAAATAATCCTATGATTGATAAACTTGCTACTTCACGAAACAAATTCGTAGCCACTATCCTCACCACTACTTTGATCACCATGCCTTGCTTGTTTGCACAAGCTGCAGATGCTGTGAAAGTTGTAGGAGCGAAAAAGAGCCTACTTCAAAAATGGGTAATTGATGGTGGTCCAACGATGTTGTTCATCGGTGCCGCGATCGTGGCCTTTATAGGTCTCACGATTTTCTTGTTCATGAACTTGACGAAAGCCAAGTATTGCCCCGATGATTTGAAGAATGCCCTCATGGATCACATGCAAAACGTGCGCGTTCGCTCCGCTATTGAGTTGGCAGCATCACATCCTAGCTACTTGGGTCGTTTGATTGCCTATTCGTTTGCTAATATCGACGCCACCCGTCCGGAAGATCTCGGACGTGACCAAGTAGAAGATGCCATGGCAGACTTCAGCACCAATGAGACACGTAAATCGATGACCTTGATCAACTACATCTCACTTTGTGCTCAAGCTTCGCCGATGTTAGGACTGCTTGGAACGGTTATCGGGATGGTAGGTTGCTTCGGTACACTCGGTGAAACCGGCTCCGCTGACCCTTCCCAGTTGGCTGGTGACATTTCGGTTGCGTTGTTGACGACTCTCTGGGGTCTAGTTAATGCGATTCCCTGCATCAGTATGTTCTTCTTCTTTAAAAATAAATTGAGCCAATTGACTACCGATTCGATCCATGCTGCAGAGGAAATGCTCAACGCTGCCACTGCCACAGTGAATGCTGATACAATTTATGCTAAGATTCCAGAAGGCATCGCCGTTTAACCATCTGTGAGCATGCTGCTGCTGAATTCAGGTTTCAGCAGCGAGATTGCTCAATGTCTCACAAATTAAAACCATACTTTTATGTCGTCAAAATTGCGTGATGCCAATGCGGCCTCGGATGATAATTGTGCTCTGGATATGTCGCCGATGATCGACATGGTCTTCCTTCTGCTCATTTTCTTCGTTGTTAACTCCAACGTGGCCATTGTGAAGCAGGACCCCAAAATCAGACCTCCGATCGCGGGCTTCGGTAAAAAGCAGGAAGACAAAAATGGACGGATTGTGGTCAACGTTTATGAGGATGGTAGTTATACCACTGAAACAGGGATTGTTTTAGCCTCTGACGAAGACATTTTTGATTTAGTTAAACGCACCAAAGAAGCAAATGACTTGCGCGGCTTTAAATCAAAATTACATCTACGCGGCGATAAAAGTGCTGTGTTCAAACACTCCCGCAAAGTGATCGCCAACTCTGCCAAAGCAGGTGTGGATTTGGTCATGTTCGCTACCTTTGTAACTGACAAATAAACCTTTAGAAAAAACACCTATATGGCTCGCCACAGAAAATATCAAGCAGATGAGGAACCAGATCCGCAACTCGACATTTCGTCACTCATTGACGTTTGTTTCCTACTGTTGATTTACTTCATCGTTGCTACTACTATTCAGAAAAAAGAAGTGGATGTTCCTCTGGCACTTCCTGCCGCTGCACCTAGCGATGCCGACATGCCAGATATCGAACCACTTTTCATTAAAATCGATGCCAACGGCGCGATTTACGCTGGTGCAGGCTCCAGCCAGCAAATGCTCGATACCGATGTTGACTCACGTGCCGTGCCGATGCTCTCCGATCTTCTGCGTCTCTATGTAGCGGGTGCTAACTCTGGTGATAAAAAACCTTTGGTGCAAATGTGGGTGGACGGCGGTGCGAACCAGCAACGCGTGATTGACGTTCTCAATGCTCTTGTTGGTGCCAATATTAGCTCCGTTACCTTTACTGACTTAGTTGACTAATTGATTCTCTACTTTGATTGACCGGGGCCGCCCGTCCGCGCCCCTGCGGATAATGCGCCCCGGTTGTTTTTTGTCTTCCTTTTTTATCCAATTCACATCCTTTGATACCATGAAAATCTCATCAAAATTAAACAAATTTTTCTTCGCTGCTGCCGCTATGATGCTATTTGCTTCACCACTCGTTCATGCACAAGGTGGTGTCGATGTTGGCACAGCGGTGACCAACTCACTCACTGCGATGAATGCCGGCAAGTGGGCGGAAGCTCTGGCCATGCTTACTGATGCGACTGACAGGGTGAAAAATGCTAAAACATTGTATGGATCACAGTTCGGGGTCATCTGGTACCGTCGTGGCGTCTGCGAGGCAAAGTTGAATCAGTTCGATGCCGCGATGAAATCGTTTGAAACATGCTATCGCGACTACGCCCCTGATAAAGATGGCGGTGGCAACATTTATCATAAAATGGCTTTGCTCAAATGGGCTGACGCAGCTCTCGGCGCGGAGCAATTTGACCTAGCCATTCGTCAGTATAAAAAATTCCTCGAAGAGCGCAGCAAGGAACGCGGTAAGGATCTATACTCACGAGGTGCTTTTCATATCAACCTCTCGATCTGCTACTTTAAATTAGGCAAACTTCCTGAGGGCATGGAAAACCTGGAGATTGCCATCAAAAACAAGGAGGTTTTCCCTACTCCTGATGCTGGTATTGTCGCGAGCTTCCAGGCATTTGTCACAGCGGTTATCGAAAAACGCACGGAACAGTCATTGTTGGATTTCATCGCCAAGAATCGCGCTGATATTATCATCGAGCCATTTGAAATGCAGGAATTCAATCGTCTCTTCTTGAAGCTGGCTGCCGATGCATACGGTGCACAGATGGAGCGTGCAGCGATTACTCTATATCAAATGGTTTCAGCCACAGAAGTCACTCTGGAAGACCTTAAATCACGACTCGATTCACTTGGCAGTCGTAAAGGGATGGAAGATGGCTCACGCACGATCGTCGCTGAAAAACTCAAAGCAGCAGAAGCTGCGATTGTGGGAGCGAGTCGCGAAACAAAAAATCCTGAGTGCACACAGTTGCTGGCTCTTGCTTACATTCATGAAGTAAATGGCAATGCTCGCGGTGCTTTTGCCGCTTATGAAACCCTAGAAATTTGCTACCCTAAGCATGAGAAGCGCGAAAATAATCTATTCCAACTAGTCCGCACCAGTTCGCTGGTAGGTGAGGTGCTGATCACGGAAAAATATGGTCAAGTCTTCTTAAAAGTATTTCCTAATTCGGAACACGTTCCTGCTGTTCGCCGGATGATGTTGACCTCGCTATTCTACGAAGGTGAGTATGAAAAATGCATCGAAGTTGCTACCGTGATCATCGATAAATTAGAGAAGCCCTCTGATCAACACGATATCTGCCTTCATTGCCTTGGTGGCTCATACTACTACACTGGACAATACGACAAAGCACAACCGCTGCTTGATCAACATGCGAGTGACTATAAGCAATCCAAGTTTCGCCAAGCTGCGCTGTTCTTCCAAGCTTCAAACTTAGCAAAACTGCAAGTGTGGGACAAAGCGGCAGTATTACTTGACGCTTTCCTCAAAGAGTTTCCTGAAGCCGGCAAGAATCCATATTTGCCATTTGCTCTGTTTGACCGTGCCACTTGTCATTACGCAGACAATGAATATGTTCCTGCGATGGAAAAACTGGATCGCTTGGAAAAAGAATTTCCTCAAACCGAAGTGCTCGATCTGGCATTTAACCTAAAAGGAAATGTGCATCTATCGGAAAAACGCAGAGACGAAGCAGAAACCTATTACAAAAAAGGTCTGGAACTTGCAGAACGCCGAGGAAATAAAATGGTTGCTGGTGAAGCAGTTTATCTGCTCCTCGCTATGTTAGGCGAAAAAGGTAGCCCTAAAGAACCAAATCCTAAGATCAAAGACGCGGTGCCATGGATTGATAAATTCTGGAAAGAATACGCTGTTGGCTCACCATATCGCACCCAAGCTTCTGTTGCGGGAATTTATGCACTTGATGCCGTTGGCCGCGGTGACGAAGGTCTTGACCGCATCCGTGACGTGATCGCTGAAATGGCGGGTGATCCCAATGCCTACGGTCTTGAAGAAGCAATCGGCTCTTACACTGATTTCTATTTGACCAAACATACACCAGAAGAACTGAAGATTCATTACTACGATTTCCCTAAAATCCAGGCCAAAGACAAAGTAGCACGTGCGCTGTTGCGCATGGCGGTGATCGGTGTGTATGAAGAAGTGATTAAGAAGTCAAAAGACGACGCAGAAAAAGCCAAGGGCGAATCGATGATCAAAGTTCTCTTCCAAGAACTCAAAAACGATTTCGCTCCGAAAGAACTCACCTCGTTCATTCTCGTTCGGGTGGGCGATTTCATTCGCGAAAGAACTGGTTCTCCTCGCGAGGCGCTGACGTATTATACGGAAGCATTGGCGCGTGAAAAAGGCGGCTTCAAGTTCGAAGCCATGTTCGGTCGCGCTGATGTGTTAGGTCGTTCTAAAGCTCCTGCTGATCTTGATGCTGCCATCAAAGATTTGACGGAAGTTTACGAAAAATCAGAGGAGAAAAAACAACGCGAAAAAGCACTCTTTCGCAAAGTGGAATTCCTCGCAGCTAAGGGTGAATGGAGCAAAGTGAACGAAGCAGCGAAGATGTATTTCGATAAGAAAACGAACAATTTCACAGCTTATACCGGAGCGGTTGGTCTGCTACTCGCGCAATCCTATGAAAAAACAGGTTCGATCAACGACGCCCTCGCAGCCTATGCTCAGCTCTACACGGGTGGCCAAATGGGTTTAATTTCGGTGTCAGCGCCTGCGGTAAAACGTTGGATGGAATTGATGTGGGAACGCAATACTCCTTCGGTAGGTGATAAAGTAGGCGATCAACAAGGTGCCTACAATGGCGGCCAACAATACATTGAATTTACCCGTCGAATCTATGACAAAATGAGTCAGGAAGAGAAAGAATTGTGGTCATCGATCGAACAACAAGTAAAAGAGTATGAAGCTCGCCCAGGCATTAAGTCTGCGGCACAACAGAAGAAAGAAGCGGCTGAAAAATAATCATTCACTAACATCTAACGAAACTATTTTATGAAACAATTTTTTTCCGCTCTTGCGATTCTACCTTTCCTAACCATTCAAGGGTTTTCTCAAACTCCAGCGGCACCTGCTGCACCCGCGGCGCCTCCGGTAGCTACTGGTCCAGAGATGCCAACTGGCATGCTGATCTTTAAGGATCAACCTGCTGAGAAAATCTTCCTCATAGCTGGCACGATTGCCCAAGTTCGTTATAAGGAAACGGCACAAGCCATTGATACGAAAGATATCAATCTTTCCGAAGTCGAGCGACTCTACATTTTCGAGCCGAAAATTTATCGTGATGCGATGGAGTTGTATCAGGCTCGCAAATATGCCGAAGCCAAGGATCTGTTTGCTCAGAGCAAAACGGCATACAAATCTCTTGCTTCATTGCCTAATAATTATTCAACTCTCGGCTCTTTCTATGAACTAGAGTGCATGCGTAGACTTGGTGATTTGGAAGGACTTGCTAAATCGTTAGAAGGTTTCCGCAAAGAAGGTCTCACTCGCGAGCACCAGTTACGCCAATTGGAAATCTACGTATTTTGGGACGCTGTTCGTACCAAGTCGTGGGAGCGTTTGGTTGCTCTTGGTAAGGAGCGTTTGCAAGAGAAATTGCCTTCTTATCAACGTGCTCAGGTAGCTTTCTGCGTAGCCCAGGCCTATGAAGCATTGAAGAATGAATCAGCGGCATTGAATACCTACAATATTGCTATGCTAGCAGATGCTGGTGCTACGGAAGAAATCACTGAGCAATCAGCTCAGGCTATCATGCGCATTCACCTTGCTAATCCTGGCGTTCAATTGGCGATGAAATTATGGGGCACACCAGATGAAAACAAAAGCTCTTCGGGATACTTGCAT
Organism: Akkermansiaceae bacterium; assembly: GCA_903878115.1. Classification (GTDB taxonomy): domain Bacteria; phylum Verrucomicrobiota; class Verrucomicrobiia; order Verrucomicrobiales; family Akkermansiaceae; genus UBA956. The sequence continues at coordinate 26,141 of CAIRGO010000151.1, read as the reverse complement.
CTTCAAGAAGCGGGAGCGGTGGCAGCTTTGTATCAATTCACTCTTGGCGGTGGTAAAGCATTGCCTAGTCAATTTAATCTATTGCTGAAATACAAACCAGATGTTGCTAAACCTGATCCAGCCGATCCTAAGCCGGATGATAAGAAGCCGGACGAGAAAAAACCTACTGGCAAAGGAAAATAAGATTATTACCTTCATCAATGCCGCCGATCATGGCGGCATTGGTTTTTATAGAAAATGAATTCGATCGATTTAGCTAGACGTGTCATCGCGATGGAAAGTGATGCTCTGCGTGCATTGTCTGATCGGCTCGATGATTCTTTTACTCTGGCAATCACCTTGCTTCAATCGACGCTTGATCAGCGCGGGAAAATTGTCGTAGTCGGAGTGGGAAAATCTGGCAATATTGGTTATAAAATCGCAGCCACGCTGAACTCCACGGGGGCCACAGCGGTCGTTCTCAATTCGCAGAATGCCCTCCACGGCGACCTCGGCTTGTTGTCCGATGGAGATGCTGTCATCGCCTTATCATACTCGGGAGAGACGGCGGAATTACTTCATTTACTTCCTTTTCTCAAACGCTCTGCTGGGGTAGTGATTTCACTCACGGGAAAAATGAATTCTACTTTAGCCGAATACTCGGATGTGGTGCTTGATACTTCTGTAGAGCGTGAAGCCTGCCCTCTAAATTTGGCGCCTACTTCTTCTTCAACTGCGATGTTGGTTATGGGCGATGCGCTGGCGATGGCATTGTTAGATGCACGTGGATTTACGGAAGAAGACTTTGCTCGCTTCCATCCAGGAGGTGCTCTGGGGCGGGCATTGTTGACTAAGGTTTCTGATATTATGCGCAGCGGTGATTCCTTTGCGGTGGTGACTCTTGCGGCAACTGTCAGCGAGGCATTGATTGCGATGACCAAAGCTCGATCTGGTGCCTGTGTCATCCTAGAAGATGATGGCAAGCTGGCGGGCGTGTTTACCCATGGTGATTTTGTTAGATCATTTCAAAAAGATTCGCAGCTCGGTTCTCATTTTGTAGCGGAGTATATGACTCGTAAACCAATCACAGTGCTGGCGTCATCGCTCGCAGTACAGGCTGTCAATACGATTGGTTCGCATCGTATTGATGATGTTGTGGTGCTGGATGATTGCGGTTGCCCTGTGGGTCTTGTGGATACACAGGATCTGGCTCGTATGCGGATTATGTGAGACTTTGTTCCATGCAAGTGCCCGCTCATCGTTATGCTCACAGTTCATTCCTAAGTTATACGTGGCTGCTGTTATTGATCATTCTCGTGTCAATTATCGCGGGAGCAGCGAGCGCTCTATTTTTGTCGTTGTTAGATGCCACGCTAGCCGTTCATCATCAATACCCGTCTCTGCTTTATCTGCTTCCTGTCGCTGGTGTCGTGTTGGTATGGTTCTATCGAAAATGGGGTGAAAATGCCGGGCAGGGGAGTCATTTGCTGCTCGAGGAGATTCATGAATTGGAAGGAAAAGTGCCACTGCGGATGGCGCCCATGGTGCTGATTGGTACGCTGATCACTCATTTGTTTGGAGGATCTGCTGGGCGCGAGGGCACTGCGGTGCAGATGGCGGGGAGTCTCGCTGCATGGCTATCACGTCATTTCCTAGTGCCGAGACATTTTCATCGTATCCTGCTAATGTCGGGCATTGCTGCTGGATTTGCCTCCGTATTCGGCACCCCGTGGGCGGCTGCGATTTTTGCGATAGAAATCCCCATTCGTGGGAGTTGGCAATGGCGTTATTTTCTCGCCACTTTATTGGCTGCCATGGTCGGGCATTTCACCTGTCTTGCCTGGGGCATTGATCACACCAATTATCGCCATAGTGGACTTTCTTTTGATGGATTTCATCAATGGTCTGGCTGGAAAATTTGCTGCGTGATCATCGCGGGAATCGCATGTGGGCTTGTTAGCCGCTTGTTTGTATGGATGACTCATACGAGTAATCAGATCTACGTAAAGATCACTGACAAACCGCTGCTGCGCCCATTCATCGGTGGGGTGTTAGTGATCATGCTCGCTTGGGCGATTGGTTCGCGCGATTACCTAGGGCTGGGTGTGACTTCTGCCGATGGCGGCGTATCGATTCTCTCGAGTTTCACTCAAGGTGGCGCGACCCCGTGGAGTTGGTTTTGGAAAATCCTCTTTACCGTAATCACCCTAGGTTGTGGTTTTAAGGGCGGTGAAGTGACGCCCTTATTCTTTATCGGTGCCACGCTAGGAAATTTGTTAGGTACAAGTATGGATCAATCAGTAGCCCTTTTTGCTGGCATGGGTATGATTGCCGTATTTGCAGGAGCCGCAAACGCTCCATTAACCTGCGCGATCCTCGGCGTTGAATTATTCGGCCCACACTACGCCGCAGCCTTCGCCTTAGTCTGCTTGTGCTCTTATCTCGTCAGTGGCAAGTCATGCATCTACAAGACCCAGAGGTAATCTGCGAGCCGGTGAAAAGTTTCTATTCTGAAAAAATCATTGGGGGACTAATTCTAGCAGTCTTGTCAGTTCGGAGTCTCGGCTGACGGCTACAACTCCGTCCCCAGCGTGGAGGATCGTGGCACGATTTGGTCGCAGTTGGGTGCCTCCGCTTTTCAGATGTAGAGCGACTACAATCACCTTTCCTGAATGCATTGATTCAAGCTCTCCCACAGTTTTTCCGGAAAAAATGGAATATCGTGAGATGATCGCCTCTTCCAATCCTAAACCCAAATCACCAAGTTCCTCTTTCAGATGATGCGATTTCTCCGCATCGTCAATCAATTCCGTGGCCTCAGGAAAAAGGATGAGATGGGCAATTCTTTCCGCACCGATGTGGGCTGGAAGCACTACGCGATTGGCACCTGCTTGCACCAATTTGCGCTCAGTGGATGGGTCTTCGCCACGAGCAATGATCATCAAATCAGGATTCAAATCCCTAGAACTGAGTGTGATGAAGACGTTGCTCGCATCAGAGGGAAGAACCGTCGCCAATACAGCAGCCCGCGTCACGCCAGCTTCCAAAAGTACCGATTCTTCGGTGGCTTCACCTTCCAGCGTGAGATAGCCGGCATCGCGGGCTGCTTCCAATCGACGCGGATCTTTGTCCACAATGATGAACGACTTTTGCCCGGATTTCAAATCTGCGGCCACCATTCTTCCGATCCGACCAAAGCCACAAATGATGGCATGTTTGTTTAGTTTTTTAATTTCGGCATTCATACGTCGATATCCTAATACTCGTCGGAGTTGCCCTTCCAATAGAACTTGGACTAGAGAGCCGCTCACGAAAATCACACTGAAACATCCCAGAACGATCACCAGCATCGTCAATCCCCGGAGACCTTCATCCTGAATCGGCCGCACTTCACCGTAGCCGACGGAAAAAACCGAAATTACCACCATGTAAAAGGCATCTGACCAATCCCAGCCCGCCCAGCGATAACCACCCACCCCTACGATAAAGGTGAAGATCATCCCACAAAGGCCGTAGATGAGATTGCGCGTAGGGTTGGTCATTTGCAGAGGCATCTATACAATGCAATTTGCATACCAACTCAAAATAAAACTCAGTTGTTTCGCAATCTAAAGCAGCACTTTTAAGGATCACTTTTTGTCGATGAGGTCATAGTGCGGTGATGAACGAGCAATATCATCTGCAGGGCAGTTGGCGAGGTTCTATCGTTCTCATCGTATCTTCACCCAAATATTTTTTCAATGAGACGTCTGTGATTTTATTATACGATTTTTTTTATGATGTGGTAAATTTTCTTCATGAAGATTCTCGCGCTTATGATTGTTCCGTGTTTGCTATTTTCTTGCGCTCGGCCGGGTGGTGCTGATGGTTATATGACTCGTTCCTATACAGTGCGAGGTCAGAGTTATCAACCGATGTCGGTGCAGCAGGCGTTGAATTATTCAGAAGTGGGCGGGGCTTCTTGGTTTGATGAATCGAAATTTTTTGGACTTGTATTTGGCAATACGTCACTGGGGGAAAAAGTGATGCCGTGGCATCTGATTGCGGCCCATAAAACATTGCCGCTGCCTTGTTTGGTAAAAGTCACCAATTTATCTAACGGGAAATCCGTAAAAGTGAGAGTGAATGATCGCGGTCCATTTATTTCGGGGCGGATTATCGATCTATCACCACGGGCAGCGGGGAGTATTGGCATGAAGGAACGTGGTTTGGCAACGGTGCGCGTAGAGGTGCTGTCGGTGGGCGATGGTTCCTACAAAAGAAAGCGCAAACGTGGATTTTGGTAACATGACACATCTTTCGTGAAATGTTCTCTGAGCAAACGCGGTAATCATAATACATTTATGAAAAAATACTTCGCTCTTGGTTTTGCCGCATTATTCAGTTCTTGTGCCACTATTGCTCCCCCTGCCAAATCAGGCACGGTTGATCATGTGGTAATGTTTTGGCAAAAAAATGCCGGTAATCAGGCTGACCGTAAGAAGATCACGGAGGCCATGGACCGCTTACGGGTCATTGATGGCATTATTTCTTTGGACTACGGAACAGCAGTAGCAAGTGAACGTCCGGTGGTGGATGACTCGTTTGATATGGCCTTGCTAGTCCGCTTTACCAATGTAGAAGCCCTACATGCCTACGAGAAAGATCCTCGTCACATGAAGGAAGTGAACGAGGTATTACTTCCTCTCACGAAAAAAGTGCAAGTGTATGATTTTACGCGCTGAGACTCTTCGTCGTAAAATTATTTCGCTGGTAGCTCTTTGATTCGTAGGTTGCGAAACTTATAGGTTTGTCCTTTTTCACCGTGATGCTGAATGCCGAGGTATCCTTCGGCATCAGTTTCATCTTCAATTTCGGTTGTTACTACTCCGTTGACTTCGATTTTGATGCTTTTGCCTTTGCAGGTGATTCGATAGGTGTTCCAGTCATTGCGCTTGAATGTCTCACCTGCACGTTTGCGAAACGCTGCCTCGTTTTCTTTGTTGCCCTTAATCGGACTGGCAAACCACTGGCGTCTGCCTTCGTCATAGAGTCCGCCAGACCATCCGCGTTTCGGATCTCCGTCAACTTCTGCTTGATAACCAAAAACTTTGTTAGGTTCAGCATGGGCGCGAAACATAAAGCCACTATTCGCTTGTCCAGCAGGAAGTAAAATTTCTCCTTCAAAGATGAAATCGTGGTATTTCTTTTCGGTTACGAGGAAAAATTTTTGATTGCTGATAAGATGAATTTCTCCATCCACTACTTTAACTTCACCCCATTTGTAGGGATTCGTCCAGCCAGCGGTCGTTTTGCCATCGAACAAGGGAGTGAAACCACTTTCTTTGTCGCCAGTTGTTTCAGCAGTAGCGGAAAATGAAAATAGGGAAATTGTCGCTAGGAGAAAGAGGTTTCGTTTCATGGTGCCGATCATTGTAGGGTGAATAGGAGCTGTAATCAACTCATATCTATTTTGAGGGCAATCATAAAAAAACCTAGGGTGTGAGGATGCGATTCACCTGTAATTTTTTTTACAGAAGTAAATAGAGCGCAATTACCCTCGGTGAATCACCTGTTGCAAACCTTTAGTCTTGTCGCAGTTCGAGGAAATTGCTGGCAAGAAGTATGTCAGAGCCACCGCCGTTGGAATTGGTGTATTCGTTTCGCCCATCGCTGCTCGAAAAGGAAAATCGATGGGTTCTACGGCCGGATTCACTCGAATGGTCGGCTACAGAATTTTACGAGTCGACTCCGCTCTCAGAAGTGGCTGACATTCGTTTGCAGTACGCGCCGACACGTTTTTGCGAGCAGCTGTGTCGTTGTCGGATCCGCCTGCGCAATGGTAAGGTCTGGCACCTTCAGAATCATCATTTTGTTAGTATCGCAAACTTTGAAAATCGAAGTGAGGCTTACAAGGATTTTATTGAAAACTTGGTGTCGCGAGTAGCCTCTCAGCAACCTCAATTTGTATTGATTGCGGGCACCTCGTGGGCGAATTGGTTTCTTAGCAGTTTGATTCTATCCAGTAGTTTGCTGCTGATGTTGGTGGTGATGTTTTACATGTGGAGTGTTATTGGCTGGTTGATGATCGTCAAACTTCTGGTCATTTTATTCTGTCTTACGCGGGCCTGTCTCTGGATATCCCGGAACCGCCCAAAAACAATTGATCCTCAAAACATCCCTGTAGAGCTACTACCCAATTAATATCCGATCAGAAAGGTAAACTTAAAAACACGGATCACTCCACACTCACCGCTTTAAAAAAACATTATGCTGATGAGGTGGCTTCTTTGCTTTGCTAAGATGTATAGGTAATTATTGATCTGTGGCGGAACATAGTGGCGATTATCATGGATGCGGTGCGCAAAGTCTTGTGCCAATGTTTTTTCTTAGGATCGAAAATGAGGTCTTGCCATCTTGCGGGCTTTGGCATTGCATTTGCGGCGTGTTGGCAAAACGAATCATACCCTGTCTGGATGTCACTGGTGGCCGTGTGGTCAAGGGTGTCAATTTCGTCGATCTCATCGATGCAGGTGATCCGGTCGAGTGCGCGATGGCCTATAATGCTCAAAAGGCAGATGAATTGGTGTTTTTGGATATTACCGCTTCGTCGGACAATCGTGCTACGATGGCCGATGTAGTTCGTCGAACTGCGGAGCATTGTTTTATTCCGCTTACCGTGGGTGGTGGCATCCGTACCGTGGATGACATGCGAATGATGTTGCTGGCTGGTGCCGATAAGGTGGGCATCAATACCGCGGCGGTGAAACAACCGTCATTGATCGATGACGGAGCAAAAGCATTTGGTAGTCAGTGCATTGTCGTCGCGATCGATGCCAAACGCGAAGGTCCCGGGAAATGGGGGGTGTATACTCACGGCGGACGAACTCCGGTAGGTCTCGATGCCGTAGCATGGGCGAAGGAAATTTATGCACGGGGTGGGGGAGAAATTTTGCTCACCAGTATGGATGCTGACGGTACGCAAAACGGCTACGATATCGAGCTTACAGCAGCGATTTCGCAAGCCGTGGGAATCCCTGTGATTGCTAGTGGTGGCGCAGGAAATTTGCAACACATGGTCGATGTGTTAGAAAATGGACACGCTGATGCTGTGCTCGCGGCATCTATTTTTCACTTCGGCAAGCACACAGTTGGCGAAGCGAAACAATACTTTGCTGAGCGAGGGATCCCAGTAAGACCATAATTGTTTTATCGGGAAAACGCTTGTGTCTTTTCGCAAACGAGCGTATCAATCGCTCGCTCGCTCCCGTAGTTCAATGGATAGAACGGCCCTCTCCTAAAGGGCAAATGAGGGTTCGATTCCCGCCGGGAGCACTTCATGCCGCGCTTTTTGCTGGATTAATCATGGTCATGCGGCTAGTTTCTCCGCGCGATGCCTACTCCAACCAAATCAGTTTTTATCTATGACACCACCTTACGTGATGGCACGCAGGGTGAAGGATTTCAACTTTCTGGACTAGACAAGCTACGAATTGCTGAGCGTTTGGATCAATTTGGCGTCGATTACATCGAAGGTGGTTGGCCAGGTTCCAACCCGAAAGATGTTGAATTTTTTCAAGAAGCCAAAAAATTACGCTTGAAGCATGCGAAGCTCGCTGCGTTTGGATCGACGCGTCGGGCTGATACACCTGTGGAAAATGACGCGCAGGTTGCTTTGCTACTCAACGCCAAAACACCAGTGGTGACAATTTTTGGAAAAAGTTGGGAACTCCATGTGACCGAAGTATTGCGAACAACGGTGGAAGAAAACCAAGCGATGATTCACGACACTGTGGCGTATTTAAAAAAACACGGACGTGAGGTGATCTATGACGCAGAACATTTTTTTGATGGCTTCAAGGATAATCAGCTCCATGCGATGGCGACTCTGCAAGCCGCCGCTGATGGTGGTGCAGATGTATTAGTTCTTTGTGATACAAACGGTGGCACTCTTCCGCATGAGGTCAGCGAAATCTGTCGATTGGTGAGAGAGAAAATCACCAACGTGCCGATTGGTATTCATACGCATAATGATTGCGAGTTAGCAGTCGCGAATGCGGTTGCGGCCGTGCAGGCTGGCGCCATACAAGTCCAGGGCACCATCAATGGTTATGGGGAGCGCACGGGCAATTGCAATCTCACATCGGTGATCCCGATCTTGCAATTAAAAATGGGAATCATAGTCACACCCCATCTAACAAAACTGCAAGATTTGTCCTATTTTGTCGATGATGTTTCTAACAATCCCCACTTTGTGCGAGCGGCATTTATTGGTCGTACGGCGTTTGCGCATAAAGGTGGGATGCACGTAAATGCGGTGCAAAAACTCGCCCGTAGTTATGAGCACATCCGTCCAGAAGAAGTCGGTAATACACAAAACATTTTGGTCTCTGAGTTAGCAGGACAAACCAACATTCTTATCAAAGCAGAACAAATGGGCTTGCCGCTGGAAAAAGGTTCAGACTCGGCAAAACGTTTGTTGCAAGTTGTTAAGGAAATGGAGAATCAAGGATATTCATTTGAAGCAGCCGGCGGCTCGTTAGAGTTGTTGATTCGTCGTGAAATCGGACACTACCAAAAACCGTTTGAGCTGAAAGAATATCACACGAGTTTTCGCCAGTATCGCGATGGTCACCAACCAGTGTGTGAGGCCACTGTTAAGGTATTTGTCGATGAAAAATCTGAGTATACGGTCGCCGAAGGTAATGGTGTAGTCAATGCTCTGGACAAAGCATTACGCAAATCATTGGCGAATTTTTATCCTGAGATCGATCTAGTAACCTTGGTGGATTATAAAGTACGTATTCTCGATGGACACGATGCGACAGCATCAAAAACGCGAGTGCTGATTGTCTGTTCCGACGGTGAAACAAACTGGGGAACCGTGGGTGTCTCAGAAAACATCATCGAGGCAAGTTGGATCGCATTGGTCGACGGGCTTGATTTATTTTTGCAAAAGCAACGTGATGCGAAAGTTTGAACCTTGTCGGCACGTTATACTGGTCTATGAAAAAGCTCCTGTATTTTTTGGTTCTTAGTTGTCTGCTTGCTCATGCAGATGAAACAAAACCAATTTTTGATGGTAAGACGCTCGATGGATGGCAGGTAAAAGGTCCCGCAGAATGTTGGTCAGTTGTGGATGGGGCCATCCTTGGAAAAAATAACGAGAAAAAACAGGGGTCGATCTTGTGGACGAATGAATCGTATGGTGATTTTGTTTTCGAAGCAGAATTTCAATTTTCTGACAAAATCGATTCAGGATTTTTTCTCAAAAATGAAAGCGAACAAATCCAATTGGGCATCTCGGGTTCACTCAAGCGCGATATGACCTGCTCGCCATATATTGGTAAAAAAGGTATTTATCCTGTGGGCGCGGTAGGGGTTGATCAATTGCTCAAAGTGGGAGAATGGAATCAAATCAAAATTACCGTCAAAGGTAAAAAATACATCGTGGTTTTGAATGGGAAACAGGTGCTCGATTACACAACTGATGAAGCGTTAGACAAAGGCCCATTGGGTTTACAAGTCCATCCTGGAGTTGTGATGCAGGTGATGTTCCGCAATCTGAAAATCAAAAGTTTATAAAGCACTACGAATGTCTTAGGTGTAAAAAATTCGCCAGAAAAATGGTGAAAGCTCCCAGATAAAATGTGGGCTGCAGTGATTGATAATCATGAAATAGAATAGCTCCAAAGATAATGCCGTGAACGGGCTCAAAGTTCATCGCTAGATTGCTGGCGTATGCAGTGAGTTTTGACAGCAGTCGAATGTGATAAGCGATCGCAAATACCGTGCAAAGTAACACGAGAATCGCCATCCATAGCCAGTCCAAACCATGCCATTCGATCAGAGTTGCATAACTAAAAAAGAATGGATGAAATAGTAATGCGGCTACACAGGCTCCTAACATTTCCCAAGTGAAAATCGTGTCGGCAGGTAGTCCTGTTAGAATGAATTTACGATTGAGAGTCGGAAAAATGGCAGCAAGAAATCCGCCGCCAATGGCGATGGCTAATCCAAGCAAATGAGTTCTTTCAAACCCCGCAATTAACGCCAATCCGCAGGCCACTAACATGCCTAACAAAACTTCATTTCTGCTAATTTTTCGACGATTGATGATCGGATCAGTGAAAGCGGTAAAAAAAGAAATGGAGGCCATGCCAGCGAGGCAAATCGAGAGGTTGGCCACCTTGATGCTTGCGTAAAACATTACCCAGTGGCTGCCTACGATGAGTCCAGTGCCGATCAGTTGCATGACTAATTTCGGCGAGATCCATATGGAGGCTTTTTTGCGAATCATGATCCACAGCGCCATCGCGATCATCGCAAGGAAGGTGCGCCACGCGACGAGGCTAGTTGCAGATAAGGTCAGCCAGTGACCTAATACACCGGTCACGGCAAAGACAAAAACCAATAAGTGCATCTGCACCGTGGGAGATAGCACCAGCATCTATCGTTGTTGATGGGGAAATTAACTTGCGACGAGTGCAAATTTCAACACGCCTTCAGAAACGACTTCGCCATTCACGAGACAGCGAGCGCGGGTTTGTCCGATCGAGCCACGAATTTTGATCACTTCGGCTTCGATAAATAGTGTGTCGCCAGGCAATACCGGACGTCTCCACTTAACTTCATCGGCACTCATGAAGTAACCAATTTTCCCTTGGTTTTCTGGCTTGCGCAGCATCAGCACCGATGAGACTTGTGCCATCGCTTCGAGTTGAAGTACGCCTGGCATCACCGGATGACCGGGGAAATGACCCGGGAAAAACGGCTCGTTGATGGTCACGTTTTTCACGCCTGTGCATTTGGTATCACCTTCGAAATCAATGATTCGATCCACTAGCAAAAATGGATAACGGTGCGGTAAAATTTTCAGAACGTCATGAATGTCCAATACTGCTTCGCCTTTAGGAATATTGATCGGTGGAACCAAAGAACGCATTTTGGTGTATTCGCGTTTCACTTTTGCTGCCATTTCGGTGTTTGGTCCATGGCCAGGTTTCACCGCGATGACGTGACCGAGGATGCGTTTGCCAGATAACATCAGATCGCCGATGAGATCGAGCGCTTTGTGACGCGCAAATTCATTTGAATAGCGCAGAGCTTCTTTAGACATTACTTCGTCGCCGCGAACAACCACGGCATTTTCGAGTGAACCACCTTTGATCAATCCTTTTTCTAACAAGGGTTTTACGTCTTCATAGTAAACAAACGTGCGCGCGGGTGCTATTTCTTTTTCATAAAGCTCGGGTGTAACTTCGCTCGAAAAATATTGAGTAAATCTGCCATCTGGTCCGACGTTGGTGACAGATACGCGGAAGGTTTTACTTGGGACGATGGTGATGATGCTGCCGCCGCTTGTTTCTAGGTGCATTGGCTCGCGGACTTCCCAAGTCTTGCGTGGAGATGACTGAGCCACAATTCCGGCTTTTTTGATCAGTTCGACAAAAGGTGCAGAAGATCCATCGCCGATCGGTGGTTCATTGGCATCCATTTCAATGATGGCATTATCCACGCCCATTCCCGTGAGAGCTGAAATCACATGCTCGACAGTGTGCACTTTCACGGACCCTTCTGCCAAGGTGGTAGCGCGCTCTACGGTTTTTACTTTATCCACATCTGCATCGATAAATGGCTGATCTGGAAGATCGACACGGCGAAATTTAAAGCCGTGTCCCTCAGGAGCTGGACGAATGGTCAGAGATACTTTTGCACCAGTGTGCAGTGATGTACCTTCAAGTGTGGCGAATGTAGCAAGTGTTTGTTCGAATTCGGTGGCCATGTGAGCGGCATTTGTAATGGGTAATGACCCTTGTGCCAAGCATGAATTCAAATAGTGCAGCTGAGCTTGAACCGATTGGCAATTGCCTCCGTAAAAAGTTATTTTAGAACCTTTGAACCATCATTTGCCACTTTCCGGCAGCGCATCAAAGACTAGCACTTCAAATGGTTCCAAGGTAAGTGTCTGCGGTTTGCCTTTTTCCAGCTCAAGCGATTTGACCCGTTGGTCGGGGTATGGCGAGCTCAACTTGTAATGAACGGGTGCGTTAGCAGGAAGTTCGAAGACCTTGCCAGCCTCTAGGATCATCTGTTTCGCTTCGCTGTCTGGATTTCTCAGCATCAGAGTGCCCTTGCGGTTGTTCCAAGCGGCGTAGCCATATGGTTCCAATTTCAGTGGATCGCCTCCAGTCCAGTGGCTATCTACCAGCACATCGGTGTTGGCGTGCGCCCACTTGGCCGCCTCAGCGACGTAGTCCCATGCCTCGGGAGTCATCATGGAAGGGGTGATATAGAGTTCCTGTAGCATGCTGCCGTTGCCGAAGTAGGAGCGAGCTTCGTTCTTCAGGTTGGGGCCACTTTTTCCCACTCTCTCGCCTTGGAAGCAACGGCCGTGGACGATCCCATGGTGCATCACTGAATTTAACGGATACAACGGAGACGGAGCTACGAATAGCGAGTGGCAATAGCCGTCTCGGAATGTCAGCCACTGTTCACGGTCATCACCTTTCCCGGCCCAGCCGACATCGGCGCTATTCATTCGCCAAGTCGTGTCCACGTGATTGAGCCAGAATGGTGAAGGCCAAGTGCCCACGGTGACATTGATGAAAACCTCAGGATCGGCAGCGCGAAGACTCCGAGCCACATCGAGAAGCGCCATAAAATGTGGACTCACTCCTTCGCCTGCTCGGTCCCATTTGAAAGCGTTCGTACCTCCATCTCGCATGAGTTGAAGGCATCTTTCCTGGAACCACTTCTTGTAGGCAGGTTGGGCGAGATCCAATTCACTTCCCTCTGGAATCAGTCCCATTTTTCTCGCCGTCGCCGTGCGCTGTTCGGCACCGCCGTAACCGCCCAGCGGTGAAATCCATACACTGAGGTGCGATTTTGACTGAGCCATTTTTTTCTTCAGATCTACGAAGCCGCCCGGAAACTTCCGCTCATGCTCGATCCACAGGCCCTTGCCTGGATCGTCCCAACCATCATCTACAAGATAGGAAAGCACTGGCACGCCGCGCTTTTTGACCATTTCCTCATCGAAGTTTCGCACTACGTCGATCATCTTTTCCGCATCCACCGAGAAGCCAAGATCATACCAACAGTTATAATGCAGAAAGGGCTTCGAGGGCCGTGCGCGCTCCCTTTCTAGATAATAGAGAAACCCACGTCGAAGCTGGTCAGTGGGAACCACACCCATCACTGAGCCGAACGAGTAGGCACCGGACGCCGAAAGTTCAAGTTTACTACTGAAGCCGATGCGAACTTTTTCCCCGTCGAGAGAGTTTTGTGCTCCTGGCATTTCCACCCCAAGGAACAAATCATGTGCCGCCACTGGACAACCAGCGGCTGTGCCGATTGTCCGCGCATCCGGAATCTTCAGGTCAAGTAACTCCACTCCATAAAGCTGCACTGCGGCGGTGGAAGCTGCGAGTTGCAGATTTTGCCGGATGTAGTTAGATCCGTTCCGTAGTTCCGCGCGCCAACGCGCACGTATTCCTTTTTCGGAGATCAGATATGCCTCCAGCGCGACGCCGCGGATTCGTTCAGCCACGCGGATGCCATCGCTCTTTGCAGCCAACTCCACCACTTTAGGTGTCGCTGCCAGACGGAATGAGGACCCCGGCAGATCGAAGGACGGCCCGACCACGGGAGTCCTCGCCAGTATCGACTCGCCCGCTCCAGTGGTAACATTAAAAACTGGCTTCTTGTCCCTTACTCCGACTAGAACAAAGCGCTTTCCCTCTTCCCACACTAGTGCCAATGCTGGTCCGAACGAAAGCCCTTGATCGCTGCCCTTGTCGATGCGGCAGGAGATCAGTCGTTTGCCCGTGGGAAAAGGATACTCCTTCGTTGCTCCTTGGTGGGCCCCCGTTTTGAAGAGAAAGCGTCCGTCAGGTAGCTCCGATGTTGTGGGTGCAAGCTCGCTGATCGAGCCCTCGCCGATAGGACCTGGACCACCGGGATCGTCCTTGTTCTGCGCCTTGAGATTCATCTTCCCCAGCCTAACTAACGTCGGTTCGCCCGGGAATTCTGAACGTGGAAAGGTGGCGAGTTCAGTCCAACTCAGTCCATCTCTGGACGCCAACGCCGTGACCTTATCATTTTCCAGTCGCACTCCCACCATCAGCACATCTTTTTTCTCATCAATCGGCTTTAGGGCCAGTCGGAACAACTCGGAGTCCGTCTGAGGAAAGTGCTCTCCTGTCAGTTTGTTCGTGACCTCGACGCAGCTAAAACGGCCACCATCAGCACGCCATGTGGCCGATAGCACATCGTTTTGCAGAGTAAAGGTCTCTCCTTTTATTCCAGCAAGCGCGACACCCGGAGGCTTGCCTGGGTATTGAACCGCTCCAAGCGTCGAGACACTCCGCGTCACTGGATCCAATGGAGGTGCGGGAGTCGCTGCTGGCGAAAGGCCCAGCAATATCGATAAACAAACAAAAGCGCGTATTGACCTAGTCGTAGTCTCTTGAGACTTCTTCATACGTTTGCTTTTTTTGGCATAAATTGTTTTACTTGTTTCCCGACACTGACCATCTCACATTGGCATAGTCGAACTATTTTTGTAGAGATCATAATTTTCTGTGTTGTACTTTGTCACTGGTTCATTGTGATGCGTAACGGCTGAGCCTACCATGCAATATGTCTCATAAGCAATCTTGATGTTAATTGACTGATATTTTTTTGAATGGGACACTCCACAAAATCGTATTCAGTTTTGTCGTCAGTCAAACGATCTATCGTAGTGTTTAGGCTTGCATGCCGACAGTCTAAGGCGGCGCTGGAAGCAATGATTTATTTCGAAACTGATGCCAGCGTTCTTTTCTCTCTGCTTGCACAAAGTAAATAATTGATTATGATTATTGCATGAGCCGCCGTACGAGACGCAATCAATCATCGTCGAAAAAAACAAAATTATCAGCGAGCGCGCAGACGTGGGTGTTCCGTGGTGTGATTTTCCTGTTATTGCTTTCCGCTGTGGTTGCTGTGGGTGGTTATATGTGGTTGCGGCAGTATCTTTCAAGTTCCAGTTTTCGCGAGGTGATTGTGGAGAAAGCAGAAGAAAGGCTGCATGCCACGACCACGCTTAGTCCATTGCGCTGGGATGGATTCCGAGTGCATACTGATTCGTTTGAGGCAAATGGGCCGTCGGTAACGAAGCGAATTTCTTTAGAAGGCGTGAAAACAGGCATCGAGGCCGGTGGAGTAACCCGCGGCATTTGGTTGGTTTCTCCAAGCCGTGTCACCAATCTATCGCTCACGCTCGATACCACGGCGCCTCCCGTTCCTGTAATAGTGCAAGCTCCCACTGCAGAAGTGAAAGCGCCATGGTATGATTCGTTGCTGCCGAAAAAATTTGAAACCAATTCGCTGATCATCAATGATTCAAACATCGATGTGATTTTGAAAAGTGGCGAGGCCAAGCTTAGTGGCACGCGTTGGGAAGTGTCTCCTACAGATACTTTTACGCAGTGTAAAATTACCGGCATCGGTGGGAAAATCGAGTTGCCGTTCACTTGGGCACCACCGATGAAATTGGAGCAAATGCGCATCACTTATCAATCGGGTGTAGTTTTTCTCACCGATTCCACGTTTCGCATTTATGAAAATGGACACCTCACATTGGGTGGAGAATGTGATTGGGCAAATGGTTCCTATTCGTTAGAAGGAACCATGCGCGATGTCCTTTGTAAAGAGGTGCTTCCTGAGGATTGGCGTCAAAGGCTTACCGGCAAAGTGGAATCTTCTTTTGCCATTCATTCTACATCTTCATCTTCATCGCCTACCATCAAAGGCCACCTTGATATAAAACAAGGAGTGCTCACAGCGCTCCCTGTATTGGACAAACTAGCCGCATATTCGCAGTCATTGCGTTTCCGCACTCTAATGCTTCATGACGCAGAAGCTGATTTTGTCTGCGAAAACGATCGCATTACGCTCACCAATGTGAAGATCGGTTCTGAAGGATTGGCTCGCATGGAAGGAAAAATTGTTTTCACGAAAAATACACAGGCCGACGATTATTTGCTCAATGGTGATTTCCGCGTTGGTCTTGCCCCCGGTACCCTAGCGCAAATTCCTGGCGCGGAAGAAGATGTATTTGTCGTAGGAGAACGCGGCTTGATGTGGGCACCGATGAAATTAAGCGGAACAACGTCTGACCCGAAAGAAGACCTGAGCGATCGATTGATGGCCGCGGCGGGCGCAAGAATGTTTGAAATCATTCCGCAGACGGGACTGAAGGTGCTGAAGTACACGCAAGAAGCGGTAACGGAAAATGTTCCCTCCGTTGGAACGATTATTGATAAATCAACAGAAGCCGTGGGATCAGCGACCGATAATATACAAAAGGGTAGCGCCGCTGTGATCGAAGGAGCTGGCAAGACCATCGAAGGAGTATTTGACGCCTTAGGTGGTGGATTGCTCAATCCTGGGAAAACTCCCACTCCTATAGCACCGCCTACTCCACAAAAAGTTCCTGCACCACCGATTCCACCGGTTCCGAAAACTCCTTGATGCAGTAATTAGGAGACGCTCTGCACGTAGCCTCTCGTGAGATCGTATAAATTTTCTGCATTGATGCACCAAGAGGCAAAAAATTCATGCCAGGTGAGTGTTTCAGCTGCGAAGCATAACATCACCGAGAGCAGTATGATATTGGCCAGATAGATCAGGACTAATGAGAAAAATGTATCATTTTCTTTCAAGTCGGGTTGGTCTCTAGGAATCATCCATAGAGTCCATAACAGATGAAATGTCCAAGTTGCTCCGGTGAGTCCAAGCAAAATATCCTCGGAGTATGGCGGCAAGGTCGTGCACAGCTGAATGATTCCATAGATACTGAGAAGAGCAATCGACCAAAATGGGAAAAAATACGGCGATAGGGAAATGAGGATATTGGTTTTATTGGTAGCGATGTAACCACCATCTGCCGATGCTTTGAAATCGGAAACCCATCCAAGATGCAGGTAAACAAATAGCGCATGGGTAAGCTCGTGACCTAGCACATAGAGAAATAAGAAAAGACGTCGGCAGAGACCGGTAAAAAACCAACCACTCATTAGCAATGCTCCGATGGCAAAAAACCAAAACTCTTTGCTATGCCAAAATCCCTTGTGCAAGGCCTCGTCGGAAAATTGTCCGATAAAGGTGGCTGACGTCAGATAGCAAAGCGGCAACAACATCAGCGCCAGAATCCATCGTAGCAGACGAGTCCACCCGTTGATCGTGGCGTCATCATATTCTTGCGTTTCCGCCAACGATGCTTGGATGTGCCTCAAAGAACGGCCATTGAGCGGTCGATTCGCGCTGATCGATGCCTTGAGGTTCGCCTCGCGAATGTGATCCATAAAGCCTCTAGAATCCCGCTGTTTATTGCGGGATTTCGACTTCGGAAGTTCCATTCGTTTGCGTCGGCGGGACATAGGTCGCGTGGCAATCCTTATAATCAAGATAGCTAAAATAATCAAGCCGATTTTTTGAAATCAAGCCGATTTTGGCCACTAGCATTGATAGAATCAGCTTATTTTTTTCGAAATAATTCAGCCAGTAACTCCTTGCGATACGCAAAAATACTCGCGACCTTATTTTTTACGAAAAGCGCATGAGCAATACTGCCAAAAGGCCCAAAGGGCAGAGCGTAGTGGACCAAATCTGTCATCAGTACACCTTGTGCATTTGGCGTAAATTGATGGAGGTGATGCCACAGCGAGTAAGGACCGCTGACTTGATTGTCGATGAAAGAGAGTGGCTCTTTCACTGATGTAATCTCCGTCACCCAGGGTAGATGGATGAATGGGGCAATGCGAATTTTGTAAGTGATGATTTGCCCCTCCATCATTTTTTCAGATGAACTATAGGTGATGCGAAACCCCAAATCTTTAGGAGTGATTTGATCCAAATTGCGCGGAGTAGCGAAAAAAGACCATGCCTCATCTAATGAAATAGGCAGTTGCTGAGTCTGTTGAAGAACGTGAACTTTCATGATGCTTGCCACCATGACATAGAATGAACAGCGCGCAAATCAGATGCGGAAGTATTATAAAATCCCCATCAACAAAAACAATTTGTAAAGTGCCCAAATGAAGGTGCCGCTGATAGCTAAGATCAGCATTTTCGCGCAGAATTCGACTTGTGGACGTGTCATGACGCGCTGAGTGATAGCGGGATTTCCTGGCATGACAAGCGAGAAATGTGATTTTTTCGCATGCGAAGCCATGAATTCATAGATTATTGATCGCTATGTTACTCCCCAACGCATGCTACTTCCACCTTGCTATTCCTCTCATGCGCAGGCATTCTCCGCGCATCTATGGCTGTTTCTGCTTTCCAATCGTTGCCCGGTTTTCGGGATTTTTTGCCGCGTGATTTTGCGGTGCGACAGTATCTTCAGGAAACCTGGCGTGCCACCGCACGGCGTCATGGATTTGTGGAATACGAGACTCCTTTGTTAGAAGACACGGGATTGTATTTGAAAAAATCAGGTGGCGAACTCTCCACACAGCTATTCCGATTTTCCGATCAAGGTGGCCGCGATATCACGCTTCGACCAGAGGTCACTGCCTCGCTTGCGCGCATTGCGGCAGACCATCAGCGCGAATTCCCGAAGCCGCTAAAGTGGTTTGAGATCGGGCAATGTTTTCGTTATGAAAAACCGCAAAAAGGTCGCGGACGTGAGTTTTTTCAGTTCAATGTCGATATTCTCGGCGAGAGTGAAGCTTGTGCTGATGCGGAGTTGTTAGCCGTCGCCATCGATACCATGCGTGCCTTTGGATTTGAAAAATCTGACTATCAAGTGCGCGTCTCAGACCGACAAGCCTGGGCCGATTTTGCAAAACAGCGCGGCCTTGATGAGACACAGCTCGCGACGTTTTTGCAAATCGTTGATAAACTCGAACGCGATAAGCCAGAGGCGCTCGAAGAAAAACTCGGTGCGCTGGGACTTTCCCTCGCCGAAGTAAGGGAGTTCATTGGCAATCCTGAAAATGCATCGGAAAAATTCATCGCGTTGCTCGCTAACCTAACTGCTCGCGGACTAGGGGATTTCATTCGTTGGGATCTCTCCATCGTTCGCGGCCTTGCCTACTATACTGGTTTGGTATTTGAAGTGTTTGACGCCCGTGCCTCCATGCGCGCCGTGGCTGGTGGTGGCCGTTACGATACATTAGTGTCTACCATGTCCGATGGGAAAATCGACTTGCCAGCTACTGGTTTTGCAATGGGGGACTATGTCATTCGCAATTTGATCGAAGAAACTCCGCACGCGCTCATGCAAATGGAAGTTTGGCTGCAACGCAATCAAGCTGGATGCGATGTCTATGTTGTTATCGATCAAGAAGATCAGCGTGATCGAGCCCTCATGTTAATCACTGAACTGCGGACAGCAGGAATTTCCGTTGATTTTTCGTTAGGCTCGATGAAGTCTAACAAGCAACTGCTGCGTGCCGAACAAACGGGCGCACGGTTTGCGTTAGTCATCGGTCAGGATTTCCCGCAACTCAAACTGAAAATCCTCGCCTCGCGCAGTGAAGCCACCGTGCAAGCAGAAACAATCGTAGAAGAAATGATCAACCGCATTCACCGCCCTGATGGTCCCTTGATAGCCTGACGTGGCGGCACTTTTTAAGTGCCATGCCTAAATTGATGTTAGCGCGATTCAAGTCAAACATCATGACCTAAACAATTCGTAAAATAACCATGAGTTTCATCATTTCGCATTTAACCTCGTTGCCTCTTTTGTGGGTCTTGATCGTGTATTTTACGCGTTCACTGGACAATAAACAAAGTTTTCGTGAAGCTTTTATCTGCACACTTGGTTTAGCTGTCATTAGCATGATCTTTGCTTGGTTTGTGTTCGTTCCATTCAATTTGCTTCGTTTTCCTGTTCAGATGGTGGCGCTTTATTTTCTCATTGATCGTGTTTGTGAATGTAGCGTCGCTACCACCTGGCGGATTGTCATCTGGTATGTGGTAATTTCTGTCACGTTTGGAGTCTTGTTTTACCTCCTTCGTCAATTTTTGGATTCTTAACCACGGTGAAAGATTCATGAGAAATAGCCGATTCATCGCATTGCATCGTGGTGGTGAATTGTCGCCGATAGATCATCGATTGCTTGCATTATGGGCTGCCGATTGTGCTGAGACAATTCTCTTTCTTTACAAGGATCATCATGACGATTGTCGTCCGCAGCATGCGTTAGATGTGATTCGTGCTTGGGCGAGAGGCGAGGTGAAAACGGGTGTGGCGATGAAGGCCTCTGTGGCGGCGCATGCGGCTGCACGATTGGCAACTGATCGTGCCGCAGTGGCAGCAGCGCGGGCGGCGGCTCAGGCTGTGGCAACCGCACATTTCGCAGATCATTGCATCGGTGCTGTATATTATGCCATGAAAGCTCGCGCGGCTTCTGGCGATGATGCGGAAACGGAGAAATTGCAACGATTGTTGCAATTGCCTACGCATCTTCGTGAGCTTGTGCAGCAGGGAATGGCGGCACGAATGATGAAGTAGCTTGGTCTATCGAGCAACTTGCTTCGATTTCTGCCCGATGCCTCGATTTAAAGCAAAAATCCATTGATTTTTTCTCGAATTCAGTCTTTAACACCCGTCCACCAAACGAATCATGCGCACACATCATTGCAATCAACTCCGCCTTTCTGACATCGATCAAACCGTAACCTTGATCGGATGGGTGAATTCGGCCCGTGACCATGGCGGCGTGATCTTTGCCGACCTGCGCGACCGCGAGGGGGTAACGCAGGTAGTTTTCCGCCCAGAAGAAAATGCAGAAGTGGCGCAATTGTCCCATACACTGCGTGAAGAAGACGTCGTTCAGATCGTCGGCCGCGTGGGCATGCGCTTGGACGGAAAAGCGAACGATAAAATTGATACCGGTGCCATCGAGATTTATGCCACGACATTGACCATCATCAACAAAGCGGATGTTTTGCCATTCCAACTCGATAAGGAACTATCGAACGAAGACTTGCGGATGAAGTATCGTTACCTCGATATTCGTCGCCCGCGGATGACGAAGAATCTGCGCACTCGTCATCGTGTGACCAAGAGCACTCGAGATTTTCTCGATGAACATGGCTTCTGTGAAATCGAAACTCCGATCCTATCTAAATCCACTCCGGAAGGCGCACGCGACTTTTTGGTTCCTTCCCGCCTGCAACCGGGGAGTTTCTATGCATTGCCGCAAGCACCGCAGCAATATAAACAATTGCTCATGGTCGGCGGTATTGAGAAGTATTTTCAAATCGCCAAATGCTTCCGTGACGAAGATCTGCGCGCTGACCGTCAACCAGAGTTCACGCAGATCGATATCGAGTCATCCTTCGTCGGCCAAGAGGACATCATTGGCTTGGTCGAAGGATTGTTAGGACGCATTTTTAAAGAGTCACGTGGTGACGTGATCCCTGCGTCGTTTGATCGTATGACTTGGCGCGATGCGATGAATTTTTATGGATCAGACAAACCAGATCGTCGTTTTGGTAACAAACTTGTCGATCTCGGCGAGGTCTTTGCGGCTTCGACATTCAAAGTGTTTTCTGGCGCTCTTGCCGATGGTGGCGTGATCAAGGCGATCAACGTCAAAGGTTTTTCTAATATCAGCACCGGACAAGTGGAATTCCTCACGCAGACTGCGATCCAAGCAGGTGCTAAAGGCCTTGCTTACATTCAAGTGCGCGGCGAAACTGTCGATACTTGGCGTTCACCGATTACCAAGTTCCTCGCCGAATCTGAGGTGGCTGCGATGAAAGATGCACTTAACATCGAGACGGGTGACTTGATTTTATTCGGCGCGGGACCATGGGAACAAGTGTGCGAAATCCTCGGACGTGTGCGTTTGGCATCCGCAGAAATGCAGAAGTTGTTAGAAAATAATGCTGAGTTGAATTTCCTCTGGGTGACGGAATTTCCTCTGTTAGCCTTTGATGAAGAAAGCGCACGTTACGTCGCGGTGCACCATCCATTTACCCGCCCGATCAAAGAGGATGAGGAAAAGCTGCTCAAAGGCGAACTATCCGTCGATCTGCGTGCCAATGCCTATGACTGCGTTCTCAATGGCAACGAGTTAGGTGGTGGATCGATACGGATTCACGAAGCACCATTGCAATCGGCGATGTTCAAAGCGCTGGGCATTTCTGATGAGCAAGCTGCAGAAGAATTTGGTCATATCCTCGATGCGTTTCGCTTTGGTGCACCACCTCATGGTGGCTTAGCATTAGGCTTGGATCGTCTCGTGATGCTCATTTGCGGTGAATCGTCGATTCGTGAAGTGATCGCATTTCCTAAGAACAACAAGGGCAATGACTTGATGAGTCAATCACCCGCTGAAGTTGATCCGAAGCAATTGCGCGATCTCCGGATTACGACTACTGCTAAGAAGCCATAAGTAGATATGGTTTTATTCTGAGCGATATTTTGAATATAGTTCAGTGTTTTCTTGTCGTATAGCTGGCATGCATTAGTATGCCGCTAGCACTATGAAATCATTTCTCTCCGTTCTCTCACTAGTCGTTGGGTTTAGCACGCTTTGTCAGGCTCAACAACCTACTGCAGAAGAAATCATCGCCGGCGCAAAAATGTCGGCCATTCTTCAACAAGCGGATCTCACTGGAACGATGTCTAACAGTAAGACCAAAGTGAATATCGCTCTATTTCTGCGTAATACTGACATCCAGTTTCAGTACTGGGAAGGCAAGGATTGGAAAAAATTTCACATGCAGATGAATGACGATAAATGTCGTTTGCTGGAAATGGTCAATGGCAAGCAACAAGATTTTCCTACGAGTAGCATCGCTCTGCCAATCGCTGGCACGGATCTTACCTTTGAAGACCTGGCAATGAGATTTTTCTATTGGAAAAAACCTGTCCTCGAAGGTGAGGAGCGAGTGGGCACTCACAACTGCTGGAAGATTCGACTCAACAATCCTGGTGTGGGCGGTGCCTATCAAGTGATGTATGTGTGGGTCCATCAAAAATACGGAGCGTTCATGAAAATTGAAGGATTCAATCGCGAGGGAAAAATCCTCAAACGTTTTGAAGTAACGGATGTGATGAGCATCAAGTCTGCAACAGGAGCAAGCGTCTATACTCTGAAGCAGATGAATGTCAGCGCGCTAAATCCTAGCAATGGTCGGGCCGTATCGCTCACTAAACTGATTTTTGAAGAGCCTAAGATGCTCGCGCCTAAGGGCCCTCGATAAGAGTTACTAGTCTTCCACAATCGAAATAATGCGGGCAACGTCAAAGTCAAATGTGGTCATCTCAACGGTGACTTTCATTCCTGGTTGAATCTGTTCACGTAGGTGGGCTGTGGCCCGCGAAAAATGCGCCAAGGTTTTTTTTCCGTTAGGTAAAGTCGCCTCAAAAATATCTGAGTAAGGCCGAATAATCGTTGCGGTAGTGGTGATGCTATTGTGCATGTGTGACGCCATTACTTTTGCGGATAAAGATCGGCATTGGAAGCCTGAAATTCCGCTTTCAAGCGCACTCGTAGCGAGGAGAGATCGATCAAGAGAAATTTCTGGAATGTCCATGCACCTTCTACTCCATCATGTTCAATTCCACACAGCAGATGAATGGCATTGTCATTGATTTTTAGAGTCTCATGTTTTGGCTCATAATAGAAGGTGCGCAGGGTGGAGCCGATCGACTTCGCTTCCACAAGTTTCGGGTCAAGATAGGCAACTATTCCGGTCTCCTTATCGGTGATTTTCAGATCAGGGTAACCTGATCGCTGTAGATCGCCATTTTTGTTAGGTGGTATCTCGCAAATCAGTCCAGCGGTGTGATTGATTTTTTCTAACAATAGGTCTTCAAAAAAACGTGACGCCTCATTGATGCGTCGCAGCTTCCGCACCGGAGATTCAGTGCGTGATAAATCTACCATAGCCGCGTCTAACGCTTTGCGAATTGCCGCTGTAATGCGCAGGTGAGCGGGATTCTTCTCGTCGAGAGGAATGACCGTCTTGCCAGTGGACGCAGCCACGACATCCGCAAAGGCAAAGGTCCGATGATCGAGATTTTCGCTCAGCAATTGCTTAATCAGTGCCGCGTCATCTGCCGCAAAAATGGGCGTTGCAACACAGCAAAGTGAAAAGAGTAATGTTTTCATAAAGCAGATGATTGGGCTCGTGGATGGGCGGTATCGTATGCCTTACGCAAACGCTCGCGGGTGACATGGGTATAGATTTGAGTCGTAGAAAGCGATGCGTGACCTAACAACGATTGCACACTCCGCAAGTCGGCACCTGCATCTAACATGTGTGTGGCAAAGCTGTGGCGCAGTTTGTGCGGTGAAATCGCGAAGGGGATTGATGAAGCGCTTAGATATTTTTTCAGCAATAAATCAATCGCTTGCTGGGTGATCCGAGTTTTACGCGAGCTCAGAAAAATTGGCCCGTTGGTAATGGCGGCGGCTTGTCGGTAGCGTTGTAAAGCTGCCAACGCTGGACCGCCGATGGGAATGAGTCGCTCTTTTGATCCTTTGCCCATCACCCGGCATGATTCGCTAATGAAATCGATGTCTCTCACATCTAACATCCTCAATTCAGAAATCCGCAAGCCACAGGAATAGAATAACTCTAACAACGCTGTATCACGCGCTGCTAACCATGCGATTTTGGGCTTCTCTCCTTGCATTTTGTTAGGCAACGATAGCAATTCCTCCATCTGAGAAATGTTTAACACCACTGGCAATTTGCGTTCGGCTTTTGGCAATTGCAAATCTGCGGCGGGACTTTTGGCCAGCCCGCGACGGTGAACGAGAAATTTATAAAAGGAACGCACCGCCGCAAATCGAAGACGAATCGTCGCGCGCGATAGATCCTGTTTCATCAGTGCAAATAACCATGCGCGAAAATCATCAGCACTGGCATCGCGCCAGTTGGTAAATTTTTCCCCGCGAAATGACCGATACGACAAAAGTGCTGCGCGATAATTGCGCAAGGTCAATACAGAAGATGTTCGCTCTGTATCAAGGAAGCGAAAAAAATCTTCTTCTAGCGGATCTGTAATTCCTTCAGGCATCGTGAATATTTCGATAACTTAGGTATTTGCATCGATAAGTCAAGCGTGCACTTGGAGAGGATCGGGTGCCGCACCTATCTGTTTTTGTATGATCGAGAAAATTTAAACAAAAAAATACCTACAAATAATCATAATGCTGCTCGTTTTTACTTCCCGCGCCGCAAGGCGCATAAAGGTGATCGCGGGATGGAGCCGCTAGGTAAGCTCGTCAGGCTCATAATCCCGCTCAGCGGGATCAGAGGTTCAAATAATCCCGCAATCATTAGGCGCAGTCCTGCTTCACCTGCGCCAGGCGCGGCATAGGAATCTGGGCTTTTTTAATGATCGTGAATTCACGATCGAGAAATAGAGGAAAATTTAACAAAAAAATACTTGCGTAAAATCATAATACTGCTAGTTTTTCTTTCCCGCGCCGCAAGGCGCACAAAGGTAATCGCGGGATGGAGCAGCCAGGTAGCTCGTCAGGCTCATAACCTGAAGGTCGTAGGTTCAAATCCTACTCCCGCAACCAATAAAAGCCGTTGATCTATAGAGGATCAGGGGCTTTTTCCTTTGGTGCTTGTCGCTTTCAGGATTGCAGGAAAATGCACGAAATTGTGCCGTTTTGCACCATATTTGACAGGAAAAGTGACAGGAAATATCGCAATTAATTCAGATTGATTCCTGAAAGTGCAACAAAAGAAAATCAAAAATTCCCGCTAGCACTCATGCACTGAACAGAATTAGTTAAGTAGAGGAAAATAAATTATGCACTCGGAGTCCGTGCGAGACTGGTCACGATGGGGAAAGGTGTTCGAGTCACTTAGACCCGTGCGGGGGGAGTCCGTGCTGCGTCCACGATGCCCTGTAAGCGCGTTTCACCATTGCTTCCCGCTGTGCGCTTGGTAGTGTCCCCAATGCGCCAAATTGCAGTCCTGATAGCTTTGCGATTCACGTTCTATTCTGCCGCCATAGTCAATAATTCGATAAATCGTCCATTTAAATCATACTTTGCTTTTGCATAGTTTAAAACCATAGCTCCAAAAGCGTTTTTACCTCTGAACCTAGTGAGGACTACAATGTGATCACTCATAGTCCAATACTTTGTTTCGACGTGTTCAAAACTACTTGGATCGTGCATATTAGATTTGATTAGATTCTTGAG
>CAIRGO010000150.1 GCA_903878115.1 Akkermansiaceae bacterium | reverse complement strand
CTGTTGCGGATCGCCGGGATCGAAACGTCCCGCGGATGATTCGGTTTCCAGACCGCCGCAATAGCGCATTACGATGACCAGTGCGGCATGCAGTGCGCGTTCCATGGCCGGTTGCGAATAAGGGGTGACGCTTGTGGGTTCCACGGCGCGGTACAGGGCCTGGTGGTAAGGAATGAATGACTCGTAGTGGGAGCGGTCCCTCGCCTTGTTGGCCGGATAGAATGCCACCACAACGCCCGGAACGGCACTGCGGCCTACACGCGAAGAGGCCTGGATGTATTCGGACGTGGTTTTTGGCTGGCCGTTCATCATGATAAGCCCCAACCGGCCGATGTCGACGCCCACCGAGAACATGTTGGTGCAGGGCAGCGCATTCACCACATTCGTTTCACCGAACTTTACTTTGAGCCGCTCGAGAACCGCGGGGATTTCCCGTGACGGGATATTCGCCGACATTTCCACAGGCTCGAAATCCCGCCGACGCAGCTCCTCTGCGGAGGCGATGACCCCGATCCGGTCGGGAATGTCATCGCGGCAATGGTTCATCACCGCACCGAGCTCGCGTTTGCTGTTGTGGTAGATGACCTGGGTCCAGTAGGCATCCTTCACATCCGCGGACAAACAGACTTCCATCGGAGCCTGGGCGAAGGCGGCACTGGCATGGATGAATGCCGTGACCGGTGAATGGCTCTGCCCAAGCACCCCGGCATAGAGCCTGCCCGGCTTTTCCCTGACCTCCCTGGAGAAGAACGAATCGCCCGCCGAGAGACCAGCAGGTGGAAAAACGGCAGCCTCGCGAGCATAGAGACGCAGCACCTGTTCGGCCGAACGCCTGATGGTGGCGGTTGCGGCTATGTATTTGGGCTTGGCTCCGTAGCGTTCCATCAAAACATCTAGTGCCGCCTCGTATAGCCCGGCGACGGTACCCAAAGGACCGGAAATCAGGTGCAGCTCGTCCTGAATGACCAGGGAAGGCGGAAGGCGGGCAATGCGCGCTCCCCGGAAGAACGAGGCCGCCCTCGGTTCCCACGCCAGCCGTGCGAATTTATCGATGGTCGCGACCAGCAGGCTCGGAGGATTGGCATAGAGGTGGTCGTCGACGACATTGACGGGCAGCGACGTGTGGAATGGGCATGTCGCTTCAGGGCAGTAAAATGAAAACCTGTCATCATCGCAGGAAATCCCGTAATGTTGGACATCGGAACGCCTTTCCGGAACGATGCGCGTTCCGCACCATGGGCATTTCCTGAGCTGGAAGGGGTTTTCAGGCCTCTCCTGTCCGATCATTTCCCTGAACTGGGTATTGGCCTTCTGGAAAGTGTTGGGAGTCGTGTCCTGGCCGACCCAAAGGCCAAGCGTGAATTTCTCTTCTCCATAACGCCTTTGATTTTCAGTGCGCAGCATTTCGCAGGCGCAGATGAGCGATGCGGCACGCTCGAACTGTTGCGCGGTCAGCAGCCTGAGGGTATAGCGCTTGATGACCGCCGTACCGCCGCCGGCATCTCCGGAAACCCTGCGCCGATGGAACAATTCGAAAGCCGCAAGAGCAAGATATGCTTCGGTTTTACCACCGCCGGTCGGAAACCAGATCAGATCGACAGTCTCCCGATCCACGGAGTTCCCGTTGACCAATGACTCGATGACCATCAGCTGGAAAGCAATCTGGAAAGGGCGCCATTTTCGGCCGGACCATTCCATGGCGAAATAATCCGGAGCCGTGAACGCTCGCCCCACAGGCCTTGGGGTGCCCGAATAATCCGTAGAGCCGTGCACCATCTGCATGAGCATGGCCAGATTCGCCATTCGGAAGCACTCAAGTGCGGAGGCATCAGTTTCCAGCAGCCGGATGCCTTTTTCAATGCGGCGAAGAGCATCATCCATCCGCCCGACCAAGCGGTTGGCGGCATTACCGAAGCGCTCGAGCCCGGGTATGGCAGCCCACTGTTCTTCCACCCATGAAGCGTATGCGGCATGGAATTCACGAAGTGCGGATATTTTTTCTTCCTTCGGAACGCCCGAGTCAGCCAGATACTGGAGGGAAAACACACGACTTCCGTTCAGCGGATGGTGTTCATCGAACTCGGCAGTGACATCGGGCACCTCATACCTCGGCAGAAAACAGGTCTCGACGGACTCGACCCAATCCGCGGCGGGAACCATCCACTTGGCGGAGACACCATGACCGATGGCGAAGGTTTTGCGGTCGCGGTATGAGAGCGCGAGCTCTTCCTCCTCGACATCCCACGAATAGCGGTCCGGTGAAGGATAGGCCTCTACGCCGGAACCGGAGGGACGGCAGCATAACCCCATCTGCATGAACACATCTTCCACGGGATAACGGCCGTGTTGATCAGCCCGGTTCGAGTTGGACACCACGACGGTCACGAGCCAGCCCCCGCCACTTTTCCGCCACTTGGACCCAATCCTCAGGCCGGTCACGCCGGGGTCGGCCACCTCAGGGCAGTCGGATCTGACGGCATGTGCCATGGGGGATTCCTTCGAAGCGAATGCACTCCTGCGGTAGCCTCTCCCTTCCCTGATGTAGGTTGCGCCATGGATGCTGACCTCGACGGAAGTCGATCTGGTGAAGAACGACAGGCCCATCGACGAGGGTCTGGCCTGGTAAGCGAGGCTGACCGGATCATCTGGGTCATCACCCGTGCCGGTATCGGCAGCCTCCTCATTTCTGTCCGGGTCGGCGACACCAGCGCCGATCGGAAACAACATGCCCATTAGATACCGCTCAAACGGCTTGTCGGCCTCGTAACGATCATCTTTTGTCGAGATGAGTTCTTCCTCACCGCCTGCAGGACCGACAAGCTGGTGCTCGACGTAGTCCAACAGAGCATCGCGCTCTTGACGGAGAGCGGCAAATTTCATGCGATCCGCTTCAGTCGTCATGCCGTTGTCCCTGTTGATAATTGTTTTCAGTCATTGCCACGCTCTGCGGTTTGGAAACGGGATTTCAGGGCCTTGGGAATGGAAAGCCAGAGCTGGGCGTTGGCGCGGGTCATTCCGACGTAGAGCT
>CAIRGO010000149.1 GCA_903878115.1 Akkermansiaceae bacterium | reverse complement strand
GTGCATCATGAAAACGGGATTCACGCCCCTTCCGCTCACTGGATGCTGACCGGGCACGTTGGACCGACTTTGGCACGAAATGCAGCCCAGAAGCCTTCTTTCGGCTCCGTGATTTCAAAATCCATGGGCCCTCTCAAGCCACCTATGCCAGCTTATGTGACGATCCCCAAATCCGAAGCATTTGGCTATCAGGGTGCTGTTTACCTTGGCAAAGCCTATAATCCATTCGAAGTTGGGGCGGATCCAATCGCGGCCGATTTCAAGGTCCCGAACCTCTCGCTTCCCAGCGGTCTGACATCGAAAAGTGTCGATTCCCGGCGCAACCTTGTGAAAACGTTCGACCTTATGCGGCGGGATATTTTCGAAAGTGGCGTGATGGAAGGGCTTGATACCTTCAAATCGCAGGCTCTGGAGATGGTTTCAGGCGAGGAGATGCGAAAGGCTTTTGATATGGGTCTGGAATCAGCGGCTTTGCGAGACAGATACGGCAGGCATCGCTATGGCCAGAGCGCATTGCTGGCACGGCGATTGGTCGAGGCTGGTGCCAGATGCGTGAATATCAATACCGGTAACTGGGATCATCATAACGACATTGTAAAAGGGCTTGACGAGCACTTACCACCGCTGGATCGTGCGATTGCCGCATTGGTTCAAGATCTTGACGAACGTGGGATGCTTGATGACGTGATTGTCTATTGTGTCGGCGAATTTGGGCGAACACCGCGGATGAATGGGAATGCCGGGCGCGACCACTGGGCGGATTGTTTTAGCGTACTCCTGGCGGGTGGAGGCATTGAAGGCGGCCGCGTTGTGGGCTCGAGCGAGAAATGGGGAGGTGCAGTGGCCCAGCGGCTGGTGACACCTCAGGATCTTTTGGCAACGATTTATCATTTGCTCGGAATTCCTCTCGATACTGCTTATAATGACGCCAGCGGACGGCCTGTGCCCATCACTTCGGGATCACCCATCAAGGAGCTTTTCGGATGATTTTCAATCGCAGGGATTTTCTCGGAACACTTGCCGCAACCAGCTCTGGCAGCCTATTCCTGCCTGAAATTCATGCAGAAGAATTAGCGCAAACTCCTCGTAAAAAATTGGCAGTGATCACAACAGAATGGCGATATCATTCGCATGCCTGGCACATGGCCGAGCGGTTTCTTGTCGGTTATCCGATCAACGGACGCTGGCATCGACCTGCGTTTGATGTCGTCTCGGCATATGTGGATCAGTTCCCGGAGAAGGATCTGGCTCGCAAGCGATCCTCAGAATTTGGGTTTAAGATTTATCCCTCCATTGCAGAGGCTTTGCGGTGTGGAGGCGATAAAATGGCTGTCGATGCCGTGCTGATTATTGGCGAGCACGGAGATTATCCGAAAACTGAATTCGAACAGACGAAATATCCGCGATATGAATTCTTTAAACAGGTGACAGATGTCTATCGTAAGGATGGCAAAACCGCGCCTGTGTTTAATGACAAGCATCTCTCCTGGAAATGGGATTGGGCCAAAGAGATGGTCGAAATTTCTCGCGAATTGAATTTCGCATTTTGTGCGGGTTCATCGTTACCTGTCACATGGAGGATGCCCGCGATTGAAATGCCACTTGGGCAAGAGGTTGAGGAGTTGATGTCCGTTGCAATCGGTGGGATTGACAGTTACGACTTTCATGCACTCGAGGTGATTCAATGCATGGCGGAGCGCAGGCGAGGTGGAGAGAC
>CAIRGO010000148.1 GCA_903878115.1 Akkermansiaceae bacterium | reverse complement strand
CGCAATGAAAATTTTCCTGACGTTTTTAGCTCTCGTTACCTTGTCGTTGATCTCCTGTGAACGTCATGATTTCGAGGAAACACGCAAGTTGCATGATGAGCACGGCGCTACTGGCGAAGCGCACGGAGTCGAGCATGCAGCGCCCGCCGAGGGCGAGCACAAAGCAGAGCACTAACTCTAACTTTGGCGAGAATAAGTAAGAAAAATTTCTCCTGAATCGGGAGAAGCACTGTGGTCAATGAGAGCAAAATGTCGCGTTGCTGGGAATACATTTACGTGATTGCCTAAAATTGTGGGCGCATTTTCTCCTCCAAATAGAGTGTGCGCCGCCCACGTGAGATAGAGCAAATTGACGCAGTCAATCTCCAGCAATTCTCGCATCAACACTCCACCACCTTCGCAGTGAACATGGTTCACATGATGATCATGGTGCAACGTGCGAAGAAATTTCTCTAATGATCCTTCATGCATGGCACATCCTTCCCATCGGTGATCAATGCTTTCCGTGCATAATAGATGGATCGGCCCACCAGGTGTGGAGAAAATTTTCTCATCACCGTGTAGATTGCCTCTACGAGAAACAACACAGCGCAGAGGTTGTCGTGCGGACTGCTGAACTGTTAAGCTCATATGATCACTTTGCAACGTTCCTTTACCGACGATGATGGCATCGGCATTCTTACGAAGCTCGATCAAGCGCGCATGGTCATGTTCTGATGTCCAGCCCGATGGTCGATGATCGCTCGATGATATTTTACCATCACCAGATATGGCAAAATTTGCCGTAACGTTAAGTCCATGAATCACCGTGTTTCACTAATGCATTCTCACCGATCAAGCAAGACATCGTTGACTAAAATCACACTGGTAATTTTTTCGCAATCGCATAAACTGAGATCCGTTATGAACGCTTCAATGAAATCTCTAATCGTCATCATCCCTGTTATTCTTTTTTCTTGTCAGCTTTCACCCGTGCAAGCCGACCGTTCTCGCTTCAAGAAAGCAGATGCGAATGGGGACGGCAAGTTATCGCTCGATGAAGCAAATCAATACGAACTTGCTCGCGTTTTCAAAAATATCGACATCAATGAAAACGGAACAGTATCTCTCGATGAGGCAAAAGACGTGGGGCCAGAATACACAAAAGGCGTTTTTGATGTCTACGATGTTAATACTGATGGGAAGGTCAGTTACCAAGAGTTCTACAAAGTGCAAGTGGGGAAGGGTGGTGTGAAAAATCGCTTCAATGCCGCGGATACTGATCACGATGGATTTGTGACCTATCCAGAGGCTGATGCTCGAGTGAAATTTCTCGATGCTCAGGCGACTGGCTCTTTGTGATCGAATTCACTTATTTTTTTTCACAGTAAAAAACAACTGCGCTGCAAGCTTGCATGTCAGAGCTTCGTTGCCTAGAGTTCGCGCGGATGTCTTTACCTTTGGTCATTGCTGGTCGCACGTTTCGTTCTCGTTTGATGGTGGGAACGGGAAAATTTTCGTCTCATGAATCAATGCGCGATGCGCTGGAAGCCAGCGGCGCGGAAATTGTCACGGTGGCACTTCGTCGCGCAGATTTGACAGGAAAAAATGACCCCTACGCGAACATTTTGGAATTCATCGATAGCGAAAAGTATCTGTTATTACCCAATACCAGCGGTGCGATGAATGCTGATGAGGCCGTCCGTTTGGCGCGTCTGGCAGCTGCAGCTGGTTTGCCAAAATGGGTAAAATTAGAGATTCATCCTGACCCAACCTATCTATTGCCTGATCCAATTGAAACTCTCAAAGCCGCTGAGATTTTGGTCAATGAAGGATTCATCGTGCTGCCTTACATCAATGCAGATCCAGTATTAGCCAAACGTCTACAAGACGTGGGCACTGCGACTGTTATGCCGCTAGGATCGCCGATTGGCACCAATCGTGGCTTATCCACTCGTGATCAATTGCGCATTATCATCGAGCAGGCCACTGTGCCAGTGGTGATCGATGCGGGACTTGGTGCACCCAGCCATGCTGCCGAGGCAATGGAAATGGGAGCTGATGCGGTGTTAGTGAATACCGCGATTGCCATTGCTAGCGTGCCAATGCGCATGGCACGGGCTTTTGCGATGGCAGTGCAGGCTGGTCGCGATGCTTGGGAAATGGGCATGCCCGAGACTCGATCACACGCAGAAGCATCCAGCCCGCTTACGGGATTTCTCAACAACTACTAACAAAAAAACCAAAGGCCACACGCATCCGCGCAGCCTTTGGTTGATATGATTCGATAGCAGATTACTTCTCTTCGCTAGATTGAATCGTTACCGAGAAGGTGCCTTCGTTAACGAGATATTTTTTTGCGAGAGCATTGATCTCTTCTAACGTAATCGAAGCGTAATCTTTTGAACGATCGCGCGCTAGGTCAAGCACCTCTGGTTTTTCTTGGCAGCTGGAAAGCACCGTCTGCAACCAGTAATTATTGTCGCGGAGTGTTTTTTCGATAGAAGCGATGGTCGGTTTCAACGATCGATCAAGCTCATCTGCGGTAGCGCCCTCGCTGCCGAGTTTATTGCCGATCATCAAGATCGTATCACTTAGCTTTTTGAGATCCTCTGGTTTGCCTACTGACATGGCGCTGATGTAGCCGAAATTTTCTAATGCCTGACTGCCATCGAAGCCAGCATTTGGGCTGTAAGAGGCACCGAGTTTCTCACGAATCTCCTCGCGCAGGCGATCACTTAAAATCGATGCTACGACATTCAAACGACGGCTTTCTTTTTGATTGTTGCGCAGTCCAGTTGTTTTCCAACTAACTAGAGCAATCGCTTGAGGGACTTTGCTGTCATAGGTTGTGTCTTTTTTCGCGGGAGTAGTGGGCATCGTTACTTTTCGCAAATCCGCGATGTCCACAGGTGCCGCATCGCGTTTTGGTAAAGAACCAACGGTTTTTAATAGCAATGGAATCATGGTTTCGATCGAAAAATCTCCGACAATGCTAAGCTCCATAGAAGCCGTAGTGAGAGCAGGGGTAAGCCAGGCCTTGACATCATCAACGGTATAAGCGCCGAGTGTTGAAACGGGCGGCATCATGAATCGCATGTCATCGCCGTGCATCCAGCCTTCGATTTCTGCTTTCGGCCCAGCGGGGGAATGCTTGAGTTGTTGCTCGATCATAGGCAAAGCGGCTTTGAATTGGCGAATCGCATCATCGCGGTAGCCAGGATCAGTAAGCGATGCACAGAACAATTGGAATTGCAGTTCCAGATCATCGGGTGTGGTTTTTCCGGCGAGGATGAATGCATCTTCATCGATCCCTAACTCAGTTCCTACGTTTTTTCCTGCGAGTATTTCTTGCAATTCATCGGCACTATGTTTGCCGAGTCCACCACCGTTATAGGCGGCTCCAGCATATATGGTCAGGCCTGGTTTATCCTTGGGCATGGTAAGTTGGCCGCCACCAAAACGAGCCATCATCGATATGGTGTTTTTTGTGAAATCTGTAGATTTCAAATTGACTCTAATTCCGTTGCTCAGCGTCAGTTGTGTGATGCCTAGATCCGCTATTTCGTTGCGTTTTGCTATCGATCCTTCTGGCCCCATTTCGGTGTAGGCGAATGCTGCTTTATTGCGTGCCTCGGGCGCTGATACTTTGGTTTTTTGTGATTCTTGATAAATTGCAAGCAATTCATCTTTGGCGCTATCAGGCGCAGACTTCGTTGATAAAACAAGATGATAACTATCCGATTTCCAAAAATCGACGAAGGCTTTTTGGCATGCGGCGATGTCGATTTTTTCTAACGCTTTTGTTGCAAGCTCTAGATCGGTTTGAGGTGTGGAGAAGACCGAATCATCATTGATGGATTTTGCAATGCCTGAGGCTAGTGCATCTGATTTGCGAGAAGCCGCAGATTTCACCGCTTGTTGATAGGCATTTAGAATATTGGCTTTTGCTTCGGCTAATTCCGCCTCATTAAAGCCAAACTCAAGCGCCCTGCGAAATTCTTGGTCGAGAACTGGCAATGCTTTTTTCCAGTCATCATCTTTGGCTCCCACTTCGATCGATCCGATTTCAGCGAAATTGAATAACACACTGCGCGAGGCTCCTCCGCTAAGAATCACGGCGTTTTCTTCTTTCGCCATGCGTTCAAAGCGTCGATTCAACATGCCATGAGCAATGCTCAGCGGCATACGCTCGGCGCGGTTGGCGCTAGTGTCAGGTTTGTTCTCATATGCATGAAGTTGAATCAGGCTGACATCCGTTCCGCTCAGTTCTTTATCTGTGAAGACAGCTGGCTGCATGCCTTTGAGTTCCTCTACTTTACCCAAATCAGGATTGCTTCCTGGAGTGGCGGGATTTTTCATCGACGAAAAGACTTCTTTAATCTTCGCCTCGGTGACTTTCGGATCAATATCGCCAACCACAATAAAGGTCATGCGTGTTGGTGTGTAGTATTGCGAATAGTAATCCACAAAACGTTGGCGTGGCGCGGTTTTGATCACTTCCTCGGTGCCGATCGGGAAACGTTTAGGAATCAGAGAGTCAGGCAGCAATTGGCTGAATTGCTTCATCATCATGCGCTGACTTACGGAATCACGACTGATTTTTTCTGAGATGATAACGCCACGCTCCTTGTCGATCTCTTCTGCTTTAAGCAGTGCGCCATCGCCGAAATCACGCATAACCGTGTAGCCGAGTTTTACAATTTCATCGGATAAGTCAGGCAAATCTAACATATAAACGGTTTCATCGAACGAAGTATAGGCATTAACGTGAGCGCCGAAACCAATCCCCAAGCGCTGCATCCGCGGCACGAGTTCGTCAGGGGTGAAATTTTTCGATCCATTGAACACCATGTGTTCTAAAAAGTGCGCCACACCTTGTTGGTCGTCTTGCTCCATCAATGCTCCGGTGGCAATATGCATGCGCAAAGAAACCCGTTTCGGTGGCTCGGTGTTCGGATAGATCATGTAGCGCATTCCGTTAGGTAGTGATCCGAATACAGCCTTTGTATCCGCAGCAATATCGGATGCACTATGCGGCCAAGGCTTGGCGGTCGCCTCGGCCACGGTGGCTGATTCTTTTACCGTAGGATGCTCGGCGCTATTTCTGGCAGGTTGATTTTTCCCCCAGTAAAAAAATGCAACGGCAGCCATCGCGATGACAATAATAAGCGGTATAGATTTACGCATGCGCCGATTGGAGCGTAACTGCTTCATTAATCAATGCATTTTTTTATTTTTCAAATCAGTTGTTGTCAAAAGGTAAAAATTGTGATGAATTTCGCGCCCCGAAACGAACATAAAGCGCACGTGGCGGAATTGGTAGACGCGCTAGATTCAGGTTCTAGTATTAGCAATGATGTGGAGGTTCGAGTCCTCTCGTGCGCACTTGTTGATGCAGCATAAATTTTATGATTATGCATGAATCTACGCTTTTCATTGGCGAGTTCTTCGATAAATTAATCACGTGATTATTCGATCTCAATTCGTACTTATCCTTGGTGTTTTTTCATCCGTTGTGAACGCACAGTCGAAAAATATAAAGATTTCCATGGAGCTTACTGCTACCGAGTGGGCGAGCGATGCTTTGTTAGGAAGTCCAGTGGCAATTTCAATGGATCACTTGGGTCGTGCTTATATCACGCAAACCACAAGACGTAAGGCAAGTGAACTTGATATCCGTTCCCACACCGACTGGGTGACGGCGACACTGGCGATGGAAAGCGTGAAGGATCGGGAAAATTTTTATCGAGCACAGATGAGTGCCGCGCGCAGCGAGCAAAATAAAAGTTGGCTGAAAGACCGTAACGCAGATGGCATTTCCGATTTTCGTGACCTCGGGGTGCTTTCGGAAAAAATTCTACGAATTGAAGATCGCAGCAGGAAGGGGATCGCCGACCACAGCGAGGTATTTGTTGATGGCCTGAACAATGAGATGGTGGGGGTTGCTGCAGGCGTGATGAGTTTTGATGGATCGGTCTATCTTGCTGCCATTCCGAGCGTTTGGAGGTTTGATGAAAACCGTCAACTTGGAGCGGCGAATGCAAAAAAAGAAGAAATGCTAACTGGATTTGGTGTGCACATTGCTTACTCGGGACATGACATGCACGGCTTTACTGTGGGGCCAGATGGGCGCATTTATTGGAGCATCGGCGACAAAGGAGTGAACGTGACATTGCCCGATGGCACCCATCAAAAATATGCCCATCAAGGATGTGTGATGCGTTGCGAGCCCGACGGTTCACATTTTGAAATTTTTGCCCACGGCCTGCGCAATCCGCAGGAGATAGCCTTCGATCAGTGGGGGAATCTTTTTTCCGTAGACAACGACGGTGATTTCAAAGGCGAACGCGAACGTTTTGTCTATATCACCGAACAAAGCGATACTGGTTGGCGCTGCAATTGGCAGTATCGCGGCGCAGGCTACAACCCTTGGATGGACGAAAAACTGGCCGTTCCAGCTTGGAAAGGTCAGGCTGCTTACATCACGCCGCCTTTGTCGAACTACAGCGATGGGCCCTGTGGTTTCAAGTACAACCCCGGCAACGCATTAGGTGGAAAATGGCGCGATACTTTTTTTCTAACAGAATTCCCAGGCCGAAAACTCACAGCATTTCAAATCGAAGCGCAAGGTGCTAGTTTTCGCATGGTGAATGAGCGACTCGTTTTCAGCGGTCCAATGATGACAGGTCTATCATGGGGCCCCGATGGCTCGCTCTATGTGGCGGATTGGAATAGCGCTGTGTGGGAACCGCATGATAAAGGGAAAATTTGGAAATTGGACGTGCCAGAGGCGGAGAGAAATCCTGCACGTTCCGACACCAAGAAATTGTTAGCAGCAGGTCTGAAGGGAAAATCGGTAGCGGAACTTGCGGCGTTGTTGGCGTATGACGATCAGCGTGTGCGGCTCGCCGCGCAGTTTGCTTTGTTGAAGCAAAACCAAGGGCAAGTTTTGTTGTCCATCGCCCAAAAGAATGAGTCACTGCTCGCCCGCATACATGCGATCTGGGGACTAGGGCAAATGGGTCGATCTGAGGTAAAGAACGTGATGCCATTGGTCGATCTGCTCAAGGATGCCGATCCAGAAATTCGATCGCAATGTGCCAAGGTGCTCGGCGATGCCGCGGCGAAAGGAGCAACCACCGCACTTACCGCGTTGCTGGGTGACGCAAGTGCCCGCGTGCGATTTCATGCTGCCATCGCACTGGCGAAAACTGCTGAGCTAAACGCAATCCCCACGGTGGCAAAAATGATTCAAGATAATGGCGATAAAGATGTATTTCTGCGTCACGCTGGTATCACCGCGCTCGCTGGTGTGGCGAAAACTTCACCCCAGGAGTTAGCTAAATTCGCGACATTTTCCGACGAGCAAGTCCGCTTGTCCGCAGTGGTGGCGCTACGCCGTTTGGCATCTCCCGAAGTGCGAGTGTTCTTGCAGGATGCCTCGCCGCTCGTTGTCGCTGAAGCGGCACGGGCGATTCACGACGACGACTCGATCCCAGCGGCGTTGCCGAATTTGGCGATGTTGTTAGAAAAAACTACCAGCCAAGACCCAGTGATTCTGCGGCGTGCGATCTCGGCGAACCTTCGTGTCGGCACTGTGGATTCAACGCAACGACTAGCTAGCTTTGCCGCGAATTCCAAAGCGCCAGAGCAGATGCGCCAAGAGGCATTGGCCAGTCTGGCGATGTGGACAAAAGCAGATCCGTTAGATCGAGTAGAGGGGCGTTACCGCCCACTCGCGGAACGCCCATCGATTGAGTTGCATCCCGCCTTGAAGAAAGCAGCAGCAACATTACTCGGCGATAAAAGTGAAGCAATCCGCGTTAGCACCTGCCTGCTCATCAGTTATTCTGCCTTTGCGGAAGCGAACCCAGCACTGTCGCTCATCGTCCACGATGAAGCGCAAACACCCGCCACACGACAGGCCGCATTGCGCGCATTGGCGAGCGTCAAAGCTGCTGAACTCAGTTCCGCGATCGACGCCGCGATCAAATCATCAGACGCCAAATTGCGCAACGAAGCCCTCACCATCATGGCGAGCACTGGCAAGGTCAGTCGTGATGTGCTGCCGTTAATTTCGACGATTTTACAAAAGGGTAAAGATCGTGAAAAACAAGATGCCTATACGATTTTAGGTGCGATCAAATCTGTCGAGGCAGTGGTTCTGCTGTCACAACATCTCGATCTCTTATTAGAAGGAAAAATAGCCGATTCTCTGCGTCTGGACCTAATTGAGGCAGCAAAAACAAATGCAGCGCCTGAATTGTTAGGCAAAATCAAGACTTTCCAGCAGGCAAAAAAATCAAGTGATGCATTAGCCCAATTCCGTGAAACCATGGCGGGAGGAAATTCAGAAAAAGGCAAGCAAGTAGCATTGAACCATCTCGCAGCACAGTGCACCCGTTGCCATAAGTTGGGCGGGGAAGGGGCGGAAGTAGGGCCTGATCTCAGTAAAGTTGGCAAGCGCCTCTCGCGCGAAAAATTGTTAGAGTCGATGATCTTACCCAATCAGGAACTGGCAAAAGGATTTGCACTCATCGTAATGACGCTCAAAGACGGCACTAATTTCAGCGGAAACGTCGAAAATGAATCAGCCACCGAATTGCAACTTCGCGGTGCAGACGGGGTCTTAGCGAAAATTGACAAAGCGAAAATCGCCAATCGAACAGTGGCAGCGTCCATGATGCCAGCGATGGATACGATGCTCACGCAAAGAGAGATTCGCGATGTGATCGAGTATTTATCAACACTCAAGTAAATGAGTGACCGTTTTTCCTCAAAGCATGATTGATTTTACCGCAGTGGCTTTTTCTACGCCTGTTAGTTTTGCATCGAGCCCTTGAAACTTGAAGGTCATGCGATTGTGATCAATTCCCATACGGTTGAGCATGGTGGCGTGGAGGTCGAAAATACTAACAGGATCTTGCAGAATGTTGTAACTAAAATCATCAGTCACGCCGATCGACATGCCTGGTTTGATGCCGCCTCCCGCTAGGAAAATCGTGAAACAGCGTGGGTGGTGATCACGACCGTAATTGTCTTGGGTAAGGGCGCCTTGAGAATAAATTGTGCGTCCAAATTCACCGCCCCAAACGATGAGCGTGTCATCGAGTAATCCTCGTTGCTTGAGATCTTTGATGAGGGCGGTGGTGGGTTGATCGGTATCGGCACATTGACCACGGATGGCCTTGGGCAAGCCACTATGATGATCCCAGCCCATGTGGAATAGTTGCACAAAACGCACGTCACGTTCGGCGAGACGACGTGCCAGCAGGCAGTTCGCCGCGTAACTTCCTGGACGTTTTACATCGGGACCATACATATCAATGATGTGCTGTGGTTCTTTAGAAAAATCCGTTAGTTCAGGCACGCTGGTTTGCATGCGGAATGCCATTTCATACTGGGCGATGCGCGCTTGAATTTCCGGATCGCCGATGGCTCCAAAACGTTGATGATTGAGAGCATTGAGATCATCCAGAGATTGACGACGTGTGGCAGCGGACATGCCGTTTGGATTTGATAGATAAAGCACTGGATCGCCGGTGTTGCGGAATTTCACACCTTGATATTGACTCGGCAAAAATCCGCTGCCCCATAGTCGATCATACAGTGGTTGGTCATCACGACGGCCACTGCCAAAGGAACTGAGCACCACAAAAGCGGGCAGGTCTTTGTTCTCGCTGCCCAAGCCATAACTCAACCACGATCCCATGCTCGGATAGCCTGGGATTTGGCGGCCAGTTTGGAAAAAAGTGATCGCCGGATCGTGATTGATCGCATCGGTGCGCATCGATTTGATGAAACAAAGTTCATCGGCTATGGTCGAAAGATGCGGCATCAGTTCACTGATCGTAGCCCGACTTTGCCCATGCTCAGCAAATTTAAAAATACTCGGAGCTACCGGAAAAGACTTTTGCCCCGAAGTCATGCCGGTGAGACGCTGTCCTTGACGAATCGAATCAGGCAGGTCTTTGCCAAAGAGTTTTTGCATTTGCGGTTTTGGATCGAACAAATCCATTT
Organism: Akkermansiaceae bacterium; assembly: GCA_903878115.1. GTDB lineage: Bacteria > Verrucomicrobiota > Verrucomicrobiia > Verrucomicrobiales > Akkermansiaceae > UBA956. Next base: position 5,600 of record CAIRGO010000148.1, on the reverse strand, counting down.
GTGATGGAGCGCCCGATTGAAACAAATAAATTACCCTCTTAGCCTTGATCGGCAATTGCGGAAAACTAGGAAGATTCGGTGTCGGCACTGCGCCATGGAGCAGTTGCGGCGCTAGTAGAGAGTTCAACGCTGTTAGACCCAACACCGATGATGTGCTAGAGAGAAAAGAGCGGCGATTGATGGCGTCCTGAGCTTGTAAAATGAATGAGTTCATAACGGTAATGAAAAATTGTTAGTCACGAGTAATCACTTCATCGAGATTGAGAATCACGTTGGCGGTAACCGTGTAGGCGGCGAGTTCGATCGGGTCAACTTTCGCGATGGGAGAATTACCAGCAGCAACGAGCTTGGTGGCTTCTGCAGGGGCCGCACGATATGTAGTGAGGCTTTTTTCGAAGCTTTTTTGCAGCAGAGATTTTTCTTCATCAGTAGCTTCGCGTTGTGTTGCCTGACGGAAGGCCCAAGCAATTCGCTGCGCTGGATCGCTGCCGCCTTCTAACATCATCCGCTGCGCCAGAACGCGAGCAGCCTCGACAAATGTCACCTCATTCAGCAGTGCTAATGCTTGCAGTGGCGTATTGGTGCTAGAGCGTTTCACTGTGCAAATTTCGCGCGCGGCGGAGTCGAAGATTAACATTGTCGGCGGTGCTGCCGTTCGTTTCCAGATCGTATAAAGACTGCGACGATACAAGCCACCGTTGGTATCGGCTTGGTAATTGCGCAAATCGCCATAAACGCTGGTTTCATCCCAAACACCTTTTGGCATGTAGGGTCTGGCGCTTGGACCACCGATTCTTTGATCTAACAGACCACTGATCGATAATGCTTGGTCACGAATGGCTTCAGCAGGCAGACGAAGACGTGGTGCACGAGCCAGCAGTCGATTGTAGGGATCTTTTTCTAACAATACCTTGGGCATGGTTTTGATCAAAGATGCTTGTCGATAGGTGGCGCTCATCACCATGCGCTTCATCATCGCTTTCATATCCCAGCCGCTGCTGACGAATTCTGTGGCCAGCCAATCCAGCAATTCAGGATGAGTAGGAGGCTCCGATTGCATACCGAAATTTTCACTGGTTTTTACAATCCCATAGCCGAAAAAATGTTCCCACTGACGATTGACCCAAACGCGAGCGGTGAGGGGATTCGTGGGGGAAACAATCCACTTAGCCAATGTCAATCGATTGTGCGGCTCACCAGCGGGTAGCGGGGGAAGCACGGCAGGAGTATTCGCCGTAACTTCTTCTCCTGGATCGGTGTATTGACCGCGTTTCAAGATAAATGCTTTTCGCGGAGTGGGTAGCTCTTTCATCACCATCGTCAAAGGGGTGATTTTATCCAACGCCATGAGTTGTTTTTGGAGTTGATCAAGTTCAGCCATGATTTGCTTAGTCGACTGATCGACCACACTGCGATAATATTTATCTACTAGAGCTTTCTGCTCTTTGCTGCGTTTGCCTCCGCTCGTGATGATTTTTTTGATGTCAGCAGGTGTTTGATCGTGGGACAGTTTGCTTTTCTCCCATACGCTTTGCGCCGCGGCGATTTTTTTCTCGGACTCCTTTAAAGTGGCATTGATTTTATCAATTCTTCCTTGCAATTCCTTAGCTTGCGTCACTTGCTCCTCTGTTCCGACACGGATCATCGGATCAAGATTGCCGCCACTACGATTCAAGGCACCGACAGCGACACCAGTCTCCGCGATATTATTAAAGAAGGAAAACATTTGATAAAATTCCTTCTGCGAAATGGGATCGTATTTGTGATCATGACAGCGAGCGCATCCTAGTGTTAGCCCCAACCATGTAGAGCCTGTGGTATCAACGCGGTCGATGATGTTTTCAATACGCCATTCTTCTGTGATCAGGCCGCCCTCGCCATTGATGCGGTGATTGCGATGAAAACCAGTGGCAACAATCTGTGCATTCGTTGGATTAGGCAATAAATCGCCGGCTAGTTGCTCAATGGTAAATTGATCAAACGGTTTGTTTTCGTTAAACGCGCGGATTACCCAATCGCGCCATGGCCACATCGTGCGTGAGCTATCGGTCTGGAAACCATGGCTGTCCGCGTAACGGGCATAATCGAGCCACTGGCGGGCCATGTTTTCGCCGTAAGTCGGCGATGCCAATAATCGATCGACCAATGCTTCATACGCAGCTTTGGAAATGGTGTAACCCGAGCCATCGGCATTGCGACAGGCGTTGACAAAAACATTCACATCAGCGGGACTTGGCGGCAATCCGGTGAGGTCAAGGGTAACGCGACGGATCAATGTGTGAGGATCAGCAGGAGCTGAAAGGCTAACGTTTTCCGTCTCTAATTTTTGTAAAATAAAGGCATCAATACCATTGCCGAAAGCAGCTGCCTTGCTCTTCACAGGAGGAGTGGCCGGGTGTTTTGGCACCGCAAATGCCCAGTGAGGTTCATATTCAGCACCCTCTGCGATCCAGCGCTTCAACAGATCTTTTTGCACCGCCGTCAGCACCTTGTGCGTTTTTGGCTGCGGCATGATTTCTTCTTCGTCATCAGTGAAAATTCGTTCAATGAGCTCGCTTTTCTCTGGATTGCCAGGGGTAATCGCACCAGCTTTGATGGCTTCCTCGCGAATGTCCAGACGCAGGTCTTCTTCGCGATGCTTCTCATCAGGCCCGTGACAGTAATAGCAATTTTCCGACAGAATCGGGCGAATATCGCGATTAAAGCCTACCTTTTCTTGCGGTGCCGCGATGAGACTAGGCACGGCGAAAATCGATAGCAGTAGGGTAAATGAAATACGCATGAGTGAGAGATTTTATTGTATACGTAGCAATGTGTCAAAATGTTTCATTGAGAAAGCTCAAACATGTGGCGAGCTGAATTATCTGATCTTACAAAGAAAAACGCTCCTGCGTAAGAAACACAGGAGCGTTAACAAAAATAATCGGTGATGGCTTATTGCACGCCGTCAGGCAGTTCTTTGCGAGTCAGAACTTTGTCAACAAGTCCATATTCTACAGCCACTTCAGCGGGCATGTAGTTGTCGCGATCGGAATCTCTTTCGACTTCTTCAACGGTTTTACCCGAGTGCTTGGCGAGAATGCCATTGAGGCGTTTTTTCAAGTTGAACATGAAACCGATGGTGCGTTCTACATCAGATGCCGTGCCGCTTGCGCCGCCAGAAACTTGATGGATCATCACGTGTGAGTTCGGCAAGCAAAAACGTTTGCCCTTGGTGCCAGCGGTAAGCAGAACGGAACCCATAGAAGCGGCGATGCCGATGCAATAGGTGTTCACGTCGCAGGTCATGAATTGCATCGTATCATAGATCGCCAAGCCAGCCGTTACGGAGCCACCGGGAGAATTGATGTAAATATGCACATCTTTTTTCGGATCCTGCATTTGTAAAAATAGCAACTGCGCGATTACGGAATTGGCCACGTAGTCATCGATGCCTGTGCCGATGAAAATGATGCGGTCTTTTAGCAAACGTGAGTAGATGTCAAACGAGCGCTCGCCGCGTCCGTCTTGCTCTACGACCATTGGTACGTAGTAGCTATTTTTGGGAGTGGAGTTGATGGGGAATTGGTTCATGCAGATTCGGTGTTAGATTCTTCTGTGATTTCAGTAATTTCGGCAGCACCGATGAGGAAATCAATGGCCTTGTTTATCAAAAGTGAATTGCGAATGCCGTGCAAACGACCATTTTTTTGCAATGCTTTGATGAACTTCTGCGGTTCTTCTTTGCGTTGGTTGGCAATTTGAATCAAGTGCTGGATCAATTCTTGGTCGCTTACGGAAATGTTTTCAGCGCCAGCAATTTCTTGCAGAATGAAGTTCGTCTTGATGTTGGTTTTCGCCTGCACTGCTGCCGTTTCGAAGAGAGCTTCTTTTTGCGACTCCAGTTCTTCCTCGGTCATGCCGCTTTTTACAGCACTCTCGACAAGGGCATCAGCTTGGTTTTGCGTTTCCGCCATTAGCAGTTCTTCAGGAACGTCAAATTCAACCAGTTGATCAAAATGGGCAATTAGTTGATTGACTTTATCGTCCTCGATTTCTTTCGCACGATTTTGTTTTAATCCTTCAGTAATGGCGGTTTTTAGGTCGTCCACGGTTTTTTCTGGTCCCATCAACTTGACAGCAAATTCATCATTGATTTCAGGGAGTTGCTGCTGCTTGAGTTCTTTGAGAGTAGAATGGAAAACGATCGATTTTCCGCGCAGTTCTTCCACCGGAAAGTCGTCAGGAATCACAATCGATACTTCACGTGATTCGCCAATTTCAAGGCCTACAAGTTGTGCTGCGAATCCGGGCAAAAATGCATCATCTTGCATGCGCACCCAGAATCCTTCGCGACCAGCGAGATAACCAGCTGGACGACCTAGGGCTTCTTCTAGCGCTTGGCCATCAAGGGTGGAAGTGTAATCAATGATCGCAAAATCTTCCATCGCAGCAGGACGGCCTTCGATGGTCGTGAAATCCGCAAAGCGTTGGCGCAGGCCTTCAATCTGCTCTTGGATTGTATCTTCGCTCACTTCATTTTTCGCAACACGAATGGCCACACCTTTGTATTCGGGCAGGGTCATGGTAGGCGCGAGGGTTAGCACGGTGTTGTAGGAAAACGAGCCATCACTGTGAAAGGTAACGTTGGAAGGCACTCCGAAGTCGAGCACTTTTAATTCCTCGCGCTTCAATGATTCTTGCAGCGATTGATTCAACAAGCGCGATTCGATTTCCTCTTTGATGTCATTTTGAAAACGTTTTTCGATGACTGCCTGAGGAGCTTTACCAGGACGAAATCCAGGAATTTTTGCCTGTTTCGAATATTGTTGGAGAATTTGGCCGCGTTCGATCTGGACCGTGGCTGCAGGCACCTCGACGCGCAGCGTGGCGAGGCATTTTGGTTGACGTTCGATGGTAATGTTCATGAGCAAATGTTCCGCGTGATCGGCGGGGGCGGGAAAGTAGGCGGGGAAATGCCGAGTTGTCAAATGAAAAGGCAGATCTGTGACATGAGAATCTCCCCACTCATGGAATGAGCCTGAGATAAAAACGTAAAAAATCCCAGCATTCGCGAAATTGCTGGGATTCTTTTGTTGATTGGTTCAGTGAACCTATTTCATGGGAAATTATTCACCCTTCGGTTTGTCACCACCTGGACGTTTTGGTCCACCGGGGCGACCGCCCATTGCTTCACGTGCGGCTTTTCTCTCTTCCTCGTTGAGTTTGCCGTCGCCGTCTTTGTCAAATTTGGCGATCGCTTCTTTTTTGTGCTCTTCCATTTTCGCGCCATCTGGACGATCACCAGCGGCTTCACGGGCGGCTTTTCTTTCCTCCTCGTTGAGTTTGCCGTCGCCGTCTTTGTCGAATTTAGCGATAGCTTCTTTTTTGCGTTCTTCCATTTTTGCTTCAAAAGCAGCTTTTGCAGCGGCTTTCTCTTCATCGTTGAGTTTACCGTCGCCATCTTTATCGAATTTAGCGATAACTTCTGGTGGCATTTGACGATGTTCTGGCTTTTTCTCACCACCTTCTGGTGCTTGAGCGTTAGCGATGGATGCAGTGCTCAAAAGGACTGCTACGGCGATCATGTTATGTAGTGCTTTCATATTTTGTAGTTGATG
>CAIRGO010000147.1 GCA_903878115.1 Akkermansiaceae bacterium | reverse complement strand
CAGTGATGTCCGCGAACCGATTGCTCTACTAGCAGCTCAATACGGTTGGGCGCTACGCACCATCTTCCGCGATGAACCGACGTTGGAAGATGTTTTTGTAGAAATGACCCGCAAGGATTGATTGCTACTATCTTACCACTTACTCCCTCGTCTTAGCGAGATTATATTTGATATTTCAGATATAAAATATAAACTCGTTAGATTATTTTTACTATCTATTTCGATAGCGCAATAGGCTTACTGCCGTTGGGAATTTTCATAAAATCGGTGCACTTGCGATGATCAGCGAGGCAGCACTCCGCCATTCAAAAACCACAACGAGCCGTTTAAGACACTGGCAAAGGATACCCATAACAAATATGGTAGCATGAGTAATCCCGCGAAAGCATTAACGCGCCAAAAAAAACACATCATCCATAAGATCAATCCCCACAGAAAAACGATATCCAGCATCGCTAAATCTGCTCTGCCTAGACCAAAAAACATCCACGACAAAAGCACATTAAAAACCAAATGAACCGCATACACTTTGAGCCCAGCGCTCACCTTCATGCGTTTATGTTCTCGCCACACCAACCAGCCCGCAAGAGCCATCATGGCATACAGACATGTCCACACTGGCCCAAACAAATTAGCAGGCGGCGCCCAGCTAGGCTTGATGATATTTCCATACATTGTCCCCGCAGAAATTGACGCCATCGCGCCCAATCCCGCGCAAGCAAATGTAAGTAAAATGAAAATCGCCAGACTGACGATACTTGCCAATAAAGAAGGAGTAGAAATGTTGCGTTGATAGTTTTTCATTCGGGGGTAAAACAGGATGTCATATCTAACACTTTTAGCAAGAATAATCAAAAAATAATACCGATTATTTTTACTACATCTGCCACTCCGGATTGCGGAACCTTGGTTCCGCCCGTGGTTTGGCTCGGCTTGCCGAGCGCGGTGGTGCCTTTTGTGAATGTCTGGCGCTTTGGATTCCTTGGTGCTTTGAGTCCCCCCACATGAGGCAAGCCTCATCCACCATTGGGCGGTGGAAAGCCACCGCACTCCGGGTAAGCTTGCGCACTCCTACTTTACTTCCCTGGAATTCTTCTCAATGGACCACCACTAGGCTGAGTTGTTGGCATGGTAGGCGGTAACAGCGTGGACGATAACAGGAACGACCAATGATAACTTTCTTTCGCAGAAATTTTGCCGGCTTCTTGATTTTCTCTTACAGGTGCTTGCCGATGATTGATGTGTATGCTTGGATCACATCCTTATAGCACAAACGCAAATGAGGCCGGACATACGCCCGACCTCAATGCTAGAGAAACCAATCTCAATCAATAAACTTAGTTACGGCGACGACGCAACAGCGCCAATGCACCAATCGCACCAAGCAACGATGTGCTGGTTTCTGGAATTGGAGTAATAGATACCAATTGAAGTCTATCGCTAGTTCCTGCTGGAGAGTCGACTTCAAGACCAGCACCAGTAATTGTGTTAATTTGACTAATGTTACCTACCGTGATAGCTGTAGCTCCACTACCACCCATAGCGGCGGGAAAGTTCGCATTAGGACTCATGGAAAATATTGCAAATTCATTTGAAAGAGCTTTTGTTCCAAGATTACCAACCAAAAAATAAATGGGCACACTGTTGAAAGCTGTGTTAGTGCTAACGAAAGATCCTGTTATTTTACCTTGGGTACCCCCCGAAGTGGCTGAAGTTACGGATACTAACTCTTGAAAACCACCAACTGCTGCGATAAGTCCTGCCTGATCAGTAATTACTGGAGCACTTGTAAATGTACCAATTCCGATATAGTAACCTCCGGCAGTTAAATCTATGCCGCTGCTAGTTCGAGCAAAAATTCCTACGCCAGTGCCAAATCCTGTGCCCACGTTAATAGTAACGGCTGATGCGCAAGCTGTTAATCCAAATGCTAAAAGCAATAATTTTATTTTCATGTTGTTTATTTTGTTGTGTGTGAGATATTTAATCTTCGAAAGTATTAGTTACCAATAACCTGCGCAGGAAATGTGATTGTAGAAGCCGACGCGGCACTGCTCCTGTTGATAATAAATCCTGTTCCGCCAGCTATAGGAATAGCGGAACCATCATTCTGTGTTACGAAATTAGCCATGATATTACCAGCACCCAAAACAGGGTCTAGTGCAACGTATGACGCTGTAGATTGATCGGCGGCAAGGATGTCAAGAAAGTCAGCTTCAGGAGTAGTATTAGCGTCGCCATCTTCTTTATTGAGAATGGCTGCGAAGCTCATAGCCCCTAGAGTGCTATCAACTGAATATGGAGAACCTACCCAGTTAAAATTGGGGCGAATATCGACCTGAGTCTTGGTGGTTTTGACTTCACCAGATGCAACAAAAGAAATTGCAGTCGCGCCATAACGCTTGATCACAACTGATTCACCAGGATAAATTGGTTCGTTGGTTAAATCGGCTTGGGTTACGAAGTCATACCAACCATCTGTAGGAACCCCAGCGCCAGTGGTAACATAAACTGCCGTCTGAGCTGATTGTGTTAGTGGATTAAAAAGTTGTATTTCATCAGGAGGGCTAGCGTTAACGCCATCAACAACTGACAAACCTGAAGCCACCAGACTAGCGCCCACCCAAGATCCCAAAGTAGGCAGCTTGCGCAGCACGAATTTAGTAGACGTATCAAGAGCAGCAGGGAGCGGACTAGCAACTGTTACAGTTGTAGCGGTAGTTGCTGTAACCTCCGTCCAAAAGCCTTCGCTTGTTCCACTGGTAATTTCTAAGACGTGCACTCCTGTAAGTCCAGTAGGCACGGAACCTGAGAAAGTCACAACACTAAGTCCAGATGGGTCGACAACTGGAGCAGCAGCAAAGGAAGCACTAGGAATCAAAGATGGTGTCAAATATGTATCTGCCCCTGATGGGTTTGCAGCAACATTACCAACAGCGGTATGAGTAATATACCCAACTGGAGTTGTTTTCGCCGTTGTTTGCGCGAAGAGAGCACCTGGGGCGAGCAGGGCGAGCGCTAGTAAAGATTTGATTGATTTTGGTTTCATATGTTTAAGAGTTGAATTGGTTGATTTTTTATTTTTGTGTTTTTTGTTAGGGACTTCGATCTGAATGATTTCCCTAACAAACTTTTGAAAACTTACAGTGCGAGACTGTGGGTGATCTAGTTTTTGTGCGAGAAGTGCTCTCAGATGTCGGAGCAATAAAACACTATTTTGGGGGAGCGCGCAACAACAATTTGCGAAATTCTGAAAAAAACTTTTAATTTTTATTTTTCGCCGATTGGAGTGGTGGTAAATTTGATGAAAACCATTGATACATATAGGAAAATTTCTTTTATCTATGTGACATCAGGTGTCACAAAAGGTGCTGTTTTAGGGCGTTTTAGAGGGCAAATGAAGTTTTTTAGCGGTGAACTGGAGAAATTTTATGGAAACATTGAAAAAATGTTAGAGAAAATTTCTTTGATGAATTATTGAGGGAAATCATTCTAACAAATCGAGTGATTGGTTTACTAGGTTTGTAGTATGTGGTGGAAGGCAGGGAGGCAGAGGCTTCCGCCACGGTTGGCTATGCTGCTGGGTAATACAGAGGCTAAGTGAAATTCAATGGCAGCAAGAATCTTTTAACTACGGATGGGATGGATTTACACGGATAAGAGCTTGGGTTGTTTTTTGATGTGGTGCTAGGGCTGAGATTGGTGAACGTTATCAGCTGCTGGGACGATGATGGCTGGTTTAGACAGAATTTCAGAATTTTGCAGAATGAGGTAATTTATGGCTATACTCACACGCATTAGCTTTTGTGAAAACATAGTGCCGCTCAGCCAGGTATGATTGCCCCCTCATCCTCTCCAGTTGCCCTTTCACTAAACTTGATGCGCACAGTATGAATTCTCAAAAAATCTCTGCGTTTCTGCGTCTCTGAGCGAGACTTCTTTCAATATGATAATTTGTTTGGAAATATATGTGGTGCGTGACTGATGCCAGTGAACAATCGTCGTGATGCCATTGTCGATGAGCCAATGGATCGGTTCCGCAAGTGAATGGTGAGAAGTTTAATCCTGTCGAAGATGATGGCAGGAGAATGATGGCAGGAGAATGAATTGAAACTTTCAGCGGTTGCCTAGGGTGTCATACGAATACGTTAGAGTTTGAAGAGTTTTCGCGCAGAGACGCGGAGACGCAGAGCAAGAGGAGGTTCGATAATGCGATAATTGGTTTTTGCATCTGTTATATTCGTACGTATTACTTTTTGTGAGAAAACGATGCAGAAATGGATGGCATTTTTAACCATAGATTACGCAGATTCCAAAGATTTTTCGAATCTTCTAAATCTTGTCATCCTGTAATAAACTCGCTGTATTTTTCAGAAGCGACGATTTTCACATTGGCCATTTTTTAACCAATTGAATTCCACAAAACTTGATGCGTGCGAGTATAAATGCTGCGGATCATCCATGGGCTGGTGGATGGCAGGAGAGATGAGCTATTTGAGAGAAATTCTTAAGTGCGTGTATGGAGCGTTCTAGCTCAGTAAATGAACAACTGAAACTGTTGAGTATCTCACACGAAAGCACGAAGACACGAAAGGTTTGAAAAGATATTCTTTAGTGTCTTTCTTCGTGACTTCGTGGCTTCGTGTGAGAATTCAAAAATAGCAATAATTATGACTGAGTAAGACTCACAGTTGATGAGGTGTCCCCGATGGACACTGTTCCCTTTTGGTGGCTCAACCCCATGACAAGCACGCTACGTGCGCCGTCGTGGGTTACGACCCTCGGAATTCTGTGTGTTGAGACGTGAGAAGCCCCCCACGCTCGGCAAGCCGAGCAAAGGCATGGGCGGAGGCAAGCTTCCGCACTCAGGGCTAGCAAAGACTAACTTTGTGGCTTGGCCCAGAGTCGATTGATGACGCGAAGTAGCACGGCGGTGCTGAGAACAGTTACACCTAACAGAATATAGGCTTGTGTCTGCTGACCGTAGAGAAATTTGCCGATGCAGAAGAGTGATGACCAGATCATAGCGCAGCCTGATATCCAGCCGAGGAAGGCTAGGCCCATATTGTCTTTTTCTGCTTCCGGTTGTGGATCGGAGGCTTCTACTTCGCTGCGGATACTGCCCCAACCTGGACCTGCTGGGCGGACTTTTTTGTAAAAGCTCACAAGGGTTGAGCGCTCCGTCTGCGGCGCGATGAATGCGGCGGTGAGCCATGTAACACTGGTGAATGCCACGGTAAGCAAGGTGGTGTTGGCAAATCCTAAATCTACGCCATTTTTGCTAAGAATAAAAAATGAGAGCGTTGCGATGAACGATGAAATCATCGCCGACACTTCACACCAAGCATTCACGCGCCACCAGAACCAGCGGAGGATATAAATGAGACCCGTGCCGGCGCCGATGCCAATGAGGATTTGAAAGGCTTCCTGTGCCGAATTGATAAAATAACTAATCACTGCCGCGACGATGTAGAGCAGCAAGGTGCACACACGACCAATCATTACGCAGCGTTGTTCCGATGCTTTTTGATTGATGAAGCGACGATAAAAATCATGCACCAGATAGGAAGCACCCCAATTCAAGTGAGTCAAAATTGTTGAGGAATTCGCCGCAAGCAGACCACCTACCATCAAGCCCATGAAGCCGACAGGAAGGAATTGAAGCATGGCGGGGAAGGCGCTATCGTGGCCAATCAAACTCGGGTCGGCATTCGGGAATGCTGCTTTGATCGAATCCAGATTGGGGAAAATAATGATCGAGCACAAACCGGTGATGATCCATGGCCACGGGCGCAGCACGTAGTGGGCAACATTGAAAAACAACGTACCGCCGAGAGAATCTTTTTCTGTCTTGGATGCCAGCATGCGCTGTGCGATGTAAGAGCCACCACCAGGCTCGGCACCAGGATACCAGTTCGCCCACCAACCGATGGCAATCGGAACGATGAAGATCATCAATGCCAATTCCGACATGCTAAAATTCGGCATGATGTCCAAGATCGGCTGTCCGAGACCGTCCGCTTTATCGCTCATCGCCGGCACACCTTTCGTGGTGATCACTTGCTGAGAGCCTAACATTTCCACCATTTTATGAAGACCAGCGATTGCAGATTCGCCAACGCCCGTATGTTTCGCGACGGCAACTAGTGAAAAATAAGCAGCCGCGAAAACAGCGGTCATTTTGATAAAAAACTGCACCATATCGATGATCAGCACGCCCCACAGTCCTGAGTGTGCTGCGAACACCACATTGAGCACGCCGCAAAGGCAGATCGTCTGCCACTGAGGAATGCCGAACATAATGTTGGCGATTTTGCATGCGGCCAGTGTGACCATGCCCATGATGAAGCAGTTAAAAAACAGCCCAAGATACACAGCACGGAAACCACGCACCAAAGAGGCGGCTTTGCCGGAATAACGCGCCTCGTAGAATTCGAGGTCGGTCATTACTCCCGAGCGGCGCCACAGACGAGCAAAGAAAAACACAGTCGCCACACCAGTGAGCACAAACGCCCACCACTGCCAGTTCCCTGCTACGCCAAACTTCCGCACTTGCTCAGTCACCCAGTTCGGAGTATCAGAGGAAAACGTAGTGGCCACCATCGATAGGCCCGCTAACCACCAAGGAACGTTACGGCCTGATGCAAAAAATTCCGATGTGCTAGCAGACGATTTCTTGCCGACAAACAACGCAGGAACGAAGCATACGAGAATCGACGCTACAATGATGATCCAGTCGAGAGTTACGAGTTTGATTTCAGCCAATGGCAGCAGGTGCGTGATCATGTGGCCCATTCATTAGTGAATTGAAAGGATGATGGCAAGAACGAAATTTTATTTTTTGATCTGATCGTTACTACAGATGAGTGATAAGAAAAAGTACGCGGAAGCTTATCACGGGCATATTTAAACAGAATTTCAGAATTTGTCAGAATTTACAAAATAGGGAATGAAGGCAAATTGACTAGTTCTCATCTGTGTAAATCTGTGGTTAAAATTCTTGGGATGTAGTTGGGGGTGTAACGACGGATGAAAGGCACGATTTTAAAAAAGTAGCTTCGACTTTAGTCGAATCAAGGATCGTTGATGGAAAGGCAATTTTTT
>CAIRGO010000146.1 GCA_903878115.1 Akkermansiaceae bacterium | reverse complement strand
GTGTGGCGGTCATGTTGGGAAAATGGTGAATTGTTTCAGCCCCGCTTGCAGTCCATAAGGCGGATGGCTTAATTCGGTTTCCTCGGACATGGTTGGTTTCCGGCGAAACGTGGAATATTCTATTCAGATCACAGGGTGCTTGGGAATACTCAAACCTGCTATATTCGTTTCTATTTCTGCTATTTTCTCGACACCAGTCGAAATAAACCGAGGGTTGTATTGTTAATGCAGCAAGCAAGACCATGATCATCTCTACTGGGGTCAGCAATCAGGGAATCGGCCTACAAATGGAGCGTAAACCCGGATTTCCTTATTGGACCGCGGGTTTTTTCTTGTCCGGTCTAACTGAGATTGCCTACGCGAAGGAAACCTTGCTGATTACCGCAAAAAGTTGCGTAATTTTGCCGCCAAACACTCCTTATCGCGTCACTGTACGGAAGAGACAGCATGAGATCTGGATGATTTTCGACGCGCGCGCCGGACTGCGGCTGCCTTGGCCGAGTAATGACTCCAAGGCGCTCGCGGTCACCTTCCGGGGTTCCCAGGTGTGGAAGGAGGTGCAGGCCGGGCTCCGTGATTTAATCCGCCGGTGGGAAAGCCAGCCACCCGAGTTACTGCTGGCGGAGAACTCCATGGAACGCGTCTTACTGCTGGCCATTCGGGAACATGGTTTGCAAAACCAGCAAATGCCAGACGAGCGGATTCAACGCGTCGTCGCCCACATCGACGAGCGGTTTAAGGAAGAACTGCCGGTCGAGGAACTGGCCCGCGTGGCGGGTTTGTCACCCTCGCGATTCGCCCACCTTTTCCGTCAATTCACGGAGCTGGCACCGATGAAGTTTCTTGAGATCCATCGCATCGAAAGAGCCAAACATCTTCTGCTGACCACCGATCTGCCGGTTCAGGAGATCGGGTTTAGCTGCGGGTTCACCAACTCACAACATTTCAGCACCCGTTTCCGCAGCTTGACCGGGCAATCCCCGAGTGCCTACCGTCAGGTCCCCAAAAGGCGCTTTGGTGAACTTAATCCCGACTATGAGCATCAAAATCCTGAGCGTTGATTTCCGCACGGACTTTTGAAACTAGCATGCCGGGGCTGATCGAATTCTAGACTCGAATTCCGGCAGACCTGGGTGCTGGACTTGCATTTCGAAGACGGCCCCGTCGAGGGTGTTCGAGTCCGGTTCTCCGCCGGCTGAAGTCATGTAGAGACGGTCGAAATTCGGGCCGCCGAAACACAGTGAGGTGACCTGAGCCACCGGAAGCGATATTTTCTCCAGAATCTTTCCCCGGGGATCGAGCCGCACCGCGCCGAAGCCGTCCCAGCGCGCCGACCAGACATACCCGGAAGCATCGACAGCCAACCCATCAGGGATGCCTTCGTTTTCCAGCGCTTGATGGAACAAAACAGGCGCACCAAGTGCACCGGTCCCGCTGTCGTAATCAAACCGGAAAATGCGCCGCGTTGTGGAGCAGGTCCAATAAAAGAACTTCTGGTCCGGACTGAAACCCATACCGTTCGAGCAGCCCGTGCCGCTCCGCAGGCGGGTGATCGATCCATCCAAATCGACGCGATAAAGTCCGCCGCTTTCGGCGTTCTTACCAATGCTTCCCGCAAAAACCCGCCCTACCGGATCGGCGATCACATCGTTGAAGCGGAGCATGCCCTCGTCCGAAAATTCCAGCAGCGTCGTGAGGCGTCCGTCGGGATGGAGCAGGACGATATCCCTGCTGCGAAATAAAAGGAGATTGCCATCGGCTTGAAAAGTGAACCCCCCCACTGGAATTCCTCGATACACGACCTCATGTTTTCCTGTTTGCGTGCCGAGACGATGAATCATCCCGCCCTCGATATCGGTCCAGTAAAGGCTCTGGCTTGCTCGATGCCAAAGCGGGTTTTCTCCAAGTTGGCAGTTTAAGTTGATGAGAATACTCATGGAGAATTTGGT
>CAIRGO010000145.1 GCA_903878115.1 Akkermansiaceae bacterium | reverse complement strand
TGCATATGGATATGCTAGCCCGTGGTTCAGCTGCATTCCGTGCTGATATCGGTGAGCAAGCAAGCAACTGCATCGAGGTGATGGAGTTAACGATGAATAATTTGCTAACTGCGGAAGGGAAGGTGAACAAATCTGATTTCCTCGCGCGTGCTGATGTGTTGCAAGCGTTGGGCAAACACGTATTGGTTTCTAAATACGCGCGATTTTTCCGATTGAGTGAATTTGTAACCCGCCACACGCGCAAGCCTGTGGGAATTGTGTTAGGGGTGCCATTATTTGAGGAGCTCTTTCAAGAAAAATGGTATGAAGAAATCCCTGGTGGCCTGTTAGAGTCGTTCGGGCGCATGCTGCGCAATGGATTAAGGCTTTATGTCTATCCGCTGGGAGATAAAAAAACAGGAGTGATTTACACCGCACAGACGGCACGAGTGCCAGCGGAGCAGCAGAAGTTGTTAGAATATCTGATCGGCATTAAACAAGTGCGCGCCATCGGCGAGGGCGACCCCGAGGTGATGTTTACCAGTAGTTACGAAGTGCGAGAAATGTGGTTGCAAGGCAATCCTCAGTGGCAATCGATGGTTCCTGCCGAGGTGCTAGAACATGATCGCTGGAAAAATTATACAAATAAATGAATAAATTTCACGAATTCCTACGTTATATACTCCGATGAGAACTATCACGCTTTCCCTATTCACAGTTTTACTTTCACCGCTTTTCTTGCACGCCAAGGAAAAAGCACCTGAAGCCGCAGCCGTCCCTGATTATTCGATCGATAAAGTCAAGTATGGCGAAGTTGTCAATGATGCCGCTTTCGATGCGAAAGACGTTGTTGGCAAAGTAGTGGTCATCGAAGAATGGGGCGTTAATTGCCCTCCTTGTATTGCGAGTCTTCCCGAGATGCAACGCCTTTCATCTTCAGGCGAGAAAAAAGGACTCATCGTTTTGGGCTTCGAAGCACAAGGCAGTGAGAAAGAAGCCATTAACAAAGTGCTCAAAAGTGCACGTGTGAAATATCCTGTATTCAAAGGAAGCAATCTTGGCGTTGCGAATCAATTCATTCCACATGCTGCAGTATTTGATGCAACGGGAAAACTCACTTGGCACGGTAACCCTAATGACGATGGTTTCAAAAAAGCTGTCAAAGAAGCGCTGAAAACTGTTCAAAAGTAATCGCAGTTTTTTCTGTCATCTTGTAAAAAGGTGATTGCGGTAATGATGAATTGATGTCATGCAGAGGCTATGAAAATCATTTCTCTGCTATTGGCTTCGATCGGCTTGGCTCACGCTCAATTTAAAATCGTGGCCACGGATACATCGGTGAAAATTACGACGGGGGATCAATTGGTCACCGAGTATCGCACGGATTCGAAAGTTCCTTATCTTTATCCGATGTCCGCGCCGAGCGGTACTAATCTTAGTCGCCATTGGCCGATGGAAAATGACGCAGCTGGGGAAGAGCAAGATCATCCTCACCATCGCTCGTTCTGGCTATCTCACGGCAAGGTAAATGGTTATGATTTCTGGGCATGGACGGGCAATAAAGACGCTCGCATCGTTCATCGATCGACTGAAAAAACTGCCGCCACGGAAAAATCTGCCACCTTTACCGTGAATCTCGACTGGGTCGCAGAAAAGAAAACTCTACTCAGTGAAATACGCTGCTATGCCATCGAAGACATTGATGCTGAAACACGCGTGATCGATACCACGACAACTTTAAAAGCCGCCAACGGCGATGTGGTTTTTGGCGATACCAAAGAAGGATTTTTTGCACTTCGCGTCGATCGTAGTTTGCGCTTGAAAGGTCCAGAAGCGAAGGGTGCGATCTCCGACAGCCACGGTCGTAAAAATGAAGCTTGCTGGGGGAAAAAATCAGCTTGGGTAGCGTTCAGCGGTCCTGACGATCAAGGGAAACCAGCAGTGATTGTGATGATGGATCATCCACAAAATCTGCGACACGAAACTACCTGGCATGCGCGCGACTACGGTTTGTTAGCTGCGAATCCTTTTGGTATTCACGACTTTGAGAGTAAGAAAGACAATACATTGGGCAACTACACCCTCAAGGATCAGCAAACGATTACTTTCCGCTATCGCTTGGTGCTGCACCGCGGTGCCTACGATGATAAAAAAATCCAAGATTGGTGGAAAGGTTACAGCAAGTAACTTGGTATATATCATTTCCAACCTACTATTATGAAACGTCGCGATCTTCTTCAAACATCCATTTTTGCTGGCACTTGGTCTTTGCTCTCGCCGCTGGCGCGTGCCGCTGGTGCCAACTCTGAAATCCGCGTGGCGGTGATTGGTTTTAACAGCCGTGGCATGAATCACATCGACGAAATCCTCAAATCCAAAGGCTGCCGATTGGTGGCATTGTGTGATGTTGATGAAAAGGTGTTAGCCAAAGGCAAGGAAATGTTGGCAAAGAAAAATATCGCCGTTACGACATTTACTGATTATCGTAAACTCTGCGAATCGAAGGAGATCGACGCCGTAACGATCGCCACACCGAATCATACGCATACACTCATCGCTCTCACTGCTGCGGCAAATGGCAAGCACGTCTATGTGGAAAAACCCGTCTCGCACAACGTATGGGAAGGTCGTCAGCTCGCCATTGGAGCGGAAAAACACAAGGTGATCATTCAGCATGGCTTCCAGCGCCGTTCCGAAACAGCGTGGGAAGAAGCGTTTGCTTATGTCAAAGAAGGTCACGTCGGAAAACTCGTCGTCGCACGCGGCCTTTGTTACAAACCACGTCCTTCGATCGGCAAGGTGGACAGCCCGCAAAAAGCCCCCGATGGCGTTGACTACGATCTATGGAGTGGACCACGGGAAGTGCTGCCGATTCATCGCCAGAAGTTTCACTACGATTGGCATTGGCAGTCACCCTATGGCAATGGCGACCTAGGAAATCAAGGTCCGCATCAACTCGATGTCTGCCGTTGGGCTCTTGGCGATCCTGCATTACCGAAGTCGATTCTCGCTATCGGTGGTCGTCTTGGTTACCAAGATGATGGAGATACTGCCAATACCCAAATTCTTTTGTTAGACCATGAAAATTGCCCGCCAATCTTGTTTGAAGTGCGTGGACTGCCGAAAGAAAAAATGGATTACAAAGGCGGAATGGATAAATTCAAAGGTGAATCGTTAGGCAATGTGATCGAATACGAAAACGGCATTTTAGTTGGTGGACATGGTCCAAGTTGCAACATCGTCGATAAGGCCGGAAAAGTCGTAAAATCCTTCAAAGGTGGCAAGTCGCACATGCAGAATTTTATCGATTCCATTGTCGCAAACAAAATTGTACCAATGCGCGCTGCCGAATCGGGACATTACTCCGCTGCATTAGCGCATCTCGGTAATATTTCCCTCAAGCTAGGCAAAACCACCGCGCCAGAAAAGATGGAAAGCAATCCATTGCTCAGCGATGCCATCCAACGCATGCAAAAGCACCTCGATGCCAACCAAGTCGATCTGGGCGTGACCCCGATGCAATTCGGCGCGCAGTTGAGTTTCGATTCCAAATCAGAACAATTCACTGGTGCACTCGCGGATCAAGCCAATCCGCTGTTGAAAGAAAACTATCGCAAAGGATTCGAACTACCTGCCTAGTCATTACTCATTCTCACGAATATTGGTTAAGCAGTTGACAAAAAGTTTCATCGTAGGAAACTACGTGCAGAGACTATGGAAGAAGTGATCATTATTGGAACGGGATGCGCTGGTTACACGGCGGCAATTTATACAGGGCGTGCTAATTTAACTCCGATTATGTTATCGGGCACGCAACCTGGTGGACAGCTTACGACTACCACAGAGGTGGAGAATTTTCCTGGTCATCCTGATGGGATCATGGGGCCAGAATTGATGATGCGCATGCAGACGCAAGCGGAAAAATTCGGTGCTCGTATTGCTTATGAAATGGTAGAAAAAGTGACAAAAATGGACGATGGTAGTTTCCATGTGAAAACATCCAGTAATGAATATCACTCAAAAACGGTGATCATTGCTACGGGCGCTGCACCGCGCCATTTAGGGTTGCCGAATGAGCAAAAGCTCATTGGTCGTGGCCTCACATCCTGTGCTACTTGCGATGGAGCATTTTATCCTGATGTTCCCGTCGCTGTAATTGGCGGTGGCGATAGTGCTTGCGAAGAAGCAGGATTCCTAACGCGTTTCGCGAGTAAAGTTTATTTGATTCATCGTCGCGATGAACTGCGCGCTTCTAAAATCATGGCCGAGCGCGCTTTGGCCAATCCAAAAATCCAACCAGTTTGGAATTCGGGAGTAAGCGAATATCTCACTGATGAAAAGGGCGAAATGCGCGCCATCAAATTGAAAAATTTAGTCGATGGAACCGAGAGTGAAATCGAAGTGAAATGCGTGTTTGTCGCCATCGGTCACGTGCCGAATAGCGGCTTCCTAGGTGATCTCGTGGATCTCGATGAAAATGGTTACATTTTACAAACGCCCGGGCGCACATCCACCAAAACACCTGGTCTATTCGCCGCTGGCGATGTAGCGGATCACTATTATCGCCAAGCCATCACGGCTGCTGGCCAAGGCTGTGCCGCAGCACTGGAAGCAGAACGCTATTTGACTGATCTCGAAGGTCATTGACTCCGTTCTGAGTACGATGGTTTGTTTCAATCAAACGCTTGATTGAATGAGTCATTTCTTCGCTAGCAATGCCATGGCGGCATTGTGCCCGGCAATGCCGCTGACTCCGCCACCGCGACGGGCTCCCGCTCCGGCGAGATAGATGTTTTCGTCATCGGTCTCCGCTCCCCAGAGTTGATCGCTCGATGTTCCGCTGCCGTCATCAAGGAAGGGGAAATCGAGATCTCGATGGAAGATATTCCCACGCGGCAGAGAGATGTCATTTTCTAAATCAAGAGGGGATTTCACTTCGATGGCTAGTGATCCATCGCGGCATGGTGCCAGCACGGATTCGATCGGGTCGAGCAGGTATTCATTCAGGCTGGCAATGGCGCGTTCCTTGGCCAGTGCTTTGACGCCCTCTGGGTCAGCATCAAAGAGCTGTGCGGGTGTGTGGAGGCCGAAAAGTGTTAGAGTATGAAAACCTTTTTCGATCAATTCTGCGGATAAAATGGAGGGGTCGGTCAGCGTGTGGCAATACATTTCCAGTGGCAGCTGATGTGGCATTTTGCCGTCCCGTGCCGATGTGTAGGCTGCTTCCAGTTGGGAAAAACTTTCATTGATATGAAAAGTTCCCGCAAAGGCCAGTCGTGGATCTACTCCGGATTTGAGACGCGGTAAGCGCGATAGCAGCATGTTGATTTTTATTTGCGATCCTTCCAACGATTCGGGGACAGCTTGACCGCGCAATCGAGCGAGATGCTGGGGCGCTGCGGCAAAAAGCAGATCTTTTGCGCGATACGTTTCACCGGATTCTGTTTCGATGCGGACACCCATCGGGCCACTTTCTAGTGCAGAGACTTTCGAACGGAGTTTGATCTCCACGCCCTGCGCCGTGGCGATGCGATATAGTTCTTTTACCAGAGCGCCCATGCCGCCCTGTGGCACACGCCATTGCCCGTTGCCATTGCCAATCAGGTGATAGAGGAAACAACGGTTCGCTTGCAAATCATCTGCTGGGGCAAAAGTGCCGATCAAAGCGTCGGTCAATACTACGCCTCGCACTAGATCATTACTGAACCGATTACGAATGTGATCACCAATCGGTTTTCCCATTAAATTCTGCCACACATCAGGCAAGCCGATTTCGGATTTTAACTCAGCAGCGCTCTTCAGTGGTTGCAGCATGGAAGGGGCAAAACGTTTGGCGAGCTCGGCAATTTCGCCGTAAAATTTCTGCCACGCGATGCCTTCATGATCAGATCCAGTGAGTTGCTTGAAACTGCTTGCTGTCATCTCGTCCCATTCTGTGGAAACCAAAAGTCCATCGTCTTTTCCCTCCTGATGATAAGGGGTGTAAGATGCCACTGCACGCCCCAGCGTTTTGAAGTTGATCCCCAAATCCGCCACGATTTGATCAGGCAGTAAGGAAACCAAATACGAGTAGCGGGAAAGCCGAGCATCGTAATCTGGAAAAGGTTTCACGCTCGTGGTGGCTCCGCCAAGTTCTTCATGAGCTTCCAATAGGAGGACGGTTTTTCCCGCCTTGGCGAGATAGCTCGCTGCGACTAGTCCATTATGTCCACCACCGACGATGATCGCGTCGTAGAGTGTATTGTTATGTTGCATGATTGTTTTTATCGACCAGTGCTATTTGCTAAAATTGGGATGTTTTTCGTCACCCATGGATTCGAGGTAGGCGAGTAAGTCGAGAATCTCATCTTCGTTACATGTATTGAGCAAGCCAGCGGGCATCAGTGAGATCTTAGACAATTCTCTGGATTTGACGTCAGCAAGTGAAACCATTGCCGTGGTGCTGGGATCGAATGGATTGGTCATGACCACGGCCGATTCTGCATTTTCCTGAGCAATGCGTCCAGCTGTGGCAGTGCCGTCTTTCATGGTGAAAACTGTCATCAAGTATTGTTCAGAGACAACCTTAGAAGGTTCGGCAATCGACTCTAACAAATCCTGGCGTTTGAAGCGAGTGGCCACATTGGTGAGATCTGGTCCCGCGGCTCCACCTTGATCTCCGTAGCGATGGCACATGATGCATTGTGCAGATGCAAATGCAGCCTTGCCACGAGCGAAATCACGTCCTTTACCCACCTTGCCGAGCAGCGGCAATAGATCTGCGGTCGTCCATTCCTTGACAAACTTGCGAGCCTCCGTCGGCGGAGTGATGGGGGATTGCACTTTGGTCAGATCTCCTAAAGCAGCGATCTCAGCAGGTGTCATGCTTGCTTTGACATCTTCTAATGCATGAGCAGTGAAACCATTAAAGCTTGAACCATTATTGAAATTAACGCCTGCGTCGGTGAACCACTTCACCACTTCTAACGGATGTTGTTTTGAACGGCCGCCATTCCACCATGAGAGGTAGTCGCGACGTAGATTTTCTGTCCAACCTGTTTTCACATTACGCAGAGCTACCACGTAGCTGAGTTGCTCCTCTTGCGTGGTCGCCGCGCGGAGCAGTGAGACGGTTCTCGATACTGCTTCGGGAGCATCAAGGGCGATTAGTATCTGACAAAGTTCACGGTTGGCGTATTCGGTTTTTGCAGGATAAAGCGGGTTTACGTCTGATAGTATTATTTTAGCAGCCTCGCCGACGGGGACTCCTTGTCGTGCGATCGAGACGGTGATGACGCGTAGCTTATTGAGGGCTTGTTCCTCGGTGAGTGATGAGAAGGGAAGGGCTGTGAGTGCACTGAAAATCGACGACTGCGTGTCGGCAGCGCCTAATCGAGCCAATGCCAATAGCGCGGTGAATGCGGCATCGGGATTTTTTTCTGCGAGTGCTTTCGTTTGCCATTCCGAAACCGGATTTCTTTCAATTGCAAGACGTGCTGCGTAACGAATGGAACGGTCTGGACTGGCGAGTTGGGGCCACGCGGCCATAACAGTTGCGGGATTGGTTTCGACATTCATCGCCTCTAATTTGTTACGAATAGCGCGTGCCTCACTACCGTTTGCATCGTGTAGAGATTTTGCCGCCAGTGGTGTAGCGACTTCGGTGCCGTTGTAGGAGACTCGAAAAAGGTGCGCCTGCGTGCCACGCCCACCGACGGTGAAATACATGGATCCGTCTGCGCCGATCAACACATCTGTTAGATTGAGCGGCACTTTTCCGCTGCGGGCTTTCAGTGATTTCGGCGCCACGAAATTTTCCCAAGTCGCACCGTAGCTTGCTCCCTTGGGGGCAAGATGCACGGCGATCAATCGTCCATAAGTCCAATCGCACATAAAGAACGCCTTCTGGTATTTTGCCGGAAATTTTCCGTTGGTGCCAAAGACCACTCCTGTAGGGCAGCCGACTCCGATATTTACTACAGCTGGCAGGCTGTCCGCATAATACTCAGGCCACTTAGCGCTGCCTTCGCGATAGCCATGATCGCCGCCACGCACCATGTGAAAGGCACGCGTAGGGCGATACCATGGATTGCCCCAATCCCATTCCATATCGCTATCATAGCCGAAAAGTTCGCCGTCTGCGTTGAAGGCGATGTCGTAGTTATTCCGCTGACCAGAGGACCAAAGCTCGGCATTTTTCCCCTCAAGATCCATGCGTAACACGTAGCCGCCAGGTGGCTTTGCTCCTGCGCCGAAGCCATTGCCGTCCTCCATGCGCTTGAGCGCTAGATCGTCGCCGTAGTTGCGATGCGGTGAGCTCGGCGTGAGATCCTTTGGCACACCAACGAAGTTGCCGCAAACAGAATAAAGCATATTGTCAGATCCCAGCACCAGCGCGTGTGCGCCGTGTTCGCCAGAGCCACCTTGCCATGAGCGCAGAAACTCGACGTCATCATAGCTGTCGTTTCCTTTGGAATCCTTGCAACGATAGAGTCCGAAGCCCTTGCTGCCGTTGCCATTGAGATAGAGCACGTTTTTTACAAAAAGCATGCCCATCGTTTCGGAGACAGGAATCGTTAGTATCTCTGTCTTTACACTTTTGCCATCCTTCAACGTCACTCGGGTGATGGGTTGATTGCCCTGACCACCGAGAAGAAGTCGACCTTGAGGATCGTTCGCCATGCAAATCCAAGAGCCATTGCTTGCTCCATTAGCCTCGAGTACATGTTCCACTTTGAATCCTGGTAGAGTATCTAACAAATCTCCAGGTGCTTCGGTAAGCAATGCATTGTTCACGGGCTTGGATCCATCCGCTGGACCGTAGTTGGCCTTGAGAATAATGAGTTTTTTTCCAGCAGGTGCCGCGAGTTGGATTCTGCCGCCTTCATTAGCTTCAGCTGTGAGTTTTTCATCGCCAGCTTGGTATTGCACCGTGAGTTTTTTTGGAATGCCATTCGCCGTATCGCCGAACAATTCGTTGCTTGCGGAAATCGATAGACTTTCATCTTTCACAGCAGCGTTGACTTTTTGGGTCACGTCGGTGGGGTCTTTGGCCGCAAAGGTTACTTGTGTTAGAATGAAAAAAGCACAAGCAATTGTCAGCAATGAACGTTGAGTAAAGAGGCTAGTATTTATCATGGATGAGTATTTTTTTGTATTGTTGAAGAAATGATTGTTTGTGGATGACAAAAGCGGGGTGTGAGAGAAGGCCTTTCGAGATTGCGCTATGTTAGAAGTTTTCTTTTTGTGATAAATTTTTCTCGGCTTAATCTTGTTTGGTTTTGATGAGACTGAGCACTCGTTCTTGGCATGCTGCATCGATCAATTGTTGCACACTGATTTTACGCGCGGCGGCTATTTTCTCAAGTTGCTGTGCTTGGCGTTGGGTCATGCTTACAGTTGCGTTAAATTGATTGGTGTTAGCTGCATCGATCCATGTTTCCTTGGCTTTTGCGATCTCAGTGCTATCGAGTCCGATGCCTTTTAAAATGCCGACTGCCATCATCACGTCACCTGCATAAATCATATGCACGCCATCCTCGGTGAGAACATTTTCCCCAGCTGGTCTTGGATTTGATTTCGCAGACGCGGCCAATGTGGCTTGCATCTCAGCGTTGAGGTCAGCGAGCATGCATTTTTTTTCTGAGGCAATCGTGCGCAGTGCCGCGTTGTAACTGACAAGTTTTTGATTGTTTTCTGTTGCTTGGTCCTCACCGATCATCGTGGAAGTGAGAATGATCACTTTCACTCCTGCTGCTTGAGCTTTGTCTACGATACTGGTAATGTTTTTCTTGTAATCTTCCAACGAGATTCCTCTAGCTCCATGCCACACATCGTTGACTCCGCAGCTAAGAGCCATCCATTGTGGCTTCTTGCTCAGAACATCACGGTCGAGACGCGCAAGCATCTGATCTGATTTATGACCGCTAATGCCTGCCCCGATGATTTCAATTTTCACCCCCTGTGCCGCGAGTGCCGTGCCGATGAGTTGCACATAACCACCAGGATAACCTTGTCCTTCTTCAGTAATCGAGTCGCCAAGAAAGGCGACTTTATCGCCCTCTTTTATGGGGATTTCAGCCTTTGCGAGTGAACTGGTTGCTAGTAGCGTAGTGAGCAAATAATACGATTGATGGAATTTCATAAAGTGCATGTATGACCAAGTGCTTACGAGATGCGATAGAAGCTTCTTTCGTTAGGCGCGCAATTGTTTTACTCCCCATCAGAAAATATACCACTAGATTTTTATGAGGATAACACCTTGCTGATTTTCTTTTGATAAAGTCGTTGATTATTCGTTTCTAAGTGCTAATTTCTCCCTTGCCTTCACATCCCCCGATGTGAGCGTCTTGCGCACGATGCGCTTGTATAAACTCTGGTTATCCCATGAAAAAATCCTTCTGCTCCCGAGGCGTTCGATTGTTGTGCGCATTTGTTTTCGTTTTTTCTTCGTTGCCGCTGCTTGCGTGGAATGCGAATGAAGTTGATTTTCCCAGTGTAGGAAATAGTTGGTCGCTGACTGGTGATTCCACCAAGTACAAAGGACCCGATGGCTCGAGTGAATGGTTTCGCTATCAATTGGTGATGCCGACGAGTTATGCCAATTATCCATTTTTGATGGTCAATGGCAATGATTGGAATCAAAAGTATGGCGGCAATATCATTTTTGAAAGAAATTCGTTAGATGTTCTTTATTACGGATCGTCGCAGCCAGATGCCACCATGGGAGCGGTCACGGCAGGAAAACGTTATATTTTCACCGTCAAAAATCCGGGATTGGCAGACACGATGATGAGTGTTCAGGAGTTGGATAACGATCCGATTTCTATTAGTAGTGTCAGTCGAAATGCAACTACTGGAGTGATCACAATCAATCTTTCCGCAGCGCCATCGCCGCAGGAAAAAGTCTATGTGCGTTATACAGATGATTCGTGGTCGCATTGGGCAATCGCGAAGGCTGTGATCGCAGGTAGCTCCGCTACAGTGTCCATTCCTGAAGTCAAAGATGGACGCACCTATCAATGGTATGTTTTTACTTCTGCAGCGAATGCGGATAAATTTTACAATGGTTTTTCTGTCGATTGTAATTCGCTATCGTGGAATAATAATAGCGGCAGCAATTATACATTTAACACGCCGAATCGGATTACAGATTTTACAGTCAATGGGGCGAGTGGAGCGTATCAAACGACAAAATTTTTCATCGATGAAATTGCTGAAGAATCAGCTATGGTGAATGCCTCTGTTACCTTTGGAGTTGGGATTACGCCGAATGAGGTGGAGGTGGTGACGAATTTGAATCGTCGCCATAAAGTGGATGCCGATGCTGATGGTGATGGCGTGGAAGATGGAATCATTGCTCCCTCGCGCGATTTGGTTGGGCAGAATGACAGTCATTATTTCAAAGCCTATCCGATGACATTATCGAGCAGTTCCTATCGCGCCGACATTGCGGCCATACAAACGGGGGCCTACCGTCTTACTGTCCGCTATCGTATGAATCCTGGCGATTCATGGATCTATTATCAAGGGCGCACATCGCCTAATTATGGCGGCAACGACCACGCCATTGTCGTATCTCCGAAAAAAACCTTAGAAATGACGCTTTATGAAGTGAATCCTCTAACCGTCGAGTCCTCTTCTGCTGATCAAGCAGGACGCAGTACATTTCAAGACCTGTTAGGTGCAACTGACGGTGATACCGATGGTTACGATTACGTAAGTCTGGATTATTTTAATATACTGCAGGTTAATTGCTTATGGTTTCAACCGATTCATCCGACCGGTGGGGCGGGGGTAGAAAATGATCCCGCTACGAGTAGTCCCTATGTTCCCGGTAGTCCTTACGCGACGAAGAATTTTTTCGCAGTTAATCCATTTATGGGATCAGCTAATACCGAGGCTTCAGCGCTTGCAGAATTTCAAAATTTTGTGGCGAAAGCCGATACGCATAGTGGTTCGGTGGGCACCATCAACGTGATGTTAGACTTCGTGGCGAATCATACCACATGGGATGCGATTTACGGACAAGGTGGAGTTGATCTCGTATATTCAACAACATCGACAGACCGCTTGCCGATCAATTGGTATTCCCGCAAGGGAAATTATGGCATTCCTGCGCGATGGCATAATTCTCCGACGAATTCCGATATTGCGATTGCCCCTGATC
>CAIRGO010000144.1 GCA_903878115.1 Akkermansiaceae bacterium | reverse complement strand
CTCTGGAGCCGCCATGACATGCTCTGATTCAAGGATCGAGGACGAAGTAGCGCTGCCGAGTTGCCCGGCTCATCGACTTGACGTCGAGTTTCTCGACATGCCCGTCGGCGAACAGCGATGCGGCGCCTCCACCATTGCGTGGGTCGGGGTGTTCGATGCCGGGACTCATTCCCTGTTGCACAAAGCTTGCTCCGCTGAAATACCAACTGCTGTCGAACCGTGCGGAGTTCGTCCCGGCGCTGGCGCTGCAGTAAATGACCTTTCGGGCCGGATTGGCGATCACCGTAAGCGGAATCCCCTGTGTGTGGCCATATCTGAGCCGGCAGGCGGTTTCATCGAGTACGATCGAGGTGTTGACTCCGAACGATCCCCACGGATGCTCGCGCTCACGCTTGAGCGAAGGATCATAGAAGATCTCCGGCAGAAAATGGGGCTTCTGCCACTCGATTTTGAGACCGCCATAGTCGGCGAGATCGCCTTGGAACCACGTGATGCGCCCCTGCGTCATGGATTCCCAGGACGACGCGGAAAGTGGCAACCGGTTATTGTTATCCGAGGCATAGGTCATCACCAGTATCCCCGTTTGTTTGAGGTTGGACACCGCTTTAGAAGCATTTGCGGCCCGGGTGGCAGCCTTGGCGGCAGTGAAAGTAATGGTGGCGAGGACGATCACCACAACGATCACTACCAGCAACTCAAGCAGGCTGAACCCGCATGCACGCGTCGGGAGATTTTGTGAGCCGTGGGATTGCGGCCGATGCCTGTATCCTGCCAGCGGATGGAGATATGTTTGCATGGTGACCATAGTGTTTTCTTCACACTAGGACTATTCGCCAAGAATGCCTTCGACCCGGTGACAAGAATCAGAGTGTAAGTGCCACGTGCGTGGAACCCGGCCGGTTACATCCCTGTGGAAACTAATAAACCACCTCCGGCACATTGTCCCTCCAGTGCACATGGCGGATTCAAAATGCTAGCGAATATCTAGAGGAGGAGTTGGTCCGTCTGGTTGGTTGTATGGTTTAGTTCGTTCTTCGCGGAATTACGGGATGGAACGGAAGGGCGAGCGAAGCGAGTCCTGGAGTGGAATCCCGTAATTCCGCGAAGGTCGCCGGGGAGAGGATGCTCATGAAGCTCTCAGGTGGTCAAGGAGGTCGTTCGGGGACTGGTAGGCCAGGACGTTGCGCGGGCGGTTGTTGATCTCATCCTCGACCTCCTGGAGTCGCTCCGGGGTGATGGTCGTGAAGTCATGTCCTTTCGGGAAATACTGCCGGACCAGACCGTTGTAATTCTCCACACCGCCTTTTTCCCACGAACGGTAGGGCTTGCAGAAATAGCTTTCGCATTCCAACAGCTCGTTGACTAGCTCGTGCCTCGCAAATTCAAGGCCATTGTCGTAGGTGATGCTGCTGACCTT
The DNA here is from genome assembly GCA_903878115.1 of Akkermansiaceae bacterium. Lineage (GTDB taxonomy): Bacteria > Verrucomicrobiota > Verrucomicrobiia > Verrucomicrobiales > Akkermansiaceae > UBA956. The sequence continues at coordinate 867 of CAIRGO010000144.1, read as the reverse complement.
GAGTCCGTACAGGACTGTCACGATCGCCTTCATGGTTTCCGCGCTGCTTTTGTCGGGTAGTCGGTGAAGTCTCCCGATACGGCTTTTCCGCTCATAGACCGAGAGCAGGAATCCGCTTCCCGCGCCGCCCTGAATGAGGTCCGCCTCCCAGTCTCCGTAGCGCTTTCGGCGGGAAACGACGGCCGGTCTTTTTTCGATGTCCACCCGGTTCGGGATCTTCTCCCCGCGGCCGATCTTGCTGCGCCTGCGGTAGCGGCGCCTGCCGTTGATCCTGAGATTGAGAGACAGATCGCCACCGGCCTTCCTGTCATTCGCGATGTGTTGATAGATCGTCTCATGGCTGACATACAAGTCCCGAAGGACAAGTGACTTGCTGATCTGATCCGGGCTGTGCTTGGTCCTCAACCGCGCCTCGACCTCGTCCTTGATCATGCCGACCATTACCCTCGGGCGGGTCCTTTTCTGGGTCTTCCTTTCGGTCGCGAGACGTTGGGCCTGGGAGGGTCGGTAGCCGCGTTTGCTTCGGTTACGGGACAACTCCTTGCTGATGGTGCCTTGGCTGCACCCGACGGCTTGAGCGATCTCGTTCTGAGTCTTTCCGGCTTGCTTCATGTTGGCGATCACTTTACGGTTTTCCGCACAGAGGCGGTGGTGTTTGTTATTCACAGTCAGTTTGTTGTAAAACCAGACTGAACGAATCCCCGCCTCTGACCATCTAACTTTTATTCGCTAACAATCTGAAACCGCCGCTGTTTGGTGACGTATTCCTGGGCGTTTTGCTGGAGATGGAACTGGCAACGCTGCCACGGAGTGCCGTTGAGTGAGGCTTTAAGTGCTGCTTTCAGGCCGCTGTGGGCGTCGGAGGTG
>CAIRGO010000143.1 GCA_903878115.1 Akkermansiaceae bacterium | reverse complement strand
TGCCCGATTTTTCTTGTCACCGGGGACACTCCACGATACCAACTCCCTCGCCACAAAGAAATTTCCCACAGGAAAAAGTTTCCCAAAGGGCCTGTAGCTCAGCGGTTAGAGCAGGGGACTCATAATCCCTTGGTCCAGGGTTCAAATCCCTGCGGGCCCACCTTGTGGCGAAGTTGTCGAGTATTTATGATTACTCGTTTGGTTTCTTATCCTTCTTTTCTTCAGCATTTTCTCTGCGCTCTACGTCTTTGAAGCGTTCACGCATGATTTTTTTCATCTCTTCCATTTCGCGCTGCTGCTTTTCAACTTGTTGCGAGAGACGTGCTACTTGACCGCGAAGTTCTTCGATCATTTTTGGTTCCATCATCATTCCGCGTATTTGCGGTGCTTGCACATCACGCTTAGGTGCTTGCTCGGGCTTTGGCATGTCATTGACAATCGTGACTTCGTTGTGCTTGCCTTCTTGGATCACCACTAAACGAATCGGTGCGTGGTTCTTGCCAGCTGCATTTACGATTTCGCGCAGTTGGTCCATGTTCGCGACTGGCTTACCATTCGCTTTAAGAATGATGTCGTTTTCTTTGATTTTCGCCTTGGCGGCAGGGCCATTTGGCATCACTTCTTTGACCATAACTCCAGATTCTTCTGGAATATTGAGGTGCATCCGCAGATCTTTTTCGATCGGCGCGACGCCGACACCGATGCGCCATGCGGGAGCTTGCTCTTGTGGTTTTTCTTGAACCATTTCCATCATCCGCTGAATCCGTAATTGACCGCGCTCGACTTGTGGCGCAGGCACAGGCGGCTTAGCGGCTTCAGGTTGTTTATCTTGCGCAAATGCAGGAAATGCGACGCTGGTGGCGAGTAATGCTAGGATGTTGTAATGATTTGTTTTCATAATACATTTAGCATAACGCTGTAACGGCAACTTTTTGTCTTTTTCTTCTCGCAGCTATGATTCTGGTTTTTCTTTATGATAATATTTTCGTCCGAAGATTAAGAGCGGAACATGGAACAAGACATAGCCTAGAAGAACGAGTGGCCAAAATCGAACTACGGAGTATGTCGTTGGTTCAGCCCGCAGTGCTCCTTGGTATTCTTCATAGGCTGCCGTAGCATCTTCATCGTCTTCATCTGCTACCATAACTCGAATGCCGCCTAGGGCGATGGTATAGTGCCACATGAGTTGCACGATATTTTCGTCAAACAAATAAGCTTCCACGCCGCGACTCTCTAAAAACGTCCTTAGTACATGCGCTTCTTCGGCGGTGGACGTGCGGGCTAATGTTTGCATGGTTATTTTCCGGACTTTTTCGCCCATGAATCTTTTAATCCCACGGTGCGATTGAAGACTGGCTTTGCCCCTGCTTGATGATCTTTGCTGTCGGCGATGAAATATCCCGTACGTTCAAATTGACAAATATACCCAGGAGCCACGTCCGCCAGTGATGGTTCAATTTTCGCTATGATTGTATTCAATGAATCCGGATTCAAAACGCTTGCAAATCCTTCCTCTACGGCATCGGGGTCTTCCACGAGAAACAATCGATCATAGAGACGAACGTCTGCATCACGACCGCTGGCGCAGTCCACCCAATGAATGGCCGCGCGACATTCCACGCCTTCTGGTGCGCTACCGCCTGCGGTGCCTCTGAGTAATTCACAGCGAACTAGGATCACTTCGCCAGCTTGATTTTGATCGAATGATAGACATTTGATGATGTCACCACCGCGAAGTCGCACGTGACGACCGGGACCAAGGCGATAGAATTTCTTCGGCGGATCGATCATGAAGTCAGATGCTTCGATCCAAATTTCTCGTCCATGAGTCACCGCACGCACTCCCATTTCTGGTCGTTCGGGATGTTGTTGGATTTCTGCTTCCAACGTTTCACCTTCGGCAACGTTTTGTAACAAAACTTTCAGCGGCTCTAGCACTGCCATGTGTCGCGGTGATTCGCGATTCAACTGGCTGCGCACTTCAAACTCTAACAAATCAATACTAGTGGTGCCATTAAATTTGGTGATTCCAATGACCTGACAAAAATTTCGTATCGCTGCAGCTGGGTATCCTCTGCGGCGTAAGCCAGAAATCGTCGGTAAACGAGGGTCGTCCCAGCCACTGACTTGTTGATCTTTCACCAATTGTAGCAATTTACGCTTGCTCATTACTGTGTAGGTGAGGTTCAAACGAGCAAACTCAATTTGCCGTGGTTTCGATGGCACGGGACAATTTTCAATCACCCAATCGTAGAGCGGACGATGATTTTCAAATTCTAAGGTGCAAAGCGAATGGGTAATGTGCTCTAGCGCATCTTCTAACGGATGAGCGAAATCGTACATCGGGTAGATGCACCATGCATCGCCAGTGTTGTGGTGATGGGCACGCATAATCCGATAGATCACTGGGTCTCTCAGATTGATATTTGCGGCGGCCATATCGATTTTTGCACGCAATACCATGCTGCCATCGGCGAAATCTCCTGCGCGCATTCTTGCGAAAATCGACAAATTTTCCTCAATACTGCGTTCACGCCATGGCGATGCGGTACCAGCAACATTGACGTTACCACGATTTTCTTTGATTTGTTCGTGCGTTTGCTCATCAACATAGGAGAGGCCTTTTTTGATCAAATCGACTGCGCAATCATAATAAAACTCAAAATAATCGCTGGCAAAATGCAAGGCGTCCCACTCAAATCCTAGCCATTTCACATCTTCGCGAATGCTATCCACATACTCGACTTCTTCCTTCGATGGATTGGTATCGTCAAAACGTAAATTGCATGTTGCGCCAACGGATCGCAGTTCCTGGGCAATGCCAAAATTGAGGCAAATCGACTTCGCGTGTCCGATGTGCAAATATCCGTTAGGCTCGGGCGGAAAGCGAGTGATGATACTCTGATGTTTACCACTGGCCAAATCTTCAGCGATGATCTCACGAATAAAATCCAATTTTTTTTCCTCTGTGTCAGACATATACAATTTTTGGTGCCGATCATAGTCGGCAGGCGCTGAAACTATAGGCAATCTAGATCGTTGAAAAGAATTTACTGCCTGATCGATTGACTATTGTTGCGTGGGATGTTCCAGGAGTGGGCAGTTTTTGATTCGAATCATAGCAAATTCCCCTTGCGCCGTTCAGGGTCATGCTTCATTAATTGTCCATGCCTAAGCCACTAGATGATTTATTCTCTTTTCTTCGATTTGCCAGTATTTCCACGGATTCGCGTCATGCTCAAGACGTGCGCGATTGTGCGACTTGGCTTCTGGCCAAATTGAATGGCATGGGGCTAAAAGCGGAATTACACGAGACTGCTCGGCATCCAGTAGTTGTGGCGCGTAACTCACATCAGCCAGGCCGCAAAACCGTATTGATCTATGGCCACTATGATGTTCAGCCCGTGGATCCGTTAGATTTGTGGCACAGTGATCCGTTTTCTCCTGAAATTCGTGAGGGAAAAATCTGGGCTCGAGGTGCTACCGACAATAAAGGACAAATGTTAGCCCATGTGCTGGGAGTGGAAAAAACACTGCGTGAACAGGCGGATCTTCCGGTGAATTTAATTTTTCTCTTCGAAGGAGAAGAAGAAATCGGCAGTCCTAATTTGGCGCCATTTTTGCAAGCACAGCGTGAGAATTTACGCTGTGATGTCATCGCTGTTTCTGACACTGGAATGGTTGCCGCTGGTGTGCCAACGATGGGCTATGGATTGCGCGGTATTGCCTGTGCAGAAGTGACCTTGCGCGGGCCCAAAGGCGATCTGCATTCAGGCATCTACGGCGGAGCGGTGGCGAACCCAGCCACGGCGATTGCGCGTTTGGTCGCAAGTTTGCACGATCCGAAAGGACGCATTCAGGTAGCAGGATTTTACGACGATGTGCGACCTCTTGAAACATGGGAGCGCGAGATGTGGCAAAAAGTCCCCGGCGTTACCGATCAGGATTTTCTCAATGTGACTGGTTCACCGAGCGTCTTCGGGGAAGAGTCATTTAGCTCCGCCGAACGCGTCTGGGCGCGTCCGACAGCAGAAGTTAACGGCATCGGTGGCGGCTACCAAGGCGAAGGATCGAAAACCGTGCTGCCGGCTCAGGCGTTTGCGAAGTTTTCTTTTCGTTTAGTGCCCGATCAAGATCCGAAGGACGTGATGGAAAAAGTGCGCAGTCATTTTGAAAAAAATTGTCCTGCTGGAGTCAGTATCGATATCGAAATCGGCCATGACGGCAAACCGTATCTAAGCGACCCACATTCGCCCGATGGCAAAGCCGCCCAGCGCGCTCTCAGCAAAGCATTTGGCCGCGAACCAGTGCTCATTCGTGAAGGGGGCAGCATACCCATCATCCAAACATTCCGTGAAATCCTTCATGCTGATACCTTGCTGTTAGGTTTGGCGTTACCTGATTGTCAAATTCATGCACCTAACGAAAATTTTCCCGTAGCAAATTTTGAAGCTGGAATTTTACTTAATCAGCATTTGCTCAATGAGTTGGCTTTATGAAATTTTGCCATGCTTCATAAATCATCAGATACCATTGCCACCGCTGAGAACTATTTAGGAAAAGCGCCATTTTGCATTGTTGACCTAGAAACCAGTGGCCTGAGTCCTGCATCATGCGAAATTACGGAGATTGGTGTTATACTTGTTGACGAAAATTTTGACATCGTCAAAGAAATCAGTCATCTAACAAAAATACGCTATCGTCTCGATGCTCGGATCACGCAGATTACGGGTATCACCAATCGTATGCTAGAAACGCAAGGGATCGCGCTGGGTGATGCTCATTCTCAGTTCCGTGAATTCATCGGAGATCATCCAACCTTCGCTCATAATGCGAAATTTGATAACGGTTTTCTTACTGCTGCAGATGCACGTTTTTGCAGCGATGAGCCTACGGCATTGCACTGTAGCATTCCTGTCTTTAAGCATAAAAAACCTGGATTGCCTAAATACAGTTTATCGTTTCTTTCAGAACACTTTGGCGTTTCTTATTCCGGTTCGCACCGCGCTCTGCGTGATTGTCATATCACGCTGGCGTGTTTGCGAAAAATGTTAGGCAAATAGAAACTGCGAAGCTTACGCCAAGATATCATTCACCACGCGAGCTGGTAACACACCGGTTAGGCGGTTGTCCAGTCCTTGGTATTTGTAGGCGAGACGTTGGTGGTCGATGCCTAATTGGTTGAGAATTGTGGCATGCAAATCACGCACATGCATTTCTCCATTGAGAATATTGAATGCCATATCGTCGGTTTCGCCATAGTTGAATCCTGGTTTGATGCCGCCGCCTGCCATCCAGATGGAAAAGGCGCGTGGATGGTGGTCACGTCCGTAATTCGTTTCTGTTAGCTGGCCTTGCGAATAGGTGGTACGACCAAATTCTGCTCCCCAAATCACCAAGGTATCATCGAGCATACCACGTTGTTTGAGATCTTGAATGAGTCCGTAGCAACCTTGGTCAATATCGCCGCACTGTGCTCTGAGGTCATGTGGCAAGTTGCCGTGTTGATCCCAGCCACGATGAAAAATTTGAACAAAACGCACGCCGCGTTCTAACAATCGACGTGCCATCAAAGTAGAGCTTGCGAATGTTCCTGCCTTCTTTGAGTCGGGTCCATAGAGAGTATGCGTGGCTTCTGTTTCACCAGAAAGGTCAGCCAACTCAGGAACGCTACTCTGCATACGGAACGCCATTTCATACTGTTGAATTCTGGTTTGAATTTCTGGATCACCGACGGCTTCATACGATTGTTGATTCATCGTTGCCAGACCGTCTAACATTTTTCGGCGCAACTCACGCGGAATTCCTGGCGAGTCTTCTAAATACAACACGGGATCGCCTTGTGAGCGCATCGCTACTCCAGCATATTTTCCTGGTAAAAATGCAGAGCCCCAAAGACGTGACGAGATCGCTTGTACGTTCGAACCAGGGTTCGAGTGCGTAGCATGCAGCACCACAAAGGTCGGCAAGTCCTGATTCATCGAGCCAAGACCGTAGGATAACCACGAGCCAAGAGATGCTTTGCCGCCGACCATATTGCCAGTATACATCAATTGGTTTGCCGGTTCATGATTGATCGCGTCAGTATGCATCGAACGAATCACGCAAATGTCGTCGACCATTTTTGCTGTCCAAGGAAGGATTTCTGACACCCATGTGCCGGCCTTGCCATGTTGGGCAAATTTGAAAATCGATGGTGCCGCAGGAAATTTTGCCTGTCCAGAAGTCATGCCTGTCAAGCGTTGTCCCGATGCCACCAGAAAGTCCTTGAGGTCTTTGTTAAATTCGATTTTTGGTTTGTAATCCCACGTATCAATTTGAGACGGCGCACCAATCATCGACATATAAATACATCGTTTGGCCTTAGGTGCGATGTGCGCTAGCGCTGGTGGGATTTCTCCCGAAGATGCAAATGCCTCATTACCCAAGAGCGATGCTAGAGCTGCATAGCCGAGGCCTGTGGCATTTTTTCGAAAGAAGTGTCTGCGTGTGAGCGAGGAATTGAAAGTATCAATATCAGTCATCATAAAATTATTTAGTTAGAGCTTCGTCGAGGTTAAGAATTTGGTTGGCGATCAAGGTCCAAGCCGCCAACTCCGCAGGTGCCAGTGCTGGATCGGCCTTGCTGGCGCCGACACTAATCAGCTTCGCTGCCGCATCAGGATCTTTTTGATAAGTTGCCGTTGCTACTTGTAGCGTTTCGAGAACTGTTTTGCATTCCGCATCTGTGAATGGGCGACCCACCAATCGGGCAGCGATGAATTGCACTCGAGCGTTTGCGTCAGCGCTGCTAGCAATCGTTCGCGCTGCGAGTTGGCGTGATGCCTCCACAAATTGTGGATCATTTAATGCAACTAATGCTTGCAGTGGAGTGTTAGTGCGGTCCCGGCGCACACAAAATGACTCACGCGCAGGTGCGTTGAAAATCTCCATTGAGGGTGGCGGCGCTGTGCGTTTCCATATCGTATAAAGTGAGCGACGATACAATTTTTCGCCTGAATCTTGCACGTAATTTTTCGTGTTTGATTCATTCATTGCCACTGCTTCCCAAATTCCAGCAGGCTGGTAGGGCTTAACCGGTGGTCCGCCGACAGTATTTACTAACAGATTCGATTGCATTAAGATGCCGTCACGCAGTGCTTCTCCTTCTAAGCGAAAGCGTGATCCTCTTGCGAGCAATCGATTCAGTGGATCAATCTCCAATTTTTCTTTGGTGATCATGGCTGACTGGCGATAAGTCGCTGAGGTCACCATAAGTTTTGCCATGTGACGATAATCCCATCCAGAATCCATGAATTCCACAGCCATCCAATCGAGCAATTTTGGATGACTAGGACGAGCTCCCATCACACCAAAGTCTTCTACCGTTTCCACAATACCTGTGCCAAAAATATACCCCCACAAACGATTCGTGGTAACTCGAGCAGAGACTGGATTTTTTTTGTCCACTAGCCATTGACCTAGTCCGAGGCGATTTTTTGGCATCGCGTCAGTCATCGGAGGGAATGATATAGGCACACCTACGCCTACTTTTTCTCCTTTATCCATGTAAGATCCACGAGTGAGAATATTAGCAAATGGTTCCGAGTTCGGTTTCTCCTCCATGATTAATGTCATAGCTCCCCGAGCCTTAATGTCCTCTTGTTCTTTTTTCATTGCCACTAATGCATCGCGCAATTGTTTGGAACTTGGATCAATCGTATTGAGATAATTTTGATACAATGCTTCTACCTGTGCGGGTGTGCGTTGATCGGCGGGGAGGGCAAGAATATTAAGAATAGGACTGTTGTTCGCCAAAGCAAGCACATCGGCAGCGCTTAGTAATCGGTTATAAATTTTAAGATCTTGCAAGGCTGTGACGCCCATAATGTTGCTTCCACCAGTGCGACCACCGATGATAAATGGCACTGCTGTTTGAATATTTGGTCCCACGGATTGTGCTGTATAGGTGCCATCAATGGCCTTACCGTTGAGGTAGATCGTGAACACTTGATCACCAGGTTTGCTGCCATCATAAGAGATCGCTACATGATTCCACTGGCCAGGAGGTAGTACGGTGTTAGCTACAGCTTTACTCGCGAGATCGGGAAATGAATCAATCACATGAATGGCGGGCGCACCATTTTCTAACCAAAAATCCCATCCGCGATAGTTTTCCGCATGATTCATTCGCGAAAAAACTGCGCCGTTTGGAGTGCCTTCCACATAGATGAATGTCGAGTAGGTAAAGGAATCATTCTTTGTAAAATTGCCAAATTCTCCGATTTTTAGCACCTGGGTGTTCGCCAATAATGCCTTGCCCGTTGGTCCATCACGCCGTTGCACTGCCGTCGGGTTTTCGTAAGGTTGCTTGTTTATCGTGCCGCGCACTGGACCTTCTGATTCTTTGAGCGGCAAATGCAATACCAATGATGGATCAGGAGAGTCCGCCACCACGGCAGGTTGCGCCGCTATCCACTTATAGAAATCAGCACGAGCACTTTTTGCTCTGTCCTTGAGTTTCGCTTCTGTATCTGCCAGTTGTTTCGTGATTTCGGCAATGCGTGGCGCATCGCTAGCCATCGGGGCAAAGATGTTAGGTGGATGAATGCCGTTGTTTCCGTCGAGTGCTGACATCGGCGTATTGCGGAAAAAGGCACTGAGTTGATAAAATTCTTTCATGCTCACGGCATCGAATTTGTGATCATGGCACTGAGCGCACTGCGTTGAGAATCCTAACCAAATGGCGGACATCGTTGCTACGCGATCTGCGGCATAGATGGCAAAATATTCATCTGCGATGGCACCGCCTTCTCCCGTTGTAGGCAAGCAGCGGTTGTAGCCAGTAGCAATTTTTTGCTCAAGGGTTGCGTTCGGCAAAAGATCGCCGCCCATTTGCTCGATCGTAAATTGATCCCATGGCATGTTGCGCTGGAATGCTTGAATCACCCAATCGCGATACGGCCAGATCGAGCGATAGTTATCGATGTGAATGCCATGCGTGTCGGCATAACGAACCGCATCTAACCATTGGCGAGTAAAATTTTCCGCGCAACTGACCGAGCCTAACAAACGATCGGCGGCATCATTGACGGCTTGATCAGCGTTCACTGCGAAGGCTTTTTCAAAGGCGTCCAAGTCGTTTGGCAACGGAGGAAGGCCTGTTAAATCAAAAGTCATACGACGCAACAAACGGCGAGGATTTTCCACAGGATTAGGTGTCAATTCATTTTCATCGAGTTTTTCTAGAATGAATTGATCGATTGGATTTTTCGCCCATGTGGGATCTGATACTTTCGGCAATGCTGGTTTTTGCGGCGCGATTAAGGACCAGTGTGCTTCGTACTTTGCTCCTTGTTCGATCCATTTTTCTAACAATGCCAACTGCTCTGGCTTGATGTCCTTATGTGATTCAGGTGGCGGCATGCGCAGATCAGTATCTTTTTCCTTGATCAACTGAATCATCATCGATCCTGCTGGATCGCCTGGCTTGATTACTGGCTTGCCATCATCCCTTTTGGCAAAGGCAAATTCTTCGCGATCAAGACGCAGTGGTTCTTTTTTCGGTTCACGCGTGCCTGAATCAGGGCCATGACAGTGGTAGCATGTTTCAGCAAAAATCGGCTGAATGTGCTGGTTGAATGATACTGTCTCGGGAAGTTTTACTGCTTTCGTTTTGCTTTTTTCGGCGTGTTCCGTTGGTGCTGCGGACACGGTAGATTCTATTGCATTCGATATTGCCTTTTTCTCGCACGAGGAGAAAAAGGAAAGCAGGAATATACAAGATGAGGAATAGAAGAACTTCATATGTCTGAGAAAATAGAAATGGAAAAACAATGGATAATCAAGATACGCGCAAAGAGAAGAAAAATTTCAAATAGGGGGCTAAAATCGGCAATGATGAATTGTTAAATGCATGAGTATTGCAGGGATTAGCCATCAGCGCGGTCCGACATTTGATCCAGATACAGTTCTAAAGCTTTTCCTGAAATAAGAATCTCCCATAGTGCCAAAATGAGGGAGATTGCCATCAATAGCACGCTGACAGCGAAAACAATCACGCCTAGCACCTCGACTTTTGTCATCAAGATCAACAGCGAGCATAGGCAGCCTAATAAACTCATCACGCCAAACGCTTGGCACCAGCGAGTGAGATCGATACGCCATTTCAAGTTTCTAACCTGTGCGCGTAGCACGGGATCTTTTCCCGTTAGCCAATCTGAGTGCAGCTTTCTCACTAAGGCCGATAAGTGCAGAAATCGATTGGTATAGGCCAGCAGTAGCAGCGAAACAGCAGGAAATAAGACAGTCGGGGTAGTGATCGTAAGTTCCATGGTAGTAAGTTACCATGGATGCTCACTTTTGCAAGGCTATTGGACGCAATAAGCGGTGGAATTCCGCGTATTTTTCCGCTTGCTGATGGGTAATATATTCTGCAGAGTTGATCCATATGAAAGCAATCGTTTGCGTAGAAATTGATGGGGTGTTTGCCCAGCGGAAATGCCGCGCGTTGATGATGAATATCGGATTGCTGCTTATCTCCCTGTTTTCTGTCACCAAACTGGCGGGTGAATCGATGGTGATCGATTGCCATGTTCATCTATGGTCTTTAACGCGGCCTGAGGGAATCAAGTGGATTAAAAAAGACGATCCAGTGCTTTTTCGCGATTTTCTCCCTGCAAATTTTGAAGCGGTCGCTAAAGAAAATGGTGTCGAGGGAGTGGTTGTCGTGCAAGCTGGTCAGAGTCTAGCAGATAATCAATGGAACTTGGATGTGACAGCACACAACAAGAAACTTTTCCGCGGATTGGTGGGCAATCTTTCAGAAGTAATCGGTCGTGATGAGTTCGCGCCGCTATTTGCCAGTCTCTGCAAGGATTCTCGCTATCTTGGCTATCGACTTTCTGGACGCTACCAAAAAGACCTGAGCGAGGCATTTTTCCGTGACTTAGAACTCACTGCCAAGGCCGGCAAGAGTGTTGATTTCCTAGCAGGTGAATATTCGCTGAAAGACATCGATACCATTGCTCAACGCGTGCCTCAGCTCAGGATCATTCTCGATCATTTTGGTAACTTGCGCCTAGATGGGAAACCGTTAGACGCCGCATGGGTGGAAAATTTTCGTGCTGTGGCAAAGCATCCTAGCGTGTATGTCAAAGTCTCAGCGCTCTTCGGCAGATCAGAAAAGCAGCCGGCGCCGAAGGAACTGGATTTTTATCGACCGATCATGGATCTCGCTTATGAGTGTTTTGGCGAAGATCGGCTAATTTTTGGTAGTGATTATCCGGTAACGGAGGCTTCAGGAAATTACGCCTCAGTGCTCACTCTCACGCGCTCGTATTTCGATGCAAAAGGACCCTCAGTAAGTGAGAAAATCTTTCACTTCAATGCGGTCAAATTTTATGCGATTCCCGAGACAAAGTGAACGATCATCCAGCTTTGTCGATGAAGAACGGAGCAATCACCGTGGTATAGAAAGCATAGCCTCCCGCCACGAAAAGGCCAGTAACACTAAGCCATAAACCGATGTCCCAGAGGCGAGTCGGAGTGAGCCTTGCGTCGCAGCGTTTATAGCGAAAAAACAGAGCTGCTACCCCGAGCAAGGGCAGCATCAATGCTCCCATGAATCCGCCAGCTAACACCAGTTGCTTCGGTGCCTTGAAGTAGGCATAACTCGCAAGAAATAGCAGCGGCAAAACAATGCAGAAAATGCGAATCCATGAGCGACGTGATTTTTCTTCGCCTGATGACAGCCCGAAAATACGCAGGGCATCAGCACAAACCAGCGCATGGCTAGCGGTCGCCACAAAGAAGGTTGAGTAGAGCACGGCAAAGGCTCCTATCAGAAAAACAATTTGTGCCGCTGCACCGAATACCGGCACATACATTTGGCATAAAGTGCGGATCATGCTATCGCCATCTGGATCCAGACCCGTGCGACCGAGAATCGCTGCGCCTAACAGATAGAATGCTACCGTCGCAAAAGTGTAAACAAACATCGAACACCATGCGTCCCAGCGCAGCACCCGTATCCAGCCGCGAGCACGTTGCTCCCACTCAGCTGAATCATCACGTGGACCAGTCCATTTGGCATATCCTTTTTCGATACACCAGTAGGGATATTGAATCAACTCCGTGGCACCCACGCCGATGATGCCAAAAGCGGCGAGAGCGACCACCAGTCCTTTCCCTGCGGGCACATGAAAGCTCATGCCTTCGATGAGATCACTCCATGAAACACGCCACTCTGGAAGCAATTGCAAATAGAGTAAATTCACCACCGTAACTAAGGTAAACGTGGCGACCAGAGCGGTGGAAACATTTTGGATCATCCGATAGCGCCCAACCACTAGAAGCACGATTGAGATCAATGTTACAATGACGGCCCAGATCAGTGGATCGTTGGATTTAGCTACTTCGGCACCAGACCACTTTGCTAATTCCGTTTCAGCGGAGGCACGTTCTTTGGCTAGAATTTCCAATTGGGGAGCCATGGCTTCCTGTCCATCGAAACGTTTGGCGATACTTTCTGCCACTTGCAGTCTGATTGCCGCATCTTGTCTCACATTTACTTCACGTCCAGCCGCAGTGAGTGGTTGTTGAATCGCTAGTGCTTGACCTACGCCACCAATGATTCCGCCTAATTGCGCGAGTGCGACAACGATAAAAATCAGCCAAAACCAGCAGATCCAATTCACCCGGACACGTGGCCCTGGTACTTCGTTGAGACCTTCCAGTGTCGTTTTTCCCGTCATGATGGTGTAGCGACCAAATTCAATCTGCACGAAAACTTTAATCAGGCAGCCGATAATGATCAGCCACAAAAGCACAAACCCCGCCTCTGCTCCGACCGCTGTAGTCGCGATCAACTCGCCCGAGCCGACAATGGATCCAGCAATAATTAGCCCTGGGCCAAGTTGGCGCAAAACTCCGCGCATGGTCGTAGGTGGCTTTTGGCAATCAGCTTGTTCATTATTATTGCTCATGGCTTGGATGTTCTCTAACACCTTGCCATCAGTCAACCTCAATTGCTGACTATTGCAGTGAGCAAAATACACACAAACGAAAAACCCACACGGCTGGGGGGCCGTGTGGGTATGGAATGGTTTCGAGGTAAGGGGAGGCGAGAAGCCTCCGCTACATTACATCATGCCGCCCATGCCGTGGTCGTGGTCGTGACCACCACCACCCGCAGGTGCAGCTTTTTCTGGTTTCTCAGAAATGAGGCACTCGGTCGTGAGCAACAGGCCAGCGATCGAAGCTGCATTTTGCAGAGCTGAACGAGTCACTTTCGTTGGGTCAACCACACCAGAAGCGATGAGGTCTTCATACGTGTCGGTCGCAACGTTGTAGCCATGACCTTTTTTGTTGTTTTTGACGTTCTCAACGATCAGTGCGCCTTCGCGTCCTGCGTTTGCAGCGAGTTGACGCAGTGGAGCTTCCACGGCGCGAGCTACGATACCGAAGCCAGTGCGCTCATCTTCGTTAGAAGAAGAGTCGATTGCTTTTGCATCGCAGGCAGCTTTAAGAGCACGGATGAGAGCAGTGCCACCGCCAGGAACGATGCCTTCTTCCACCGCAGCGCGGGTGGCGTGAAGGGCGTCTTCTACGCGAGCTTTTTTCTCTTTCATTTCCGTTTCGGTGGAAGCACCAACGTTGATGACGGCTACGCCACCAGCAAGTTTTGCGAGACGCTCTTGAAGTTTTTCACGATCGTAATCGCTAGTTGTTTCATCGATTTGTTTGCGGATTTGGTTCACACGGCCAGTGATGGCTTCGCTGGAACCAGCACCTTCTACAATCGTGGTGGCATCTTTGGAGATGGTCACACGTTTTGCTTGGCCAAGGTCAGCGAGCTCTACGCTCTCCAACTTGATGCCGAGGTCTTCGGTGATCACTTTGCCGCCGGTGAGGACAGCGAGGTCTTCCAACATTGCCTTACGACGATCGCCAAAGCCAGGAGCTTTGACAGCAGCTACGTGAAGAATGCCACGGAGTTTGTTCACTACCAGAGTGGCAAGGGCTTCACCTTCTACGTCTTCCGCGATGATCACCAATGGTTTGCCAGTTTTGGCAACTTTTTCCAAGAGTGGCAGCATGTCTTTGAGCGACGATACTTTTTTCTCGTTGATGAGGATCAGTGCGTTATCGAGAACGGCTTCCATGCCTTCTGCGTCGGTCACGAAATAGGGGCTAAGGTAGCCTTTATCGAACTGCATACCTTCGACAACGTCGAGTGTGGTTTCGATGCCTTTGGCTTCTTCCACGGTGATGGTGCCGTCCTTGCCGACTTTGTCCATCGCTTCTGCAATGATGGTGCCGATCTCGGTATCCCAGTTTGCGGAAACGGTAGCAACTTGAGCAATTTCTTTGGTGTCAACGACAGGCTTAGAAATGATTTTCAATTGAGCTACGATCGCTTCGGTCGCCTTCATGATTCCGCGTTGTAGCGAAATCGGATTGGCACCAGCGGTTACGTTGCGCAGACCTTCTTTGTAGATGGCTTCGGCAAGTACAGTAGCCGTAGTAGTTCCGTCACCAGCGATGTCGCTAGTTCTGCTGGAAACTTCGCGAATGAGCTGTGCGCCCATGTTTTCATAAGGGCACTCAAGCTCGATTTCTTTGGCAACCGATACACCGTCTTTGGTAATGGTTGGTGAACCGAATTTTTTGTCGAGGATCACATTGCGACCTGCTGGTCCAAGTGTGGCCTTGACGGCACGAGCGAGTTTTTCTACGCCGCGCAGCAGAGCTTGACGGGCGGTTTCATCGAATACTAGTTGTTTTGATGGCATAATATTTCTTTATTTAATGGTAATAGTTAGTGTGTTGCGTTGATAAAATTACTCCATGATGCCGAGGATATCGGACTCAGAAATGATCAGATGTTCGTCACCGTTGATTTTTACTTCGGTGCCGCCGTATTTGGAGATGAGAACCCGGTCATTCACTTTTACGGTGAATGGGATCTCTTTGCCGCTGTCGTCACGACCGCCAGTTCCTACGGAAATGACGAGTGCTTCTTGCGGTTTTTCTTTTGCGCTATCGGGGAGGACAATGCCGCCTGCGGTAATAGTATCAGCTTCGATGCGTTTAACGAGAACGCGTTGACCGAGTGGTTTGATGTTCGACATAATATATTATTTAGTTGGTTGGTTGTTTGTTGATAAGACAAGCCGATTTTGACTTGAAAGGGTATAAAGTGATAAGTTGTAAGTAAGTAATGGGTAGAATTTTTTTAATCCACCACTTCAGCGTCCACTACTTTGCCTTTGGCTTTGCGTGGTTCGTCGGAGTTGGCTTCTTCGGTTGGTTCTACTTCTGGTTGCGCTCCTGCGGCGCCAGCCATTTGTTGGGCGGCGTTGTAGAGTTCGGTCATGGTTTTTTCCAGGTTCGTGGTGGCTGTCTTGATGGCATCGATGTCATCGGACTTCAGTGCATCACGGACGAGTAGAACTTTTCCTTCGAGATCGGCTTTGAGTTCGGCTGGTGCTTTATCGCCCATTTCTTCGAGTTGTTTTTCCACCTGGAAGGCGAGGTTTTCCGCTTTGTTTTTGGTGTCTACGTTTTCAACACGCTTGCGGTCTTCATCGGCGTGAGCTTCTGCTTCTGATTTGGCGCGCTCGATCTCTTCTTTGCTGAGACCAGATGAACCTTGAATGGAGATTTTTTGCTCCTTGCCTGATTGTTTGTCTTTCGCGGAAACGTGGAGGATACCATTGGCATCGATGTCAAATGTGACTTCGATCTGTGGTTCGCCACGGCGAGCGGATGAGATGCCATCAAGTCTGAAATTTCCTAACAATTTGTTGTCGGCGAACATTGGACGTTCTCCTTGGCAAATGCGGATGTCCACGGCAGGTTGATTGTCGGATGCGGTGGAGAAAATCTGTGATTTTTTCGCAGGAATCGTTGTGTTACGCTCGATCATGCCTGTGGCGCGTGAGCCTTCGGTTTCGATGGATAGTGTGAGTGGGGTCACATCCAACAAGAGAACGTCTTTGACATCGCCGCGTAAGACACCGCCTTGGATCGCGGCACCGATGGCGACAACTTCGTCAGGGTTTACACCTTTGTGCGGCTCTTTGCCACCGAGTTCACGAGCGGTCTCGATTACTTTTGGCATACGAGTCATGCCGCCGACGAGAACGAGTTCGTCGATTTTTGATAGATCGATGCCTGCTTCTTTAATGCAGTCACGCACTGGCTTCTTGGTGCGCTCGAACAAGCTGTCGGTGAGTTGCTCTAACTTAGAACGCGTCAAGGTCAGTTGAATGTGCTTTGGTCCCGTAGCGTCAGCAGTGATGAAGGGCAGATTGATGTCATACGACTGTGAGGAGCTAAGGGCGATTTTTGCTTTCTCCGCTTCTTCTTTGATGCGTTGTAGCGCATCAGGCTGAGCGGAAAGATCGACACCTTGGTCCTTTTTGAATTCGCCAACGATGAAATTGATCAGCGCATTATCCCAGTCATCGCCACCGAGTTGTGTGTCGCCATTAGTGGCGAGCACTTCGAATACGCCATCGCCGATTTCGAGCACCGAAATATCGAATGTGCCACCGCCAAGGTCATAGACGGCGATTTTTTCATCTGATTTTTTATCGAGTCCGTAAGCAAGTGCTGCGGCTGTTGGCTCGTTGATGATGCGCAATACTTTTAAACCAGCGATTTCGCCGGCTGCTTTGGTTGCATTGCGTTGTGAGTCGTTAAAATAAGCAGGCACTGTGATCACAGCGTCGGTGATGGTTTCGCCGAGCTTTGCTTCTGCATCGGCTTTCAATTTGCCGAGCACCATGGCTGCGATTTCTTGTGGTGAGTAGGTTTTGGTTTCGCCACCAACTTCCACTTGAATATGGGCGTCGCCATTCGCTGCGGCGACGATTTTGTATGGCATGCGTTTGTCTGCTTCGGTGAGTTCGCTGAATTTACGACCGATGAGACGTTTTGCCGAAAAAACAGTATTTTTCGGATTGGTCACCGCTTGTCGCTTGGCAGCTTGGCCGACAATGCGCTCGCCAGATTTGGTAAATGCCACGATGGAGGGGGTGGTGCGTGCACCTTCTGAATTTTCTAATACCACTGGTTCTCCGCCTTCCATGACAGACATGCAGGAGTTGGTGGTGCCGAGGTCGATTCCAAGTATTTTTGACATAGTATTGATAAGATAGATTGTTGTGTAGTGCTCTTCACGAGCGATTGAACACATTTCCTATGGCATACTATGTGCCATCCTGAGACGGATTGATTTTTATTGTAATTTCAAGCATTTACGGGTATTTGAAATTTTTCTCCGGACAGCAGCGTGACAACTTGGCGCGTCAAAATGTCACACTGGGCGACAATTTGTCTTGGTGAAAAAAATTTCCGAAAATGATTGCCAAGAGAGTAAAATTTCTGCTTACTCCGCGCCCCGCCACCCGGAAAAATCAGGGCAGATGTCAGAGTGGTCGAATGAGCACGCTTGGAAAGCGTGTGTAGCAGCGATGTTACCGAGGGTTCGAATCCCTCTCTGTCCGCCATTTCCACAGTAAGGCTTCCAAGCCAACTGTAACATGGAGTGTAACATGGAATTTTTATAAATTCCTAAAATCCATTGCATAACTCTACCACCGTTACGTAATGGTAGCTTATGACATCGAGCGCATTCGTGCATCGCTTTCGCCTTTATCCACATACCTTGCAGCGGATGGACACGAATTACGACGCGCAGGATCCAAACTTTTTACACGTTGTCCTTTCCATGATGAGAAGTCGGGAAGCTGTAGTGTAGATGATCACCGCGGACGCTATCACTGCTTCGGCTGCGGTGCGAAAGGGGACACCATCGATTACATCTCCCACTCACGCGGAATGACTCTTGGTGAAACTCTCGCTATGCTCGCCAACGAGAAAGGCATCACAGCACCCACACAACACCAACCGCGCCTAGCTCGCCCGATCTACGAGGACAAACCAGCACCACCACTTTCCAACATCGAGGAACTAGCATGGCGTGATTCTTGCCAGCGTCTTCTATTCGATGATAAGGAAGTGCAGCGCATCGCCGAGTGGAGAGGGCTCGCGCCAGCAGCCATTCGCTATCTAGCTGAAAATGGAATCATGGGATTGCACCCGCATTTCTCAGAGCTAAGAGAGGCCTTTGCCGTGCAACGCATCATCGATGACAAACTCACCACTGTCTCTATTCATTGCCGACTCGCCCCGCATAGTCGAGGAAATGAAAAGGGGAGCAAGGCTAGTTGGCGCTACAGCCCAGCGGGGTGCGGGGCATGGCCGTTCATCATTGGAGATATCGCAACAGCCAAATACCTTTTCATCAACGAAGGTCAATGGGACTCAGCAGCACTCATGAGTATGATGGGCTGGCATGAGGACTGGCCTAAGCACACAGCGCTCGTAGGACTCAGAGGTGCCACTAGCGGAGCCAAGCTACTCTCACTACCCATTCACCCTCGCGCCACCGTATTCGCCTTTGCTGATAGCGACAATGCAGGGATCAAATGGTTTGAGGAAAACGGATTCCTCTCACAGATATCCGAGAGAGTTCACCGAGTGCACGCCTATTGGCCGACCACCACCAAGAGTGATCTTAACGACATCATCAAAGCAGGCCTCATCACTCGCGACAGCACACTTGCTTTTCTGCGAGAAAAACTACCAAAACCAAAAGAACGGACCAACTACCCTACCTTTCGCCAATGGCTTGACGCTCACGCCCCGCCATC
>CAIRGO010000142.1 GCA_903878115.1 Akkermansiaceae bacterium | reverse complement strand
TGCTGAGTTTGTAGAAATGCTGAAAATGCTAGATCAGCGTAGCCGCTAAAACTTGCTAAAAACAAAATCCCCGCGCCGTGTTACACAGCGCGGGGATTTTTATTAAAATGTGATCAATAGTAGAGTAATATTACTTCATCGGATTTTCTTTCAGCAATTCTTCTACAGTGTAGAATCCTTGACGGCCTTTTGTGGCTTCGCGCACTTTGGCGACTTGCTCGGCTCGGATTGATGATGCTTTGTTGCCGAAGTTATTGCGCACGTAGGTTAGAACTGAGGCGAGTTCGTCGTCTTTGAGCATTCCGCCGAAAGGTGTCATCGGCACATTGCCATCATACTTTTTGCCGTTAAGTTCCATTGGACCCATTAAGCCGTGCATGGAGAGTTTGATCAGTCGCTCAGGATCTTCGGTGACCCAAGCACTGCCAACCAGTGGTGGGAAGGCCGGTGGGAGTCCATTTCCATCGGCTTGATGGCAAGTTGCACAATGAGCATCGCGGAAATAAATTTCATGTCCGTCGGTGAATTGCTTTTTCTCGGCTGCACTGAGATGGGCTGGAATGGGCGGCAAGGGATGTTCGATGACAACTTCTTCGGTGACACCCGCGAGACGATCACTGGCGGTTTTTGCGGCACCTTTACTCCATGTATCAAGCGGTTGAGCCGATGCGATAGCGACGATTTTTTTCGCGGCCGCATTATCGATCCATGAGGCAGCAATGATGGCTTCCAAACGCACGCGACCTTCAGGATCAGTGGCGGCTTTTTCTAACAAGGCGATATGATCAGCCACACGGTGGTAGTTGTAACGCAATACCCGTACGGCGGCAGAACGAACGCGGAAGTCTTTTGCTTGGAGAAGTTTTTTCAACAACGTTTCATCTACCTGATTCATACCCCACGAAGTCCAGAGCGACTCTAACAAATGGTGATCGTAGCGGGCATCTTTGGGGTCGAGTTTTGCTTCCCAGGCTTTTAGTGCGGGCATCACTTCCGTGATGGGGTGCGAGCGGATTTCGCGGCGAGTGCGGTATCTGCTGCGGAACTCTGGCAGTTTCAAGTTATCCAACAGTGTAGCAAGCGGTGCTTTTGCGACCGTGGCAGGTTTTACCAACGGGCGTGACGGATAGGTGATGCGATAAACACGACCGTGAACGTGGTCGCGTAGGGGATCACGCGCATTGTGCTGCATGTGACCAATCAGCACATTGTGCCAATCGATGACGTAAAGTGAGCCGTCTGGTGCAAACTCCAGATCCACGGGACGGAAGTTGCCATCAGATGATTGCAGCAAATTTTGACGGAAGGTAGTTTTGTATCCGGTGCCATCATCGGCAATCGCGTGTTGCTTGATGCCGAGGAAGCCGATGTTGTTGCAAAGCATGATATCGCCCTGCATTTCATCTGGGAAATGACGTGAGCTAACAATTTCGAGCCCCGATGTTGGTCTTACGTTTTGTCCTTTGGGAACAAGGTCAGGAGTGGATGGGGTCTGCAATCCGTATTTTGGTTTGACCGATGCGGGCAGCATCCAGTTCATGCTGGTGCCAGAAGTGTGGAGAAAAAAGTCTTGTCCCCAGTCATCGAAGGCAATGCCCCATGGGTTAGGAATGCTGAGCTGTGCAGTGCGTTCTAGGTATTGACGTTGCGGACTATAGCGGAAAAATCCGCCGTCCATTGCACGCACGGGACCATAAGCGGATTCGACGTTCGAGTGAAGGAAAACTCCTTCGCCCATGACAAATGCGCCAGAAGGATCTGCGGCGTAGGCACTAATCGCGTGGTGAGTGTCGTGGGTATCAAATCCACCTAACACAATTTCGCGCTTATCTGCTTTGTCGTCACCATCGGTATCGCTGAGCAGCACAATATTTGGTTCTTGGCTTACATAACAGCCTTCTGGTGCGAGTTCGAGGCCGATGGGTAAATGGAGTTTGTCAGCAAAAACGATTTCTTTGTCTGCTTTACCATCGTTGTTGGTGTCTTCGTAAATTAAAATTTTGTCGTTAGGTAGTGCATCACCTGGTTTCCAATGTGGATAGGTAGGCATGGTGGCAACCCAAAGACGCCCGCGGTTGTCGAAGGTCATCTGCATCGGATTAGCCAGATTTGGGAATTCTTTTTCCGAAGCAAAAAGTGCTACTTTAAAGCCTTCTGGGACGGTGAGAGATTTTTCTGCATCACTGCCATATAGATACGTTTCCGAGCCATTTTTGGCGCTCTTGGCATAATTTGTAGGCACGTCTTTTAATGCGTGCGTTCCAGAATCATCTACTGCAAGATCTTGTTTTTTGCCGCTAGCTACCAAGTGAATCAACTTATCGCGGAGTGCGGCCATTTCACGGATTTTTTGCACTTCGTCAGGATAATTCTGCGGTCCGAATGGGTTATAGCGACCTCCATAGGCATGCACTCCATTGAGGATGCCGTAGTCATTATGCCAGAACCAATCTTTTTGTTTTACGGCCCCCATTACTAATTCTGGTTTTGCCTTGGACATGTAGGATGACTGACCGTAGAGACCATTGGCTAACAGAACGGCTAGTTTTTCATATCCTTTTTCGTTAGGAATAAATCCGTTAGATGTGAAAGGCTCTTTCGCAGTGTCATACGATTCTTTCGTCGGGGTAAATAGATCTATAAATGTCAGGTTGTGTTTTTTTGCCACACGCTGCATCGCAGCTGCATAGAGCGCTAGGTTAGCATTTTCTTTCACGCCAGTGGGGAGGTCGTGATTTTTGGATAGATTTTCATAAGCTATCGGAGACACCAGCACGAGGCGCGGAGCGGCTTTGCCATTGTAGGCCCTGCTGAGCGTGTAGGCGGCGAAGGCATCGAGTTCGCCTTCGTAGTTCGCCACGCGATTCGGTCCATCAAATGATTCATTATATCCGAAAAATGCTACGATCGTGTCAGCTTGCAAATGTGTCAGCCACTGATCGGGTGTTGGGAAAATTCCATTGCCGTGGTGAGTGGCAAATTCAGGGCGAAACTTCTCGGCACCCGGGAAAGCCCATTGGGATTTACGCGCAGGATGCGGACGAAATGCTGGCGTGTCGCCAGGGCGGCCCATGTTTCTTAGAAAAAGTTCTTTATCTGGATAACGCAGGTGGAGCTCAGTTTCCAATCGACTATAGTAAACATCCCGCTCAGCAAGACCGTTGCCAATAAATACGATGCGTTCACCTTTTTCAGGTGCTGCTACACCTTGGGCGCGCACGGTGGTTGCGATCGCTGGCTCTGCAACAAAGGCATGTGATGCCTTTGGGTCGATTTTTTTCTCGGAAGTGGCGGGCACGGTTGGCGCTGAGGGTTTAGTAGCTGTTGTGCTCACCGTGGATGGGCTTTTCCCTAGGGCAAAGTCATCTGGTTTGAGGTTGCGTGTTTTATAAAAATCTTTTTCGTTTAAGAAGCCATACATCGATGGGTCAAAGGGGTCGATTGTCGCTACATCAGCTTTGGCTGGGATTTTTTCCCCAGTGAATAAATGAACCACATTGACAATCAGACGTCTTAGGTCTTCGTCGGCAAAATCGCGCGATGCGCCTAGTGTGGTGCAAAACGATTTTCCTTTGGTGTTGCCGTTCGGTGCCGTGTATTCGCGCATCCATGCCAAAGGCATCATTGGGGTGTTTTTCGGTCCATCGATGTTTTTTGAAGTTGGCTCTAACGATTCAGTAACAGCGCCACGTAGTAAAATGGTGGCGGCTTTTTGATCCAGATTCGCGATGCCATAAACGTCGGTGGTGGCAAAAATCTCGCCGACCCCCTGAAGCACTTCTGATTTGCTGTTGGCGCTTTCGACAATTCCGCGGGTGCCTTGTTTTTTGTGTTCGCCGTGGTGGCTTACCCATTGTTCACCGAGGATTTTTAGACCGAATTGCGACCACGCAAAATCTCCCGTTTTTGCCCCACCGGTAAATGCGTGTGTGGCAGTACGGAAGCCAATGACTGGTTTGCCTGCATTAAGATAATCTGCAAAGTTGGCAAGTTGGTTATCGGGCAATTGGCGAAAGCGAGTGCCAATGATTAGTAGATCAGCCGATTTTAACGCTTCTGTTCCGGGAATGTTTTTTTGAAAGTTGGAGTCGATGTAGCCGCCATCGGGATTGATCGCGAATAACACCACGCAATCGTAGCCATATTTTTGACTGAGAATTTTGGCTAACATCGGGCAAGTTTCCTCGCTTCGGTATTCTTCATCGCCGGAGATGAGAACAATTTTTTTGCCGTTCGCGGTGCCAGCCTTAGCAGGTAAGCTGAGCCAGTCTGCCGCTTCTATTAGGGTGCCTGCCGCGCAGGAAAACGCAGCGATCACTGTTCGTAGTAACATGGAGTATTTCATCGGGAGGTATGATACGCATCAATTGCTGTATTATTACAGTAAAAATTGACTTGGATTTTGTCATGCATGGGACGTGTACTATTTTTTTTTGAATAAGATGAGTGAAAAAACTGTCGATTACTCGAACTACATTTTATTTCTATGAATCGATCGATCCGTATTCCGTTTACTCGTTGTGCTATGATAATTTTTTTTTCTGTTCTATCTCCAGTTTTGGCGGGTGATTTTCAGGATCATCCGATTGTAGTCGAGAAAGAATTGCTGATTACGGACCCATTAGTTGTTGATTCAAAAATGGCGACTTATCCTGGAGCTTGGTCATTTGGCTATTTGTTAGAACAGGCATGCGGTCATGAGCTGGCTCCGAGCAAAGTCGCGGTGTGGTTAGAATCATGGGCTGCTGGCGCCATGCGCGAGGATAACAAAGTGATTTCTATTGGAGAACGTGCAGGGCTTCGTGATGCCATCGTCAAGTCTTGGCAAAAGCGCGATGGCTATCGTGAGGATGCCGGAGTTCCGTGGTCTCCAAATTTTTCTCATGCGCCCTTTCGATTGCTTGCAATTGTCAATCGCATGGATTTGGCATTGCCAGCGCCAGAGCCCGTGATCGAGCCGCGGCGGGCTGCAGGATGTTTTATTGGTGGTGGACCTAGAGGTGGTGGATACATGGGTGGCCCTACGATTGCGAGCAGAGAACATGGCGAAGCGCGGTTGATTTTCTGCTTGGTCGATGAAAAAGGATTGCCTGTGGAAAAGGGTCTTACGTTAATTTTTGAATACGGTCTCGATGGCGCTTCTCGTTTGGATTGGGCACTGGCGTGGCATTCCTTGGGTAAGCATTCAAATTTCGATCAAGGCTATCTTGATGAGTTGGAAAAAGTGACTCGTTGTTTTACGGATCGTGGCTTTGGATCACCTGATACTTCGGTTGTGAAAGATCCAGAGAAGAATGAAGCGAAAAGTGCGGTTGACCAGCTCGCTGAGTTGCGCGTTAAGGATCGCATACAGTTGCTGCGTGTGCGCAGTAATGATGGCATTGGCGGCGCTTTGCGAGAGTTTCGTGAATTTGTTTTTGATGAAAAAGGACTCACCCCTGTGTTGCTGAAAAGTTCACCGAAGGAGGAAATGTTCGACACGAAAAATTCTGGCAATCGACAACTCACCAGATGGTTAGAGAATGATGCAAAGCAAGCGCAATTTGAATGGCAAAAAGCGATACGTTTGAATAAAAATCCCACTTTTGTCCCTCAGCTTCGTCCTGTTACATTGCCAGAAACAATATTTGTTAGTCGCGAACAATTATCCGTCGTCGGTTTCGCCTCTGTGGTGAAAGATGAGAAAACCCATTGGGATGGATGGGGCATGGGGAATGATGCATTGCGTCGCGATATTTCGATGCAGAGTTGTTGCGGTTGCCATTGTGGCGATACGAATACCAAATTCTATCACATCGCACCGCGGGCGGAAGGTGCAAAAGCAGTCATATCTCAATTTCTCCGCACCGATGGAAGTTCCTGGAGCCTTAAGGATCCTGCTTCGCTTAAGAGTATGCGATCACATGAAATGGAAGATCGTGAACGTTTTTTTGCGTCGATTTTAGACCCTAATATGTCGGTATTAGAAAAACGCAAAATTCGTGAGTCGCGCCAATTGCTTGATCATTGATTTGAAAATTCTCCTCACAAGATTGCGTGCGACTTTACTATTTCTTGCCCGCCGTGGCGACGAGTGTTTGCAATTTTGGGGCTTTGGTTTCCCTGTCAACGATGGCGGTTTCGATGTCGTGAAAACCTGCCTGCTCTAACATTTCAGCAAGTTCGCCTTCTGGAAACCCGAGCCAGCGGTCGGAATAGAGTTCATGTGCTTTGGTAAAAGAATGTTTGGCTAAATCCAAAATCAAGATTCGCCCACCTGGCTTGAGAATTCGATAGGCTTCAGCGATAGCCCGCAGCGGATCTTCTGCATGATGCAGTGCTTGACTTAAGATCGCGAGATCTACGGTCGCGTTGTCGATCGGTACATCTTCGATTTCTCCTAAGCGAAATTCTAAGTTGGGCAGATCGTGTTGGATTGCTAGTGCCTGACCAAATTCAACCATCTTTGGAGAAATGTCCACTGCGATGACTTTCTTGGCGCGCAGCGCAAGCAATTGAGATAATGTTCCTTCGCCTGCGCCTAGGTCGGCAATGACATCGTAATTCATCACCTTGATCAATGCCTCTGCGAGTGCTTTCCATGAGCGGCCAGGAACGTAGTTTTTGCCAAATTTTCCAGCGAGTTCATCGAAATACGCGCGTGCTTTGTCTTTGCGTTTGCGGTTTAGATGCTTTAGTGCGGCATGGTCTTTGCTGCACTCGGGCAATTCTTCGGCAGCTTTTTTCGCAATCACATATAGCTCCTCTGGCAAGTTTGCTTGGTAGATATTATTTTTCCCTGATCGTTGATCGGTGACTAGCCCTTCTTGTTTTAGTAGAGAAAGCTGCGTGGAGATTCTACTCTGTCCCATACCAAGAATGTCTTGCAATTCCACTACGGAAAGCTCGTGGCTTTGCAGTAAAAGTAGAATCCGTAGGCGTGTAGGATCGGCCAATAGTTTCAGACATTTCATGGTTGACAATTTCATCTTCGCTCTGATTATATCAACGCATCGCGATTTGACGATACGAAAATTACAAAATATGAGTACATACATTTTTTCCTCCGAGTCGGTAGGTGAAGGGCATCCTGATAAGGTAGCTGATACGATTTCAGACGCTATCCTGGACGCTTGCCTCGCTGTAGATAAAAATAGCCGCGTTGCCTGCGAGACATTTGTGAAGAGCAATGTTGTCGTAGTAGGCGGCGAAATTACCATTCCTAAGATTGGTCAAAAATCCATCGGTGAAGCGATCAATATCGATAAAATCATCCGTGATGCCGTGCGTGGCATTGGTTATACGAATAGCGATGATGTTTTCCATGCGGATCAAATTTTCATCAACAATTATCTAACAACGCAGTCGCCCGATATTGCGCAAGGAGTGGATGCGAAGAAAGCATCTGGGAAAAAGCATGCTGAGCAAGGAGCAGGGGATCAAGGGATCATGTTTGGCTATGCATCTAACGAAACAAAAGAGTTGATGCCAGCTCCGGTGATGTATGCTCATTTGTTAGGTCGTGAATTAACGAAAGTTCGCAAAGCTGGTAAAGTGGCCAAATGGTTACGTCCAGATGCCAAGAGCCAAGTTTCAGTTGAATACGTCAACGGCAAGCCAACTCGCATTGTAAATGTGGTGATCTCCACACAGCACGCCGCTTCCGTAGAGCATGCAGAGATCGAGAAATTTTGTATCGACCTCATCAAACGAGTGTTGCCAAAAAATATGCTCACCAAAGATACTGAGTATCTCATTAATCCTACTGGTAAGTTTGTCATCGGCGGACCACAGGGCGACAGTGGGCTCACAGGTCGTAAAATTATCGTTGATACCTACGGCGGCATGGGTCGCCACGGTGGTGGTGCTTTCTCTGGCAAAGATCCATCGAAGGTGGATCGCAGTGCCGCATACATGGGCCGCTGGGTTGCGAAGAATGTTGTCGCCGCTGGTCTAGCAGATAAATGTGAAATCCAATTTGCCTACGCCATTGGCCATCCCTTGCCCGTGAGTGTGCATGTGGATAGTTTTGGTACCGGAACGTATCCTGATGCCAAGATTCTTGCGGCTGTGCTAAAAGTCTTTTCCTTCAAGCCTGCTGACATCATCAAGCAATTGAATCTACTGCGTCCCATCTACTCGAAGACCACCAACTATGGGCACTTTGGCAAGCAAGATGCGGATCTGACGTGGGAGACAACTGACAAAGTAGAAGCGCTGAAGAAAGCAATCAAATGATCCGACCGATCAGACCAATCCGACTAATCTAATTAACAAACGAAAAAAATATGAGTTTTACCGACTACAAAGTACGCGACATCGGCCTTGCTGATTTCGGCCGCAAAGAAATTGACATCGCTGAGCATGAAATGCCTGGCTTGATGGCGACTCGTGAGAAATACGGCAAAGAAAAACCATTGCAAGGAGTGCGCGTTATGGGTTCCTTGCACATGACGATTCAGACCGCTGTGCTCATTGAAACTCTGGTCGATCTCGGCGCAGAAGTTCGCTGGGTGAGCTGCAATATTTTCTCAACACAAGACCATGCCGCCGCTGCGATTGCTGCACGCGACATTCCCGTTTATGCTTGGAAAGGGGAGACCTTGGAAGAGTATTGGTGGTGCACATGGAAAGCTCTTGTGAACCCGCAAGGATTGGGACCTCAGCTCATCGTCGATGACGGTGGTGATGCTACCCTACTCATTCACAAAGGCTACGAACTCGAAAATGGATCCGAGTGGGTGAATTCCCCAGGCGAGAGTTATGAAGAACAAGTGATCAAAGATTTGCTCAAACAAATTCATGCAGAACAACCTAACATTTTCCACGCGATTGTGAAAGAATGGAAAGGTGTTTCCGAGGAAACCACCACTGGCGTTCATCGTCTCTATCAAATGGCGAAAGCAGGAACATTGCTGGTTCCTGCTATTAACGTGAATGATTCGGTAACGAAGTCAAAATTCGATAACCTCTACGGTTGCCGTGAGTCACTTGTCGATGGCATCAAGCGCGCCACTGACGTGATGATTTCTGGTAAAGTCGGTGTTGTTTGCGGTTATGGTGATGTAGGCAAAGGATGCGCGCAAGCTTTGCGTGGCCAAGGTGCTCAAGTGGTAGTTACCGAAGTGGATCCGATCTGCGCGCTGCAAGCAGCAATGGAAGGTTTCCGCGTGTTGACAATCGAAGACACGCTTGGCTGGGGTGATATCTATGTGACCACCACAGGCAACAAAGACATCATTCGTCTTGAGCACATGGCCAAAATGAAAGATCAGGCAATTGTTTGCAACATCGGTCACTTCGATAACGAAATTCAAATCGATAAATTAAACAATGCGCCAGGCGTTGCTAGGCTCAACATCAAACCACAAGTCGATCGTTACACATTCCCCACGGGCAACTGCATTTACATGCTCGCTGAAGGTCGTCTTGTAAACCTAGGCTGCGCCACTGGTCACCCATCATTTGTGATGTCTAACAGCTTCACGAATCAAACTCTCGCACAGATTGATTTGTGGAAAAATAAAGACGTCTATCAAGCGGGGCAAGTCACCGTGTTGCCAAAACATCTTGATGAAGAAGTAGCCCGTCTGCATCTATCGAAAGTGGGAGCCAAACTTACTCAGCTTACGCAAGAGCAAGCTGACTACATCAACGTTCCTGTCGGTGGACCATTCAAAGGCGAGCAATATCGTTATTGAACGATCTAACATGATTTCAAAAAACCGCGCTCTTCGCAGGGCGCGGTTTTTTCTTTATTCATTTCCGCACTATTACTGCCAGTAGTTTTTCCGCTGCTGCACTGAGATGCGCACGTTGCGGTTTGAGCAAATGAATCGGACGGTCTAGCCCCTCTCCCGCAAACTTCCGGCAAACGATGTTTTCATGTCTTACCTCAAGCGATGCCAATTTGGGAACTATCGTAACGCCCATTCCTCCCGATACCATGGCGAGCGCTGTGGAGATTTGATCGCATTGCAGTCGGAAGTCCTGCTTGCATTCACGCCAAATTTTCATTGTTCGCTGAGCCAAGCAGTGCCCGCCGCTGAGATGGATCATCTCATTGGGATCGACATCTTCAATTTGAGGTAGGGCTTTTCGAGTCGCCAGCGGATGATTTGCTGGAGCAGCCAACAGCAATGGCTCTCGAAATAACTCGCTCAACTGCAATGATGAATGCCGGCGTTCCGATGCTGCCGCGCCACTCAAAATCGCAAACTCGATTTCGCCTTCAGCTACCATCGAAATCAATTGTTCTGTGCGCGACTCCTTGACTGAAACCATTACTCCAGGATGGGCTTTGCGAAATGGCCCCAGCAATTGTGGTAATAAATACGGCGCTAAGGTGGGAATGATGCCAAAAGAAAAATGCCCTGTTTCTAGCTTTCTACGACCTTGGAAATCTTCCCGCAATCGATCCATCTGACCAAGCATCACGCGTGCATGTTTTAACAATAGCTCTCCCGCTACTGTTGGTTCAACGCCGCGTGGATGACGCCGCAATAAGGATTCTCCCAATTCCAGCTCTAAAGATTGCAGTTGTTGACTCAGTGCTGGCTGAGATAGATGGTGCCGTTTCGATGCCGCACTGAGCGACCCTTCTTTCACGATGGTCACAAAAGACTCTAGCTGACGTAAATCCATATGCTATGTGCATAGCCTTTTCTAGATATAAGTCGAACAAATAGATTCGATCACATAAATTATTTAGGCAAATATCAAAAAAGGGTCTATTGTTGTGCTGGCGATAATGAAAGATCGATTTTCAGCAATCAATTAACACAATTAACTACGCAGATACTATGGAAGGAATGGATAACATCTCAGCAGGAAAATGCCCTGTAATGAACGGCGGACACACTACAGTCGGCAAGTCGAATATGAACTGGTGGCCTAATGCGCTTAACTTGGATATATTGCACCAGCACGATACGAAAACGAATCCGATGGACCCTGGCTTCAACTACCGCGAAGCAGTGAAAACCATTAACGTTGAAGAATTGAAAAATGATCTTCATGTGCTGATGAAAGATAGCCAAGATTGGTGGCCTGCCGATTGGGGCACATACGCTGGTCTGATGGTGCGTATGGCATGGCACTCCGCTGGATCCTACCGCAGTGCCGATGGCCGCGGTGGCGCTAATACGGGCAATCAGCGGTTCGCTCCGCTCAATTCATGGCCCGATAATGTAAGCCTCGATAAGGCTCGTCGCCTCCTTTGGCCAGTGAAGAAAAAATACGGTAACAAGTTAAGTTGGGCTGATCTATTTATTCTTGCCGGTAATATTGCCTACGAGTCTGCTGGTCTTAAAACATTCGGTTTTGGTTTTGGTCGTGAGGATATTTGGCATCCTGAGAAAGATACTTATTGGGGTGGCGAGAAGGAATGGCTAGCTCCGAGTGATGGTCGGTATGGCAACCTTGAAGATCCCTCCACAATGGAAAATCCACTTGCCTCTGTGCAGATGGGACTCATCTACGTAAATCCTGAGGGCGTTAACGGAAAATCCGATCCGCTCAGAACTGCTGCTCATATTCGCGAAACCTTCGCCCGTATGGCGATGAATGACGAGGAAACCGTGGCTCTTACCGCAGGTGGTCACACGCTTGGTAAGTGTCATGGCAATGGCGATGCCAGTCTCCTAGGGCCTGACCCTGAGGGTGCTGACATTAGTGAACAAGGTTTCGGTTGGCGCAATCCGAATGGCAACGGACGGAATACGGTCTCCAGCGGTATTGAAGGCGCTTGGACAACTAACCCGACCAAGTGGGACAACGGCTATTTCAGCATGCTTCTCGGGCATGAATGGGCGCTGACGAAAAGCCCTGCAGGTGCTTCGCAATGGGAGCCGATCAGCATTAAAGAAGAAGATCGTCCCGTGGCCGTGGATGACTCTTCGATTCGTTATAATCCGATCATGACCGATGCTGATATGGCGATGATCAAAGATCCGATCTATCGTGAAATTGCGGAACGTTTTCATAAGGATCAAGATTACTTTTCAGAAGTTTTTGCCAGAGCATGGTTTAAACTAACTCATCGCGATATGGGGCCAAAGGTCCGTTACATTGGCCCTGATGTCCCCGCTGAAGATTTGATCTGGCAAGATCCTATTCCAGCTGGCTCCTCTAGCTACGATGTGAAAGCACTGAAAGCAGCCATTGTTGCATCAGGTCTGAGCCTGACTGATTTGGTGGCCACTGCATGGGATAGCGCACGTACTTTCCGTCACTCTGACATGCGCGGTGGTGCCAATGGTGCTCGTATTCGTCTCGCTCCGCAAAAAGATTGGGCTGGCAATGAACCCGTTCGTCTGGCGCGGGTTCTTACCGTGCTCGGGTCTCTTGCTTCCGCTCATGGCGCTAGCCTAGCTGACACCATCGTGCTGGCTGGCAATGTGGGTATTGAGCAAGCTGCCGCTGCTGCAGGAATTCCGGTTGATGTTCCGTTTTCTCCAGGTCGAGGCGATGCTAATGAAGAAATGACCGATGGCGCTTCCTTCGATGTGTTAGAGCCAATCCATGACGGATTCCGCAATTGGCAGAAGAAAGACTACGCGAATACGCCAGAAGAGTTGTTGCTTGATCGTGCTCAATTATTAGGTCTCACCGCCCGCGAAATGACCGTCATCATTGGCGGAATGCGCGCTATGTCCGTCAATCACGGCGGCACAAAATACGGCGTTTTCACCGACCGTGAGGGTGCATTGACCACTGACTTCTTTGTGAATCTCACTGACATGGCTAACCGCTGGGAACCCGTGGGGCGTAATCTTTACGAAATACGAGATCGCAAAACTGGCAATCTGAAATGGATGGCCACACGCGTTGATCTGGTATTCGGATCGAACTCCGTGCTCCGCGCCTACGCTGAAGTCTATGCTCAGGATGACAGTGCTCAAAAATTTGTCACAGACTTCGTCTCGGTGTGGAATAAAGTGATGAATGCTGATCGCTACGATCTCGCCTAATAGAGCAATAATGCCTCTGATTGGCAACGGGAGGAACCGCATTCATGGCCTGCGGTTCCTCCTTTTTTTATTTGGGGGAGGCTTTTTGATCGAATAAACAAAGATAACTGATATAGATTTCGTTGAGGCTAGGTAGCTGTATTTGGTGCAAGTCATTTTTTTGAGAAGTATATCATCTTTCGATAGAAAGAGGTCATATCCCACTGCTTCTCCCATCTAAATCTATTCCCATAAACGACGATCAAATCACCGGTATGAATCAAAAAACCAAAGTCTTTATTACTAAAATTATCATCCGAATATCCCACGAAATTCCGGTGCATGATCAAATCCCTCGTCGATCACGACATCTCGCTCGCCACGCTATGGGTCTTCGATTTGAAAAATCAAAAGGAATGGAACATCACCACCGACAACGCCCGTGTCTGGCAGCTTGATCTTATTTCTGAAGCTAACAAGAGTATTCAATGAAGCCTATTCTCATTTTCATCCTTCTAGCTTCTCCCTGTTTTGGAGAAAGTCCTCTCAATGACAAAAATCGACCTGTTGCCACGACGGCGGCACTCACACCTGCGGAAACGGCTGCGAAAATGCAGTTACCCAAAGGCTTTCATGCCAGTGTTTTCGCCGCAGAGCCAGACATCGTCCAGCCGATCGGCTACACCATGGATGATCGTGGCCGCCTATGGGTCTTGGAATGCACGAATTACCCGGACAGTCCTGGCAAACCGAAAGACCGAATCGTCATCCTAGAGGACACCGATGGCGACGGCAGCGCCGACAAAAAATCCGTTTTTTACGACAAGGTTCCCTTTGCTTCCGGCATCGCCATCGGCCACGGCGGCGTCTGGGTTGGCTCACCGCCGAATCTACTTTTTTTCCCGCGACGCGACGACAAGCAGGACGTCGCGGCCGGTGACCCGGAGATTGTCCTCGACGGCTGGGGAGCGGACGACACCCATGAGACTCTTAACAACTTCATCTGGGGTCCTGATGGCTGGCTTTATGGTACGCAGGGAGTTTTCACGTTTTCGAAAGTGGGAAAAACCGGTGCGCCTGATTCCGAACGCGTCCCGATGAATGCTGGCATTTTCCGCTATCATCCCGATAAAAAAATCTTCGAGCTCTATGCCGAGGGCGGCAGCAATCAATGGGGCCTCGACTGGGATGATCATGGTCGTGGATTCTTCGCAGCCTGTGTTATTTCCCACATGTGGCAGGCGATTCAGGGCGCGCGCTATACCCGACAGGCGGGACGTCCTTCCAATCCTAACACCTACGATGAGATCAAAACAATCGCCCGTTTTACTTATAAAAAGCGGGCTTATTGTGGTGCTATGATTTATCTGGGTGACACCTGGCCGCAGCAGTACCGGAACACTTTTTTCTTTAACGACATCCACATGAATATCCTACGGAACGAAAAATTCGTCCGCAACGGCTCAGGCAATCTATCCGAAAAGAACGGTGATTTCATGACCTCCGGAGATCCATGGTATCGTGGACTTAGTCCGCAATACGGTCCTGATGGCTCCGTCTATCAGAGTGACTGGTATGACAAAGTTCCCTGCCACCAACAAAAAGCCTTCTCGGATCGATCCAACGGTCGCATCTATAAAATCAGCTATGAAGGAGCGAAGTTGCAAAAAGTGGATTTGCAAAAAGCCAGCGACGCAGAGCTCGTGGCCTACCAACTCCACACCAATGACTGGTTCGTTCGGCACGCTCGTCTGATCCTCGCTGAGCGCGGAGGGAATCCTGCTGTCCGCGCTGCCCTTGCAAAAATCCTCACCGAGCATCCTGACGAAACCAGAAAACTTCGGGCTCTATGGGCTCTCCACGTCACTCATGGGCTCACTTCATCGCTTGCTAAGCAATCGCTGGAGAGTCCACTCGAATACCTTCGCGCTTGGACCATTCAACTCATCTGCGAAGACCGCTCACCCACCGCCGATCAACTCGCAAAGATGATAGAAATGGCAAAGACCGATTCATCTCCGATCGTGCGGATGTATCTTGCTAGTGCCGCCGGACGCATCGCCCTCGACTCCCGCTGGCCACTCATCGAAGCCCTCGTCGCCAATGAGCAAGATAAAGATGATCCCAACATTCCACTCCTCATCTGGTATGCCGCCGAACCTGCAGTGGCGGCCGATATTACGATCGCGGCGAACCTGTTAGTTCTCTGTAAAATTCCAAAGCTCCAGGAATTCATCTCTCATCGCATGGCTGCCATTCCACCTCGCGCGAGTGAAGATTCTGTTTTGCCCGTCCTCATCCGCACGCTCTCCGAGGTCAAAGATCCCGCAGTGCAGGCAAGTATCCTCCGCGGTATGAACGCGGCGCTAAAAGGCAAGGAAGGCCTCGTTGTTTCTGCTGGATGGGATGCTCTCTACAAGCAACTCAAGGAAAACCCGAACGAAGAAGTTCGCCAACAGTCGCTCGCTCTCGCCGCTAGCTTTGGAGGAACGGCAGCTCTTGAAAACCTGCGTAAAACTCTGGCTGATCCTAGAGCAAGACCTGCTGACAAAGAGTCCGCTCTTGTCTCTTTGTTAGACGCCAAGGATCAAGCGACCCTGCCACTGCTCTTGGATCTCATCAAAGCCCCTAGTCCGCTCCGCGCGGCCTCGCTTCGTGGTCTCGCCAGCTATGATAATGCCACGATCGCCCCTGCGATCATCGCAACCTTTGCCAGTCTCGATGTTGGAGAAAAACGCGATGCTCTCAACACGCTGGTCGCCCGCGCCTCCGGTGCCCGCGCCATTCTTACCGCCATTGATAGTGGCACGATGAAACGAACTGAAATCTCCGCACCGCTCGCGGCCCAACTTCGCAATCTTCGCGATCCAAATATTAAAAAGTGGTTAGAAAAAAACTGGGGTTCAGTCCGCAGTTCTACGGCTGAAAAACAAAAGGAAATCGAACAGTATAAAAAATTCCTCGGCATGGAAGCCATCATCGCCGCCGACGTGCGAAAGGGCCACGAATTGTTTCTCCAGCGCTGCAGCGTCTGCCACAAGCTTCACGGCGAAGGCAACATCATCGGCCCAGAGTTGCCCGGTTCATTTAAGGATCTTGATTACCTTCTGCAAAATATTCTCGATCCCAACGCCGCCATTGGCAAAGACTATCAGCAAACAGTTGTTAGAACAAAAGACGGGCAAATGATTTCTGGCGTCATCACCAGTGACGAGGAATCAGCCATCACATTAAAAACTCTCGCCGGGCCCAGCACGATCCAGCGCAAGAACGTGCAATCCGTCGAGACGTTGACGCAGTCGCTCATGCCGGAAGGCTTGCTCACTGGCCTGCAAGAAGAAGATATCCGCAATCTCTTCTTATACCTCCGTCAAAGCGAGCCACTTCTACCGAAGCCGTAACTTTTATCGTCCTTATCAATGATTGTAACTTCTCGGCTTTCAAAGCAGTATCGAAAGGCAACAATGAAGCACTTTTTACGTCTTTTGGCGATATCCTCGCTCATTTTTAGCAATTCATTTGCTGCTGAATCTATTGCCAAAGCAGAAGCAAAATCGCATCCCTTGGTTACCTCACTTGCTGGTGATTTGCCGATCATTCTCTCTGCTCCCCATGGTGGACGGGAAGCTGTTCCTAATGTTCCTGTTCGTCTGGGAAAAGGAGTGGAAAAGTTTGTGCCTAAGTCCGATGCTGACACAGACCGACTCACCGCAGAACTCGCTGATGCCATCGCCAAAGTAACCGGTAAGCGGCCCTACGTTGTGATCGCGCGCTTTCATCGTAAGTTCATCGATGCCAATCGCGCGCCTGAGTTGGCCTATGAGTCGGACAATGCTAAGGCCACTTACGAAGCCTACCAGCAAGCAATTGTGGAAGCCCGCCAGAAAATCATCGATCGCTGGGGTAGTGGTATTTTACTCGATATCCACGGCCAAGCACTAGCCGCGAATACAATTTTTCGAGGCACCCAAAATGGAAAAACAGCGGCCCATTTAGTCAAGCAATTTGGTGAGGATGCACTCACTGGCGAGAAGAGTTTGTTCGGGCAATTGGCAAAGCAGGGGTTCACCGTCGTTCCTCCCATCGACTCGCACGATGAAGAAAATCACTACATCGGCGGATATATTGTTACCACTTACGGCAGTGCTTCCGGGGGCACTTTTGATGCAATTCAACTTGAACTGGGTAAGGCACTTCGCTCCGCTGTCGAGCGCACGAAAACTGTTGAAAAAATGTCTCTTGCCATCACTGCCTTTGCCGAGGATTACCTACCCAAGAAGGAGCTTGTTGCCAATAATCTCAAAGCACAAAATAAAATCGTGGTGGGCGTTTATCACGACAAGGGAGCAGGTCCTAGCGTCAACGATCTCACGAAGGCGCTCGCCACATTCGAAAACGTCACTTTTCAAAATCTGATGGCCGATGATATCAAATCAGGTAAACTCAAAGACATCGATGTGCTAATTCAACCCGGCGGCAGCGGCGGCAATCAGGGGCGCCAATTAGGAGAAGAAGGTCGGGAAAAAATTCGCGTTTTCGTTAGTCACGGAGGCGGCTACCTCGGCATCTGTGCGGGTTCGTATCTAGCGACTGCTGATTACGAGTGGTCGCTGAATATCCTCGATGCAAAAGTCGTTGATCGAGCCCATTGGGCACGCGGTAAGGGCACCGTGGAGATCGAACTTTCCGCCCAAGGAAAACAATCGCTGAAGAACAAAAACGACCGCTTACAAATTCACTACGCGCAAGGACCACTTCTCGCGCCTGCCAATAATCCCGATATCCCAGACTTCCAAACGCTCGCCACTTTCAAAACCGAAATCGCCCTCAACGGTGCCCCGCAAGGTGTTATGTTAGGAACCACCGCTGCCGCCGAGGGGCAATTCGGACGAGGTCGTGTTATTTGCTTTAGCCCTCATCCAGAAATGACCAAAGGCATCGAAAATCTCATACAAAACGCTATTAACTCCGTGAATCAAAGCAGCTCAAAAAATTCAACCCAGCAAGAAAAAGCTCGCTAGCTGATGCCAAGGTGACCATCGAAGTGAAGTTATCGCTTTAAGATTTCAGCCGTGGATGCTTCATAATCGGCGACAGCGCGGAAAAAATCAGCCTTTGCATCGACTTCCATGAGTCTGGCATCGAAGGCTGCTTGCTCACGGATCTGCAATGCTAGTAGATCAGAGGCACCTTTTTCAAAGCGTTCCCGTTCACCGGCCTCTAGTTGATCTGAGAGTTCTACATTTCTTTTCGTCATGCCTATTTGCTCATACGCAGCGGAAAATGCTGACCAGCCATCGCGGATTTCTGCGGCAATGCGTTCCTTGGTGAATTTGGCATCAGCATCCAGCCGAGACAATTCCGCCTTGACCACTTCTAAGCGACCTTTCGCATCATTGAAGGGTAGGGGCATTCTCATTTCTAAGCCGATCGTCGATTCTGTTTTGTTCAGATCCTTGTAAGGGCCGTCACCTTGATTTTGGTCAACCGATGCTGTGAGATCCAAGTTGGGAAGGTTGGCGTTTTTTGCCAATTTTTCATCAATCGCAAATTTTTGAGCCACCAGATTAATTCTTCGCAACTCGGGCCGCAGGCGGTAGGCGGCGGTGGTGGCGGTGGGAACATTCTCTTTTACCAAAAATTCAACTTTGGGAAACTGTGAGGGTAAATGTTGCCGTGTGATGATCATGGGTTCCCCTTGAGCATCGCGGTAGAGCAAGGATAATTCAATACTTGCTGCTTCGAAGCGACGTCTCGCCTGCACCACTGCTAACTCGCGGCTAATGACGAGGCGTTCGTTGTCCACCTTCACAATGGGCGCTAGCTGTCCTGCGGTTACTAATTTTGCGATGGAATCATTTCGATCATTGGCAATTCGTCTTAAGTTCTCGGTCACACCGAGTCGAAGACCCATGGCCAGCCAGTTGAAATAGGCCCGAGAAGCAGTGCGCACGATGTCCAAACGTTGTCGCTGGATGAAGGGGTCTGCGATTTCTTGGTCGAGTCTCGCTTTCCACAGAGCGGCGCGGCGGGTGTCGATTGGTCCATCTCGTAGCAAATTGACACGAATTCCCATGCGGAGCTCACCATCAATTTGCGTGCGATTTTTATCGTAATCTGCTAGGGTGCCGCTGCTAATCCGATAGCCTGCAAAAACATTGCCACCCCAAAACGGAAGTGGTTGATCAAAGACGAAATCGGCTGAATTTCCATCGTAAAACCCACTCGGGTTGAAGCTGCCTCTCGCAAGAAAGTTTAAGTCAAAAGCTCCTTGCGCTTGCCTGAGTCGCCCTGAAGCGATGTCCCGCTCGATCAATGCCATCAGGTAAGGAGGATACTGCGAATTGACTGATTTCAGAACCGCAGGGAGAGAAATTGGTTCCACGGTAGCGGCGGTGGCCAAAAACGGGATTAGCCAAATACATAGATACTTGATCATCATTTTTTCGGTCCTTCTGAGTTGGATAAGACAGGAGGAAATCCGTTGATTTGACGCCAAATTTCCTTCCAAAGTGGCACGTTATCGAGCAGCACCCAGCCATTGGCTCTCACACCTTGGCGGAGATAGCGATTGTTTGGCCAAAATTCTTCTTTCGTTACTCCATCACGCGTTAGAACGTCAGGCTTGGGAGCGACTACGACGCGGAAGCTGCCTTTGCCATCATCGGTGGGATCGATGAAAACGACCTCTGCTCCAAATGTGCCGACCGCAACACTCGGCCACCCTACGAACTGAATCGCCGGCCAGCCTTCAAATTGCAATCTCACATCGCTTCCTGGTATCACTTGGCCACTTGCATCAGTCCTCCTAGGTCGGACTAGCGGCATGTCGTTGCCATCCATGAGAAGTTCTACAAAACGGCTGTCGGTCTCGGGAATGATCACGCAGATTAATGAACCAGGTCGCAGGTAGGTGCCATCGGTAGCTTGCACACTTAGCACGACTCCATTGCGAGGGGATTCGATCACCTGACGCAAATTTTGACTGATGTTGATCGCTAGTGTTTTGATGTCGCGCTCTGCTGCCGCTTCTTCCGCTTGAGCCGTTGCCTTCTGCGCGCGAATTCCAGAAATCGTTGAATCGAAGTCATTTGCCGTGCGCTTGAGATTGGCTTCCGCGGCTTTCAAATTGGCTTCCGAGCTTTCTTGGCTTTGACGCGCTACCTCAAATTCTCGCACTGAAACCAGCCCTGATTTTTTCAAATCCTCGATACGCGTTAAGTTCAGTAATGCGATTTCTGCGGTAACTTTTTCAGCGGCAACTCGCTGAGCTGCAGCATCGATTGCTTGTCCTTTTGATAATTCTTGCTGGCGGATCTGAGACTCCAAGTCGGTGACCCGCTGGGAAGTAGCTGCTTTCCTGACACTAAGTGCATCGTTCTGCGCTCGTAAATTCACTAGTAAATTTGGATCGTTATCCTCGATCTCCGCGATCACGGCACCTTTTTTTACCATCTGGCCTTCCACGACATGCAATTTCCGCACATTGCCTGACACGGGCGCTTCCACATTGATGCGTCGATCCAGAGGATCAAAGGCAATGACTTTTCCCGAAGCGCTCGCAGACTGCTGCCAGGGCAAAAACCAAACTCCAAGGACAAAGAGCACCAGCACGATGCCCAAGTAGCGCGCCACCATGCGCGGGAAGCGCGAGGAACCAGCGCGAGCGATCACGGGCAATTGTTTACGAAGATCAAAATGATGGCGTTTCAGTGGTTTCATGGCTGATCAGTGCTAGGGGTTTGATCCATAGAGACTTGTTGACTGCACTTAAGTGCAACTTTGTTAGAACGTGTGCCGATGATTACGGTCCATGGCAGTGCGGGATCTAGAATTAAATCCGTCAATTCATTGATGCTTTCTGTATCCATGCCATCAAAAATATCATCGAGCATAAGCAATTTTGGCTTCAGTGCCAACGCCCGCGCAAGCAGTAGCCGAGTGCGTTGTCTTGAAGATAATGTCAAGCCCCCGGTAAGTAATGGTGTATGCAAGCCGTCAGGCAAGGCGAGTAAATCGTCTCCTAATTTTACGTCGGTTAACACTTTTTGCACGGTATCTAGCCCTACTTCAGGTTGCCCCAATCTGATGTTTTCTGCAATGGTTCCGTTCACGATATCTTGGGACCTTATGAGCATTACATGGCTCCGCAGTTGCTCTAAATACCATGATCTTACGTCTAGGCCATCAATCGCAATATGTCCGGCTGTCGGAAATCTCAGGGCCAGAAGAAGGTCCAATAAAGTGCTACATCCGCTACCCTGAGAGCCCATCAGCGCCACTCGGCCACCAGCAGGTATTTCAAAGCTGATGTTGCTGATCACTTCTTTACTGTTTGGATAGGAAAAGCTCACATTATTGACTGACACCGAAACGCCATCAGTGAGAACTTGAGGGAAGTCTCCTTCTTCTGTTTCGATTTCCAAATCAATCAAGTGTCCGAGTTTATCTACTGCCGCTAGCATGTCATACCACGCTTCAAATTTTTTGGCCAACTTTGAAAGCGATACCACGATAGCGCTTACGATCAACTCGCTAGCAACAAGCTGTCCCAGTGTCAGCTGCGCCTGAAGCACTAGCCATCCACCGACCATCAGCAAGGCGGAACTTGCGATGACCTCTAACAAAATCAACCCGCTGATCTGGCGGAAAAGTATGCGGAAGTGAGAAGTGCGAGCGCTCAAAAAGGCTCGTGATAGTTCATCTGCTCGGTGGGTGGCCATCTCATAACCGCCACGCCCTTTAAACAGACGAGGATAGCGCGCTAACTCTTCCAGCCAGTTCACCATGTCATACTTACAAATGGACTCTTTGATGCTGGTTGGGATCGCGCCACGGCCCAGACCGAATATGATGAAGGCTAGAGCAATAAGCAAGCCCACCGTGAAAGCGAGAAGAAATGGATGGTAAAATCCAAGCACAATCAGACCGATGCTGCTACCCAAAACAACGTTAAATCCATCAAGCAATAACATCGAAGTGCTTTTTTGCACTGTCACCACATCCAAAAATCGATTGACCATCTCCGGTGCGTGCACTCCATCTAAGGAATCCGCCTTCACTCGTGGCAAGCGATACGCCATATCGGTGGCTAAGCGTACAAAGATTCTGCGTTGAATCACCTCGGCTACATAATACTGTAGTCCACGAATCACCCCAGAGAGCAATAGGAAAGCGAACAGCGCTATCGCAATCACAAGCAACGCTTGTTGAAACGGGGCGCTTTGGGTTCCGAACGCTAGATTGCCCACCAGAGCACTCACGGCTAGTGGTAATGCGAGATAAAGTAAGCCAGTGATCAGGCCGAAGATCAGCAGTGTCCACACGTCTTTCATCTCTGGTTGAAGCAATCCCAAGAAGCGTTTGATTGGCGTCACATGCGGATGATGGTGATCGTCTGCAGCATGGTGGGCGTGATACGCGGGCAAAAGTGCAGGAGTTTGCTGTTCGCCATGTCCTCTGATTCCCTCAGCGTAGCGTTCCGGTGTTGCCACCGCTAGATCGACGACTTCATTTAAGTTTTTTAATCTAAGTCGTTTCAGTAAGGTTCCTCGGCTGATAATCTCTGTTTCATTTCGCAATTCAGGAGTTGAAACATGCACTCGGAAGAAGCCGCAACTGCGGACTAGTAACCAGCAACCAAGATCTGCCTGCCATACGACGATTGGTTGGTCTACTCGAGCCATCCATAGAGCGTCGCCTAGTGACTGACGATACAAACTAATTCGAATCCCCACCACTTCTGCTGCGGACCAAAGGCGCTCAAGTGGATCCTCTCGATAAGTATCCTCAGCTTGTTTCGCAGCACGGTGAGCCAGCGTACTGCTGATGCTAAGATTGAGCGCATCACTCAGAAATAGTAGAATCTCTGCATCTCTGCGCACAGTCGCGGAATACGATTGCGGAGTTGCTGTATTTGTTGAATCGTTATCCATGTAAGCTATGTGATTGTTCTAGGCAGAAAGATGAAAATTTGTTTCACCGAGCATGCTCTTGAAAAGTGCCCGGCAGCTGATTTTTTGCTGTTGTCCGATCAATAAAATCGCATTCAATCATCAAATACCCTCCATTTTGCTTCAAAACGCGAAAAACTATTCCACAGAATGTTGAATCGTCAATGAATAAATTTTGATTTCAGGTACATTTGTTAGGCTTTTTTTATGAATGAAACATTTTTATTCTAGCATGAAATCACTGACCAATTCTGCTAGGGTATGCCATCATGCATTGTGGAATGGATGGAATTGATTCATAAAAAGCCACGCACAAGCAAATCACGAAAGCTGGAATACTTGCCGAAGTT
This sequence comes from Akkermansiaceae bacterium, assembly GCA_903878115.1. Classification (GTDB taxonomy): domain Bacteria; phylum Verrucomicrobiota; class Verrucomicrobiia; order Verrucomicrobiales; family Akkermansiaceae; genus UBA956. Next base: position 6,160 of record CAIRGO010000142.1, on the reverse strand, counting down.
TGCGCTGACTTGATGATTACGATCGAAGCCAAGCCTGATCTCGCCTCTCTACTCTGCTGGCAAACTCCCTGCCACAGCGATCCTTTCTACTCCGTTATGTTCACTAACGAAATATCGCGATACCAGACCTCTGCGCCTTCTGACTGCAGCTGTATTTTGCCTTTTTCACGATCCATGCTTTCGCCTTCCATGACTTTCACTCCATTCACCCAGTGCTCGAAGTGCTTGCCTTTGACCACTAACAAAACCTCATTCCATTCACCGTGAGGTTTCTCATGAGTGGACCATTTGACGGCGCGTCGCTCTTCTTTTTTTTCGCCAAAAGGAACACCTTTGAGCGTCACGGTTGGCTTTTCCTGCTTCCCTGGAATTAACCACAGATCACCGGTGTCGCCTTCTTGGATTTGTAGTTCCAGACCGTTGCACCATACGGTGTCCTCGCCTTGCGCATGATAGATGATGCCGGAATCTCGAACAACTTGTTCGCGCGGCGGCCATTTCTTGTCGCCCCAGTTATAGGAAAGTCGGAGTTCGTAATTGGTGTATTCTTTTTCGGTTGATAGGTAACCGAACTTCTCGCCACTGATATGCAGGCATCGATCTTCAATTGTGAAAACCTTGGCAGGATCTTTGTCTTTTTCTTGGATGAAAAGATACCAACCCTGAAACGTTTTCCCATCAAATAATAGTGTCGGTGCTTCATCGCCATTGACGATCTGGACAAATGATAAACAACAAATGAGCAAAAGGGAGCGTAAAGAATCTTTCATACCAACGTGAACATACGGCACGAGTTGCTGAAAAATTACGCAAAAATTCATTTGATTCATAAGGATTTGACCAGAAAAATCCAAAAATCTCATTACGCAACAAGATTTTGCTTGTGAAATTTTTCACAAGCATGCACTTTGCGCGCACCGCAACTCGCTATGGCCAATATTTTTCCTCGCTGGACAAACTTACTACCGTTGAAACTCGCATTTTGCGGTGGCACGGTTGCGATCGGAGTGGTCGCTGCTTTCACGGTTTATGCAACACCTAAGGCTACTGTCGTTGGTTATCAGCCATCACAACCGATCCCTTTTTCGCATAAAATTCATGCTGATCAACTTGGCTTGGATTGCCGCTATTGCCACTCATTTGTCGATGTTTCTGACCACTCGAATGTGCCTTCCGCTAATACTTGCTGGAACTGTCACCAACACGTGCAACGCCAAAGTCCGAAGCTGGATCCACTTCATCGCGCGATGGATAAAACTCATCCTCTCTATGATGGCAAGCCGATCCAGTGGGTGAAAATTCACAAAGCACCAGATTACGTGAAATTTAGTCACATGTCCCACGTCAACCGCGGTGTAAGCTGTGTGACCTGTCACGGACAAGTGGATCAAATGGAAGTCGTTTATCATGCTAAGGCTCACTCCATGGGATTTTGCATCGACTGCCATAACGCTCCTGAGACGCAGGTGCGTCCTTTGGAAGAAGTTTTCAATCTGAAATATGATGCCGCGAAGTATTTGGAGAGTCATGTGATTCTTAATATCAAGGGCGAACGAATCACTGACCCAGTCGATTTCGGTAAAGAACTAAAAGAAAAATTCAAGCTGCAGCCGAAAGCAAGCTGCGCTACCTGCCACCATTAATTTTCACCTGACTATCTTGTTACGATCATGAGCAAACGCATTTGGCAACATCCCGAAGCACAAGTAGGAGAAACAACGGTTTCTTGGCGCAGTGTGGGACAACTTGAAGAAACACCGGCATTCCGTGAACATCTCGATCGTGAATTTCCGCGTTCGGCTGCGGAAATGGCGGACGAAGCAGACGCGGAAACATCACGTCGTTCGTTCTTAAAAATCATGGGTGCCTCGTCCGCACTCGCTGGGCTGAGCCTTGCTTCATGCCGACGTGCGGAAAAATATACTGTCCCTTACACCCAAGCACCTGAGTGGGTGATTCCTGGGAAAGCCCTATATTACGCTAGCGCCATGCCGCGTGCGGGTGGTGCTACACCTTTAGTAGTTACTTCCTTTGAAGGTCGCCCGACGAAACTAGCTCCTAACAAATTGCACCCTGATGCCGATGGCACGGATGCGTTCGCACAGGCCACTATCCTAGATCTCTACAATCCATTACGTTCGCAGAAGATTCTGCACCATGGCAACGAAGCCAGTCGTGCGGACATGCTATCGATGCTTAAAGAGGTTGCGAAAGCGGGAAAAATCGGTATCGTTTTCGGTGCGGATGAATCACCCACACGTTCACGCTTGGCCAAAGAAATCGCGACGAAATTCGCAGGGTCGAAATTTTATTCCTACGAAGCTCTCTCACCAGCAGTGGGTGATGGCGTAAAGCTTGTGGCTGATTTTGCCAAAGCCGATCGCATTCTGGCGCTCGACTGTGATTTTGCGAGTCTTGATCCGCAAGGTCCTGTGGGACCATTTTTCGCACGTCGCAAGCCAGAAGGAAAAAATTACACAGAGGAAAAAAATGTCCGCGGAATGAATCGTCTTTATGCAGTGGAGAGTCTTTTCAGTCTCACTGGCGGCATGGCCGATCACCGCTTACGCATTGAGCCGAGTAAAGTCATTCGCATCGCTGCCGACATTGCTCGCAAATTGGCCGCAAAAAATGGCACCACGGCAAGTCCGCTGGTGAGTCAATACGCACCGATTTCTGAAGGTCGTATTATCGAATGGGTCGATGGCTGCGTGAGTGACCTCATTGCCTCCGCTGGTCGTTCAGTGGTTCTTGCTGGTTCCCGCACTTCCGCCCCGTTAAAAGCGATTGCGCTAGCGATCAACCAAGCTCTTGGCAACGTCGGCGACGGCAAACCACTCCTTTCGCTGCAATCTGATAACACTGGTTTCGGTGACCTCACCAATCTTATCGCAGATCTCACCAGCGGTGCTGTGGAGAATGTGATTTTCGTGACTCCTGCGAATCCGGTTTATGATGCGCCGTCCGATCTTGATTTCGTGAATCTGTTAGGCAAAGCCAAAACAAGCATTCACCTTGGTATGCGCACGGATGCTACGGCCCATACCTGCACTTGGCATATTCCTGCCACTCATTATTTGGAAAGCTGGTCGGATGCTCGCACCGCGAAAGGTGTGCATACGATCATCCAACCGATGATTTTGCCGCTGTATGAAAATGCAATCTCTGAGTTTGAATTACTATCCGCTCTGCTCGATGCTGATACTAAACTTGTCACCGGTGAAGAATCATCTGCCTTCGCTGCCGTCCGCACTACCGTAGGTGGCGATGATGTCGCATGGAAAAAAACTTTGCGCGAGGGATTCGTCGCCGGTTCTTCACAAGCAGCCGCAACTCCTGAGACAGCGAATGTTACCGCTGCAGTTTACGCGGAAGTTTCGAAAGACAGCCTTGATGTGATTTTCTCTACCGATGGTTCGATCTACGATGGTCGCTGGGTTGACAATGCTTGGTTGCAAGAATCACCCGATCCGATATCGAAATTGACTTGGGACAACGCCGCGCTGATCGCTCCGAAAACAGCCAAGGAACTTGGCATTTACGATCAAATCATCGAGATCCAAAGCCCCCGTGCTGCGAGTCCTGTCGATGGTGAGGCAGGCAATCGTCGCGCGCCGATGATTCAAATTTCGCTCAATGGCAAGGAGCTCACGATTCCTGTATTGATCGCCTTTGGTCTATCGGAAAATACCCTCGTTCTTCCACTTGGCTATGGTCAAGCGTTTGACAAAGATGACGAGCTGAAACGCGCGCCGAAAAATGAAACCCATTGCAGTCTTGTTGGCGTCAATCGTGGATTCGATGTTTATCCGCTGCGCACTCAAGCGACGAGTTATTTAGCTCAAGGTGCCAAAGTGACTACCACCGAAGAACGTTATTCGGTTGCTCTTACGCAAGAACATCACGCGATGTATGGTCGCTCGTTAGCTCGTGAAATTTCTACCCAGCCAGTAGCGGAAAAGGGTAGTTTTGAGAAGCAATACGATGGTGTGAGAAAGCAAGGCAATGATTCTCACGCACCGGAAAATATTTCACTCTACAAGCCAACCAGTTCCGCCACTTGGCACCCTGGTAAAGATGGCAAAGAGCAACCGCACCTGAGCGATGACTTGCATCAGTGGGCGATGAACATCGATCTTTCTTCCTGCATGGGCTGCAACGCGTGTTTAGTGGCATGCCAAGCGGAAAACAACATTCCCGTCGTCGGCAAAGAGCAGGTGGCCAAAGGCCGCGCGATGCACTGGATCCGTATGGATCGTTATTTTGCTCAGCAAAAAGACAACACTTTCGACCAAGACAATCCTGCGATGGTGCCACAGCCTGTCGCTTGCGTGCAGTGCGAGAGCGCTCCGTGCGAGACAGTTTGCCCAGTAAATGCAACCATTCACACCGAAGATGGCTTGAATGCGATGGCATACAACCGCTGCATCGGTACACGTTATTGCGCTAACAACTGCCCATACAAGGCACGTCGTTTCAACTATTTCGACTACAACAAGCGCAATCCTCTCATCGCTCACAACCTCTATCGTGGACCGCTCGGCGAAACACAAGTGGGCACCTCCGCTCATTTGCAACGCAACCCGAACGTGACCGTGCGGATGCGTGGTGTGATGGAAAAATGCACCTATTGCGTGCAACGTCTCAAAGAATCGAAGATCCGCCAAAAACGTGGTCAAAAACAAGAAGTCCTCGCTTCTGGCAAGCCATCCACGGATTTCACCGTCGGCATCAAGACGCTGCGCATTCCCGTTGATAGCGTAAAAGTAGCTTGTCAAGAAGCTTGCCCCGCTGAAGCGATCACCTTTGGCAATATTCTCGATGGCAAAGATGCTGCCGTAGTCCGCGGTCGCGAATTGGCCCGCAGCTACGAACTGCTTCATTACATCGGCACCATCCCACGCACTCTCTACATGGCCCGGGTGAAAAATCCGAATCCCGCCATGCCGGATGCGCAATGGATCGGTCGCGCCACCATTGATATGGCATAACATTATCTAACGAATTTACCCATTCACACAGTATTATGGCACACGCTACTACCACCACTCACGAACCTCGAAACGGCCCGAAATTGCCGGTTCTGGAGCGTGAGAAATTGATTCTTAACAATCGTTCCTATCACTGGATTTCCGATCGGATTTGCGGTATTATTGAAAACAAACAACCGCTGCTTTGGTGGATTTTGTTCATCCCTAGTGCCCTGATCGCAATGATCGGCGTGGGTGGTGGATTGTCGCTGCTAGTTTCCACGGGTGTTGGTGTTTGGGGCATGACCAATACCGTTTTCTGGGGTTGGGACATCACCAACTTCGTGTTTTGGATCGGTATCGGACACGCCGGCACCCTTATTTCGGCGATCCTTTTCCTGACTCGACAAAATTGGCGAACATCCATCAACCGCGCCGCGGAAGCGATGACGATTTTCGCGGTGGTCTGCGCTGGTATTTTCCCTGCATTCCACGTTGGGCGTGTTTGGATGGCATGGTTCCTCGCTCCGATTCCTAACGCAAATGGTGTATGGCAAAACTTCAAATCGCCTTTGTTATGGGACGTATTCGCGGTATCTACCTACTTCACGATCTCGCTGATTTTCTGGTATCTCGGCATGGTGCCTGACCTCGCGACCATTCGCGACCGAGCCAAACCAGGCTTGCGCAAAATTCTTTACGGAATTTTCTCGTTGGGATGGCGTGGTGGTAATCGCCAATGGAGTCATTATGAAATGGCCTATCTATTACTAGCGGCACTTTCTACTCCGCTGGTGCTCTCGGTGCACTCAGTGGTTTCGTTCGACTTCGCCACTTCGGTAGTGCCCGGTTGGCACACAACTATTTTCCCGCCATACTTCGTCGCTGGTGCGGTGTTCGGTGGCTTTGCCATGGTTCTCACCATCATGATTCCTGCGCGTGCCATTTACGGATTGCAGGATATGATCACCATGAAGCACATCGAAAACATGGCGAAGATCATTTTGCTTACCGGAACGATCGTTGGTTATGCATATTTGATGGAATTATTCGTCGCGTTTTACTCGGGTGCCATTTATGAAATGGAAGCATTCAAATATCGGATCGTTGGTCCGTATTGGTGGGCTTATCTCGCGATGATGAGCTGCAACGTGCTTTCTCCGCAGGTGTTCTGGTTTAAAAAATCACGC
>CAIRGO010000141.1 GCA_903878115.1 Akkermansiaceae bacterium | reverse complement strand
CTCTTCCTCACCGATCTAGAACACAGTGGCCACATCCCACGCTCCGCAGAGACGGATGCTCAGTTCCAAGCCGCCGCACTGCGTCTCGTCACCGACTCCGCTACCCGTCCCGATGTAAAAATCAGCGTGCTTCACGCCTGCGTAGATCGCAAGCAAAACGACATCCTCCCCACTGCCCGTACGATCGCCGCCGATGAGACGCTTATGATCCCCCTCCGCAAAGCCGCCATCCACAGCATCGCCCGCATGGGCACTAAAGAAGACATTCCACTGCTAGAATCCCTAACAGAAAAAACTCCCGACCTCAAAGCTGCCACCAATCCAGCCTTAGAGATTTTGAGGAAATGATTTCTGTTAATTATTCTTTCTAATGCAATTCAGTCATTGCCGCAGAGGCTTATTCTTTCACATCAGTATTGGCTTCGCTCAAATCCAATTCCTTGATCCAAGCATGGCGGTAACGGACATCGTGACCTTCACATTGTAACTTGATGCCTTGTGGCGAATCAGTAATGCCACGCCCTCCGTCATTGCCGCCATCCACGCCAGAATTTGGTCCACCAACGACTTTCGTGATGGCTTGATTCACGTGAATTTTTTGGCCATTGAACCATAATGTCACCAGCGCATTTTCTGTTAGTTTGCCATCCTTAAAGCGCGCCGCCCGAAAAATAATATCATAGGCATTCCATTGCCCTACACCGCGATAAGCTTCGTATAGGCCAGCTTTTTCATTGATCACCGCTGCCATGCCGTGGGTTGTTTTATCGCCATCGAGGATTTGAATTTCATAACGATTTTGCAAATAAACACCGCTGTTGCCACCTGCCTTGGAGACTAAAAATTCAATATGCAATCGAAAATCTTTATACGCTTTTTTTGTCACAATATCAGCACTGCCGTATCTACCACCCGCCGCTACAGGATCATCGGTCATCACCACGGTTTTCCCATCTGCTAGTGGGTCTTCTACAATTTTCCATTTGATCGGCAATGCTGATTTGAAAGCTGGTCCTTGCCAATATGTCCATTTTTCATCGAGCATGGCCCGTGAGCCATCGATGATCACTTCCGCTCCCGCAACAGGAGCAGCACCCACATCTCGGGTTGCATCTTTCTCCACAGCAACAACCATGGAGCAACATAAGGTAAGCAAAAATACTGGCATGTAGTTTGTCATGAGTGATCTCTACAAGAAACTCACACCCACTTGCAAGCCAAACCGTTTTTATCTTAGCACGCAAGCTCTGGCTCTGATCCGTGTATATCCTGCCTTTCATCCGTGGTTAAAAAAAATTCTTCCTCAAAACTTAGCGCGCTTCGTGTCTTAGCGGTGAAAAAAATTCCCTTGCATGAGGTAAGTCGTCCACACTCCGACCAGTGGATTTTATCTCTCAAAAAAATCTGAGCTATCTTTGGCATCTGTGGTTAATTGATGTTGCTCACAAGCCACTTAGTCCATAAAAGGTAGAAGAAATTTCATCAAAGATTTCACAACGAAAAGACTAGCGAAAAAATATCTCCCACTTTCGTTGATTTTGTCTATGATCTTCTCAGTGACACTATCTGATCTGGGTTGGAACTCTTATTTTGCCGATGCTTTTGCCGCCCTCAAGGCAAAGGACTGGGTTCCTGCGCGCTTGATTCGCGAATCCCCCATCAACTATGGTGCTTTTCTCGGCGATGGGGAAGAAATTGATGTGATCCTCTCTGGCAAAGTCTGGCATGACGCAGCTAATGATGCTGATCTGCCAGCGGTAGGCGATTGGGTAGCGGTGCAGTTAGGCGGTGAAAACGAGGACAACGTGATCCGCGCTTGCCTGCCACGGCAGTCATGTTTCTCTCGAAAAATGCCCGGTAAAAGCAGTGAAGAACAAGTGATCGGTGCCAACATCGACATTGTTGCCGTCGTGACCGATGCTGGCGATGATTTCAATCCACGCCGCATGGAACGATACTTCGCGCTGATCGAGCGCTCTGGCGCCAAACCAGTGGTGCTGATGAACAAAGCCGATCTTTACACCAAAAAGAAAAATACTGATGCAGTCGCGGCGCTACAATTACTCTGCCCCACTGCATCGATCCACATCACCAGTGCATTAGAGAATACGGGTTTAAAAATATTACTCTCACACCTCAAAAAAGGAACTACTATGTGCATAGTAGGATCAAGTGGTGTCGGCAAATCCACACTTGTCAACCAGCTCTACGGCGAAGAGTGGCAATGGACAGACGACGTGAATGAAGTCACAGGAAAAGGTCGCCACACAACCACAGCGCGCGAATTGGTGCCGCTACCGAAACGCGGATTGATCATCGACAATCCCGGCATGCGCGAGATTCAAATGTGGACGGATGAAAAAACGCTACGCGATAGTTTCACTGATTTGGAAGAGTTATCGAATCAATGCAAATATAGCGATTGCAAGCACGGAAATGATGCAGGATGCGCGATCCGTGAAGCGGTGAAGAATGGAACCCTAGATCCTGCGCGGATTGCTAGTTTTTTGCAATTGGATGACGAAATTGAAGAATTGCGGCGGCGCCAGAAAAAACGTCAAATTAACATCGAGCGCAGAGCTAAGCGTGATCATCGCGTGAAAGCTCGGAACCTCAATGATCGAATTCAGTTAGAAGCTGATGAGCAAGGAATCGAGCGCCACGGCGACGGTTAATTGCCATCTTCGACCCCTCTCACCCACTGCTGTAAAACAGTTGTCGCCGAGCGCCCCCCGGCACTCGGCGACTGTTTTCCCATGAAACCCTCATGCTTTTTCGCGAACGAATCAGCATAAGGAGAGATTAAGTGGCAAATGACTTTGCCGAAAGCCACAATAGTTTATGAATGCGAAATAGCAAGTGAATATTGGGTTCTATGATTAAATTCGCTCATCAAAGATAAATTACCATCCATCAAGCTTATGTTCGCACTATGAATTTTCGTGCATTCTCGTGCAAACTGTGATTTCTTCCGCCGCAGCCATTTTTCCTGTTTTAGATCCATGCTTTCTATCCAATTACTCCGCGTCGAATATGGCGCCCGTGTTCTTTTCAATGACCTTAGTTTCACCGTGCAACCTCGTGAGCGAATCGCTTTTGCGGGGCATAACGGAGCGGGCAAATCAACATTGATGAAATGCGTTGCCGGGATCATTCAACCAACATCGGGAAAAATCACCGCTCCGCGCGGATTCCGCATCGGTTATTTGCCACAAGAGGGAATTCACGTAAAAAACATCACGCTCTGGGATGAAACCGAATCAGCCTTTGCCGAGGCCGTGGAACTGAAGCGCAAAATTGATGAACTCTCGGATTCCTTGGAACACCTTGATCCCCGCTCGTCGCCTTTTAGCGAATGTTTGGAAGAAATTGGCAACTTAGAACTTCAATTAGAAGCGTTCGATCCTGCACGCATGAAGCCACGAATTCAGTCCGTGTTGATGGGCTTAGGCTTTTCTGAAGCAGATTTTACGCGCGATTGCGGTCACTTTTCTGGTGGCTGGCAAATGCGTATCGCGATGGCGAAACTATTTCTTCAAGCGCCCGAGGTTTTATTATTAGACGAGCCAACCAACCACCTTGATATCGATTCTCAAGCATGGATGGAAAATTATCTCATCAACTACCCTGGTGCGATTTTGTTAATTTCCCATGATCGATCATTGTTAGATACGCTCTGTACTCGCACGATTGCCTTTCACAAAGGTCGTGCAGAAGAATACGCGGGAAATTATTCCTACTACGAAAAAGAAAGCGTAGCCCGCAAAGAAAACCTGAAACGCCAATACGAAGCACAACGCAAAGAGATTGCAAAATCACAAGAGTTCATCGATCGCTTCCGTGCCTCAGCAAATAAAGCCACACTGGTGCAATCACGCATCAAGCTTCTGGCTAAGGTGGAACGCATTGTCATCGAGGCCGAAGATCCAGTTGTCAATTTCCGCTTTCCCAAGCCGCCGAACTCTGGTCACACGGTGGCATTGTTAGAAAAATCCTCAAAAAAATACGGTGATCATACGGTATTTGATAACTTCGATTTTGAAATCATCAAAGGTGAAAAGTTTGCCGTCGTAGGTCCTAACGGCGCAGGTAAATCCACTTTTTGCCGACTCATCACCGGCGAAGAAGCGCCGACCGATGGAACATTCACGTTAGGTCTGCGTGTTTCGGTATCGTATTTCTCTCAAAACCATGCCGACGAGCTGGATCCGACTAAAACAGTGTTAGAAACGGTAGAAGAATCCGCGACTCGAGAGGCAGCTCCACATTGTCGTAATTTGTTAGGCTGCTTTCTCTTCCGTGGTGATGATGTATTTAAAAAAATCGGTGTGCTTTCTGGTGGCGAACGTTCTCGTGTCGCACTCGTGCGGATGCTCGTACAACCTGCAAACTTTTTGATTCTCGACGAACCAACCAACCACCTTGATATGCAATCGCAGGATGTGCTCCAGCGTGCATTGATCGACTATCCAGGTACGGTATTGATAGTCTCCCACAATCGAAATTTCCTTGATCCATTAGTCAGCAAAACAATCGAGTTTCGTCCTGGAGCTAAGCCGACACTTTATCCTGGAAATATCAGCTACTACCTTGAGAAATCTGCCGCAGATCGTGCCCTTGCTGAGAAAAATAAAGTGCAAGCAAAAGCACAAAAATCCTTCACTCCCATAGCACCTATTTTATCGAAACTAGCACCCGTGGCAGAGCCATCCACGAACAACGCGAACCGTAAAGACCAGCGGAAACAAGAAGCTGAAACACGTAATCTGCGCAATAAGCAACTCAAGCCATTGCAAGACGAACTAGAATCGGTGGAAGGGAAAATTTCCGAAATGGAAGCCGGACAAGCAAAGCTGACCACTCATTTATCCAGCGAAGAAGTAGCCGCTGATGCACAGCAATTCCGCGAAACGAGCAACTCGTTAGAAAAGCTCACACATCAACTAGAACTCGCCTATTCTCGCTGGTCAGAACTCACCGCGCAAATCGAAATCGTCGAAGCGAATTTCCCTCTGCCTGCGGCTGAATAATTGGCAGCAACTTTTACCTGCAAGTCAGAGATTCCGCTTATTTCTTTTTTTCTGGAGTTTTGCTTTTATCAGGCTTGGAGGAATCCATGCGTTTCGGCTCTTTCTCTTCCTTAGCGAGCAACTTGGAAAGCTCTTCTGGAGTATTCATCGTCTCCACCAATGAGCGCACAGAAAATGCGGGGACACCCGTATGAACTGTTACGTAAGCCGAGGCACCTAGACGATTGCCTAGACTACTAATTTGCGAGACGTGAGCAATGGCATTGCCACACTCATCCAGCACCGCAGAACCACTGCTTCCAGGAGCCCAATCAGTACTGATGTTCACACGAAGAAATCGATTTACCTCGATGGATTTTTTATCACCGCCTTGATAGCCGTCGGTCCACAAAAATCGATTGATGATGCCATCACTAAAATATCCTTTTTGCCCCAGAGGACTGCTGTAGCAATAGGATTCAGCGCCTTGCTTAACAGCGTCTTGTAAAGGCAGTGCAGCAAAGTCTCCTCCAGATACTCGCAAAATAGCGGTGTCCATCGAATAGCTGCGTCCCATAATTGCAGTGACAGGATAGACATTCCCTCTTACATCAACCGCGATCAGATAGCCCTCACGCATAACAGTTGATGACTTGATGACATGATCACAGGTGACTACCACATCTGATGCGATGGTATATCCACCCGCAAGATTGAGATGCCAGTGATCACATTTGGGGCATAGGTAACAGTAGCCAATGCGCGCATGCGCAGCCCTTGCACGTTCAGAAATCTCCTCAACAGTTAGCGCTTTGGATGAAGGTGTCGCCAGCGTCACCGGTTCATATTTCGGAGCAGCGATCTGATTTCCAACGTCCTCGAATGAAAGCAATTTTTTTTCTTTAATCAACTGCTGGCATTTTTCGATGATCGACTCATCATCCTTTTTCATTCCTGAAGGAGTTTGATCAACGATGGGAGTATCAGCGGTCTGCGAAAAACTAAAAACAGCACTGCAGGCCAATAATAGGCTAACGGAAATTGATTGTATCACACAATTATTTTGCATGTGCAAATTTTAGGCATTGATCGCCAAATAGCAAAGGAATTATCACCTCGGCGAATCGCGCATGACCTCAAACTACTTGAAAGCGATGCACTGCTGGATTGACAATATCTTTGACAAATCGCGCAGATAGCGTCGAAGCATCGCCCTCACCAAACAAATAAACACGCTGGGAAATGGTCAACTGATTCAAGGTGAAGTCGTCACCCGTGCGACCTTTGAAATAGTTCATGATGGCTTCTTTTTCCAAATCCAGAGCCCCTGCTTTCATTCCGTAGTCCAAATGAAAAAGGGCATCTGACAGAACGGGATCAGTGCCTGCTTTCAGTTCTTGGCTTACTTCATCAACGAGAACATCGTGGGCAAATTTTTCCAGTGCTGCGCTGTTGCCATCGTAATCGAATACGTAAACGCGACTATGTTTTGCTGTCAGTCCAGCTTTCATCGGCGTATAGAGCAAGGCATCAGCATCGCTCGCATGCTGATTTTTCCGAATTACTTCACATTCAAATTTCATGAAAATCAATCACTTTTAGGGTTGTTCTTGAAGGCGTTTCAAAACCTCTTCGTAGGCTTCCATCACGCCACCGAGATCGCGACGGAAACGATCTTTGTCCATTTTCTCGCCCGTGGCTAAATCCCACAAACGACAGCCATCTGGGCTAATTTCATCTGCAAGCACGATGGTTGATGGGTCGCTCGCGAGACGTCCGAATTCAAGTTTGAAATCAATCAATCGCAATCCTGCCTTGGCGAATAAATCACTAAGAATCTCATTCACTTTTAATGCCGATGTGCGAAGAAACTGCATTTCCGCTATCGTTGCCAACCCGAGTTCACGAATATAATCATCATTCACCAGCGGATCGCCGAGTTCGTCACTTTTCAAAGAATATTCAATGATCGGTTGTGAGAATTTCTTGCCTTCTTCTAGTCCAGTTCGTTTGCAAAAACTACCCGCTGAGTAATTACGGATGATAACCTCGACCATTACGATTTCGACTTTTTTCACCAGCACATTCGTATCATCGAGTTGCTTGACAAAGTGAGTAGGCACGCCACAACGCTCCAAATAGCCATAAATTAATGTACTAATGGTGTTATTGAGTCGCCCTTTATTTTCAAACTGAGCCTTTTTTTCACCATTGAATGCGGTGGCATCATTTTTAAATTCCATGCGCAATACCTGAGCATCATCAGTGGCCCACAATCGTTTCGCTTTTCCCTCGTACAGAGCTTGCATGCACGGTGTTTAGGCAACGGGCGATGATTGGTCAAGCACGTCTCGCAAATTATCTCATTTCCGTGGAAAAATCATTGCTATTTAAATTTGCTGGTACATTTTATCTCCATGTCCTCTTGCTGTGGCGGCACGAATCTACCTCCGAAAAAAACCACTCAAGATGGCGTAAATAAAAGGCCACCAGCGGAAAAATTCGATCTACTTAGCGCAAATTTCTCTACGATTCCTCCTGAGCAGGAAAATTCCTCTCCCTGCTGCGGTGGCAAGAAAAAAATCGATTACGTTTTGTGGATTTCTCTTGTTTTATTTCTCGCAGGAGTGGTGATTGCAGTTGGAAAAGTCGCTGTACCTTCCTGGATGAAAATCTTTGGCGAGAGTTGCGTAATGCTTGCCTCGCAATCGTGGTGGGCATTGTTGTTTGGGATCATTGCCTTGGCCGTGTTATCGCAGACTCCAAAAGAACTTGTCGCTGCCATTCTCGGCAGACCTGGCAGTATTTTAGGTGTTCTACGCGCCACCGCTGCTGGTGTGCTCTTGGATCTTTGCAATCATGGAATTTTAATGGTCGGCATGGGACTGTATAAACGTGGAGCTTCACTTGGGCAGACGGTGGCATTTCTGATCGCAAGTCCATGGAATTCGTTCTCGCTCACTCTGCTTCTCGCCGCACTGATCGGTTGGAAATGGATGATGTGTTTTTTACTACTGTCAGCCCTCATTGGCATCGTGACGGGAATGATCATTGAAATTCTAACGAAAAAAGGGAAACTTCCCACAAATCCGAACTCGATCACCCTGCCAGCAGATTTTCGTTATCGACCGGCACTCAAGCAATTAGCGGGACGGCTGCATCCTTCATGGAAAAATCTCTGTTCATTATTCCTCCAAGGCCTCCGAGATTCCCGAATGATTTTGCGATGGATTCTGCTAGGATTTGTTCTCACGGGATTAGTGCGCGCCTTGGTGCCGGCTGATTTTTTCCAGCATCATTATGGACCAACTGTGGCGGGCTTGTTGCTCACACTACTAACAACCACATTGCTAGAAGTTTGCAGTGAAGGCTCATCACCCTTAGCGGCCGAATTGATGCGTAGTGCCCATGCACCTGGCAATGCATTCACTTTCCTCATGGCTGGAGCAGCGACAGATTACACAGAAATCATAGCGCTGCGGTCGACCACGGGACGTTGGCTATGCGCATTGGCTTTGCCACTTATTTCGGTGCCTCAGGTGCTGATCCTTTCCTACTGGCTCAATCACATCGGTCACTGAACATCATTTATCATTGACGCCATGAAGGAGCATGATAATTTGACCCTCGTAATACAACAAAGGAGGAATTGTGGATCAAGGAATACTGCACACAGAGAAAATTTTAGCGGAAAGAAAAACGTTTTACATTGATCTGAAGGAAAACGCACGTGGACGCGTTGTGAAAATCACTGAAGATGTAGGCGGCAATCGCGATACGATCATGATCCCTGCTGAAATTTTGGATGACTTCATTCATGCTCTCCAAGACATCAAAGAAACTGCTGATCAATTGTAGTATTTATTTTTTTGTCTTTCCTATCGCTGCTTTACCAGCAAATATCGATTTTACCCATTTTACATGAACCGACAAGCATCCGTCAACATCGCTCGCGTCACGTATCTTCTTATCTGCGAACTACTTGGCCTAGCAGTAGCTCTCACATTTTCTGATGCCATCACCATTGCCACCGGGCTGATTGGTGGATTATTGATTGCAGGATTTTTTATCCTTATCGAAACGACACTGAAAGGATTTACGCTAAGGGGGTTTTCCACCGCCACTTTTGGACTGGGAGTGGGACTCTTCTGCGCATGGTTGATCATGCGGGTGGACATTGCTGATCTAGTGAGCAATATGATCCGCGAAAATGCGCCCACCAAGGATGATGACGAAAGCATCGAACGCAGATTGATCATGTATGATCGGGCCAATGCCGTTCGATTAGCAATCAATGCTAGTCTCTATTCGAGCTTAGGATTTTTAGGTGCTGTGTTAGCGTTACGCGGTAACCGCGATGACTTTGCGCTGATCATTCCCTTCGTGCGCTTTCGTCAAGAAGGCACACAAGGGCGACCGTTGGTACTCGATACCGATGCCGTGATGGATAGCCGAGTCACCAACATTGCCAAGGCTGGATTCTTAGGCGCTCGACTCATCATTCCGCGCTTTATTTTGCACGAATTGCAAACTCTCGCCGCCTCCCCTACTCTCGCACATAAGCAACGCGGACAACGGGGACTTGATGTGCTAGAGCAGATGCAAAAAGAAAAAGGCATCGAGGTAGTGATCCATGAATCGGGTATATCAAAAGGCGAGCAGACGATCCATGCGCGCTTGATTGAAGTTTCAAAATTGTTAGATGCGCGACTCCTTACCAATAATGATAATTTAGGTAAAGTAGCTCGATTACAGGGAATAGCAGTATTGAATTTACACGAATTAACCGATGCGCTTAAGCCATCCGTAGTGGTTGGTGAAAGCATGCGACTCGCCCTAGTCCGCCCCGGCCGTGATGAACATCAAGCGGTTGGATTTTTAAGCGATGGCACAATGATCGTGGTCAATCACTCAGCGAATTTGATAGGGACCACCCAAAAGGTTCACGTCATCAGTACCTTACAAACCAGTAATGGATTGATGGTATTCGCTGAAATTGAGGAAAATTGATTCTACGCTTTGATTTCTAACACTTTCCCTTTTTTCAAAAGCACTGTCTTTTTGGATCCATCAGGCATGACGATGATTTGCGTGCTATCGACACTAGGGTGAAGAATTACATGGATGAGCTTCCCATCCTTCCATGAGGCATCAACTGCAACGCCGCCGCGTGCGCAAAGACCTGAAAAAGAGCCCTGTGACCATGCTTTCGGCAATGCAGGAAGTATCGCAATTTCGCCCGCATGAGATTGCAATAGCATTTCACAGATACCCGCCGTGATGCCCAGATTGCCATCGATCTGGAATGGCGGATGCGTTGTATAAAGATTCGGCATGGTGTTGTAAGTTAACAGACCACGAACCATATTATGAGCTTTCTCTGCTTCACCAAGACGAGCCCAGAGAGCGGTGCGCCAAGCCCATGTCCACGAGCGTCGCGAATCCCCAGTAGTGCCCCTGTGCTCTAAGGAAATCGCTGCGGCTTTAGCAAATTCAGGAGTTTTGGCTTTGCTAATTTGCTTCCCTGGATAGACTGCAAATAACTGGGAAGTGTGACGATGTCCATCATTGGGATCATCGCGATCCACTTGCCATTCCATCAATTGCCCCCATTTGCCTATCTGCGGCCCAGCAAGACGATCGCGAGCACTTGTGACCTTCTTGACAAAATCATCATTGATTCCTAAAACTTTAGCTGCATCGATTGTGTTAGAGAAAAGATCCCAAACAATTTGTTGGTCATGGGCAACGCCATCTTCCTTCGGCCCATGTTCGGGAGACCAACCTTTTGGAATGAGCAATTTACCATTTTTTTCAATCAAATGTGCGAGCCAAAACTCAGACACTCCCTGCAACAGCGGCCAAGCACGCTGTTTCAAAAAATCAGTATCCATGGTGAAAGCATAGTGCTCCCACGCGTGTTGCACTAACCAACCAGACGCAGGTAAATTCCATTCCCAGCCATTGCCACCAAAAATATTCACGGAGGTGCGCATCGTCCAACCAGGAGTAGCGCTACCAAACGCTTTTTGAGTAGCACGTTTTGCTCCGGGAACACTCGCTTCTAACCAATCAAAAAGCGGTTTGTGGCACTCAGAAAGATTTGCTGGTTCCGCAAGCCAGTAGTTCATTTGAAGATTGATATTTGTATGATAATCAGCAAACCAAGCTGGTTTGTTAGAATCGTTCCATATGCCTTGTAAGTTCGCTGGCAAGATCCCTGGACGCGAGGAACTAATGAGTAGATAGCGACCGTATTGAAACATCAATGTCTCCAGGCCGGAATCTTGCGCGCCCGCCGTATAGGCTTTTAAACGCGAAGGTGTATCAGCGGCGGACTCATCAGTTCCTAGCTCAATGTTTACTCGATTGAAATATTTTTGATGATCGGAAATATGCTCTTCGATTTGTTGTTTTAATGGTCGCCTAGCAGCATTCTGAGATTGTTCAGCCACTAGCTTGACCGGATCGCCACTTCGCCAATGTTTCGTTTCATCCATCGCATAGTTTGTAGCGGCGGCTAAGCAGAGTTTAAGTTCATCACAATTTTTGTAAACGATAGCATCACCCACCGTTTCTAGAGAACCACCACGATTCACGATCGTGAGCTGCGTGGCATATTCTAAATTGTTAGACAGTTTGCCTGAAAATATCATCACGCCATCACGCACTTTCGTAACTTCACCGTGGGTCCCTTTCAATTGCAACTTGCCACATAAACTAGCCTTTTGGCTGGCTCCCATCGTCATGATGATCGCTTGATCGGGAACACTAGCAAAGGATGTGCGGTTATAAGTAATACCAGCTTCTTGCCAAGTGACTCGGTGCATGGCGGTGGCAAGATCAAGCACACGCGAATAGCCCTCAGTGGATGACTTCACAATACCGTCTAGCGAAATTTCAGCCACTTGGAAATGTGTTGCATCAGTTGAGGGGGTGAACACCATTCGGTAAAACGAATAGTCAGCGGCTTTCGTTATGGTGAATTTTTTTGTGAGTTTGCGACTCGCAAAGGCCGCTTCGTTCAGATGTTGATCTAGAATATCCCAAGTTTTCCCATCATTGGATCCCTCCACTTTCCAAGTCCGAGGATCTCGTTCGGGCACATCGCCGGCACAACAAAATGAATACCCAAGAACTTTAGTTGGCTTGCTCAGTTTCATTAGCCAAACGACATCTTTATTATGATGCTCGACGCACCATTTACTGTCGAGATTGCCATCTGCAGCTACATCTACGGCCTCGGATGCATTATTATTGTAGGGCAAATGACCGCTAGCACAACTGCTAGTATTCATAATAGCGCCAGCGCTTTCAATCAATAGATCGCCAAAAGATTGATAACATCCAAACTCATTTTCATCATAACCCCCGCTGACATTTTCGCCACCGGTCCATAGGGAATCGACATTAAACTGCACGCGATCACTCGTAGTGCCTCCAAATAACATGCCCCCAAGTCGACCATTGCCAATGGGCAACGCTTCACTTTCCCAATTACGCGCGCCTTCTTTTGCGTTCGTAGCAAATGATTCATTTACTGAAGCAGCTCCTGATTTCTCTGGACCAGCAGGATTTCCAAATCGAATTTCAAGCGGAGAGGCGCAAAGCTTCACGGTCAAGAGAAGCAAAAGTGACAATTTCATAATCATAAATTTGTAATAACAATACTCACAAAAAATGGAAACCTTTCTTCTGAGTCGCTGTGATTTTCTCTACCACTTCTGCTTGGCGAAATCCAATATTGATGCTACCTTCGTGCATGCCAGAAACGCCTTTTATTTATCAGGATATTTACGCAATAGGACCTGACACCACTACCTATGAGAAAATTTCTTCGGACTATGTTTCCACGTCCGATTTTCATGGTGAATTGATATTGCGTATCCAACCAGAGGCTCTCACTTTATTGGCAAACGAGGCGTTTAAAGCGATCAATTTCATGTTGCGCCCCGCCCATCTAGCACAAGTGGCTGCGATCCTCGATGATCCTACCGCATCAGAAAACGATCGCATGGTAGCACTCATGCTGCTACGCAATGCGGAAATCGCTGCTCACGGCATTTTGCCATTTTGCCAAGATACAGGAACAGCTACGATCATCGGCAAAAAAGGCCAATCAGTGTGGACGGGATGCAACGATGCGGAAAAACTATCCGCCGGCGTCCACCAAACATACACTCAGGAAAATTTGCGCTATTCACAAACTTCACCGCTGACGATGTATGACGAGGTCAACACCAAAACGAATCTTCCTGCGCAGATTGACCTTTATGCCACCGAGGGCAACGAATACAAATTTCTCTTCGTAAGCAAAGGCGGTGGATCAGCGAATAAAACGTTCCTCTATCAAGAAACCAAAGCTCTCCTTAATCCAAAGCGGCTCAAGGAATTCTGTCTGGAAAAAATGCGATCTCTCGGCACCGCAGCCTGCCCCCCCTATCATTTAGTGTTTGTCATCGGCGGCACATCCTCAGAAGCTTGCCTTAAAACGGTGAAGCTAGCTTCCACCAAGTATCTCGATGCATTACCCACCGCGGGAAATACTCACGGTCAGGCATTTAGAGACCTCGCATTAGAAGCAGAATTGTTAGAAGTAGCACGGTCTATTGGCATTGGAGCTCAGTTCGGGGGGAAATACTTTGCGCTCGATGTAAGAGTCGTTCGCTTACCTCGTCACGGTGCATCCTGCCCAGTGGGAATTGGCGTATCCTGCTCTGCGGATCGACAAGCAAAAGCCAAGATTACGAAAGATGGAATTTTCTTGGAATTGTTAGAAAAAAATCCAGGACGCTTTATCCCCGCAGCATATCGAGATTGGAAGTTCAAAGGGGTCGCGATCGACCTTGATCAAGGCATGGAGAATACTCTCGCCACCTTGAAAAAATATCCTGTTACCACGCCGGTCTCACTTTCAGGCACGATCATTGTCGCACGAGATTCCGCGCACGCTAAGCTCAAGGAATACCTTGAAGAACATGGTGATTTGCCGGATTACTTCAAAAAATATCCCGTCTACTATGCAGGCCCCGCCAAAACTCCAGCAGGCATGGCGAGTGGTTCATTTGGCCCCACCACGGCAGGGCGCATGGACTCCTATGTTGATCTCTTTCAAGCACACGGCGGCTCAATGGTGATGTTAGCAAAAGGCAATCGTTCTCAGCAAGTTACCGATGCCTGTCAAAAACATGGCGGTTTTTATCTTGGATCTGCCGGTGGCCCCGCCGCGCTGCTAGCACAAGATCATATTCGTTCACAAGAAGTGCTCGATTATCCTGAGTTAGGCATGGAAGCAGTCTGGAAAATTACCGTAGAAAATTTCCCCGCGTTCATCCTTGTTGATGATAAAGGAAATGATTTTTTCCAAAAAATCAATCAATGTCCCGTGGGGCATTGACGAGAATTTCACTCGAAAATCTTCTCAAATACCAGTGAGCCACGTCCACTTTGTTCCAAAAGTGAACGTCTCACAGGTGGTAAATTACTAACATCCACTTGAGTGTAGCCCATGCGTTTGCCGAAAAAATCTGCTGCACGATTTGTTAGCGCAAATACCCGAGGTATTGATTTTTCTTTGGCCACACGCTCGGCAAAATGCACCAAATCAGCACCATAGCCTCTGCTTTCATGGGATTGTTTCACATACAAACAGGCAACTTCTGCGCAGTGAGATTCAGGATACTCATGCAGAGCTACGCAACCGACTACGTTGTCATCGATCACCATCACGCGATAGTCGTCAATTCGGTTTGCAATCTCCTCGTAATTCCGTGGCACCAAAAAACTGCGTCTTACGGAGCGACCAATCATTCCTAACAATTCTGGAATATCTTCCGAATATAGCTCGCGAATGAGTCTATAGCTATCGGCGTGAACCATGGTGCCGACACCTTCGTTCGAAAACAATTCATCCACTAAAACGCCCTGTTGAATGCCATCAAGCACATGCACACGAGGCACACCAGCTTGGCACGCAGCAGAGGCGGCACGCAGCAAATCAGCACCGATCACGCCATCCCTTGCTGCCACCGCAGTTGCCTCAGCGGCGCGAATGGCATGCACAGGAGCACCATCAACGAGAATGCCCTTTTCCAACAAGGTGATCAACTTTGAAGCACCCAAGGCAATAACAAATTTGACAACTTTTTCATCCAAAGGCCCAAACCCCGTAGCATTCACCACTGGCACTTGACCACGGGCAAGAATGCTTTTTGCTTCGCCAATCAATTCAGGACTTGCGAGAGATTCTCTGGCCATTGCTACTTTGATTTCGCACTCTAGGCTCCAATCATAAAAATCTTTTACGTCGCCGCCCTGCACCACCAGCACCAACTTCACCCCCACATCTTCTAAGGCGGCTAAGTCTAATAAGCACTCCGCGACAGCCGACTCGGGTAATTTTCCTGCCTCGATCAACACCACGAAAATACGTCCGCGAAATTGCGGCACATATTGCAAGACACCCCTTACATCGTTCTGCATAGACACGCTCTGCCATAGCGTAGCCTGAGTCGCAAGTCTTGATTGCAAAAATGTTGGTGCCACAAATCTCTAGCGAATCGTTCTGAAACGGTGTAACTGAAGCTAGTTGATGGGGATAAAATCAGGCGCGATACCCATTTGGCAAACCACCGATTAGAGCGACAAGCAAGCGATCCGTGGTAAAATTTTTCCCCGTATGAGGGAAGCCGTCCGTACTCTAGGCGGTGGCGTAGAAATGAATATCTGAATCATTACAGAAATCATCAAATTTTGCATTCCAAAAATTATCCGTCGTCAAGTATTGCGCATTATTCTAAAGTCGCTAGAGTTTTCTCGATGCATTTTTTGCGTAACATTTTTTGCTGCTCATTGATCCTTGTTTTCGCAGCTTGCCAACCGTCCTCGCACCTTGTTTCTCCCATGCCTCACGCCGACATGAAGTTAGTAGAAATCAACAAAATTGATCGTAGTATCAAGATCGATCTACGTTACCAGCATGCCGATAACATTGCCAAGAAACCGCTGTATCATCCCGATTTCCCAGCGTTACTTCGACCAAGCACCGCTAAGCGATTGCAGGTTGCGAATCGTCAGTTGAAAAAAAATGATCTATGCTTGGTGATCTGGGATGCCTATCGTCCGCAAGAAGCGCAGTTAGCACTGTGGGATGCCAGCGGTCATGATGACCGCTTTGTTGCCAATCCAGAACGCCATCCCTCACTGCATTCGCACGGTTGTGCAGTGGATGTGACCCTCATGCATCTCGATGGTCGCATGGCAGCTGTGCCAACAGGCTTCGATAATTTTTCACCACGAGCTGCTTCCGATCATGTTCATACGGATCCGTTAGTTTGCGAAAATATGCGCTTGCTGAAAGCCGCGATGTGGCAAGCTGGATTCGGCACTTTACCCCAAGAATGGTGGCATTTTATGGATAAAGATTACCGAGCACTGCCACTGATTCCCACCGCAGATCTCCCCGCTCCACTGCAACAAATGATTCACCTCTATCGTTAGATGAAGTTCCTACTCGCTTGTTTTTTCATCACTTGCCCACTCATAACTGCCACTGAGGTAAAAGTGTTAGTCGGCACCTATCTCGGTGATTTCCAGCGAAATTACTACGGCAACAAAGCCCCCTCATTATTGCGCACAGTCTGGCGCTGCCCTCTCGGCACGGGTAAGACATTTTTCAAAGAACGCATCAATTTGATGTCGGGCGCGGGCTGGACGGGGCAACCTTTGTTATTTGAAGAAAATGGTAAGCTGGTCATCATTCAAGTATCGCTCGATTATCACTTACGAAAAATCGATGCGGCCACGGGAAAAATCATATGGGAATCCAAACTCGGCGACGCGATCAAAGGTACACCTACTTTTTTTGACCGCGGTCATGGGGATGAAGCTACACGTCGCGTCTTGATTACTGGCTCACGTCATGGATTTGGCATCAATCTACGACAAGATCCCGCCTATTCCTTGCGCGGCATCTCCTTTGATGATGGTAGAGAATTTTGGCGTCATGATACTGTGCTAACCGATTCGAATAGTCGCGATTGCGATGCCTCCGCTGTCACCATCGGCGAGATGGCCGCAGTGCCGCTTGAAAACGGCAAGTTTACGATTTTTTCTCCGGACCCACTTAAGACCACTTCGGAGGGATCATTTCATTTTCCACTAGTGAAAGATGAAAGCATTCTCTATCAAAAAAGCGATTTGTCGCTCTACGTCAACGAACTTTCCTGTGAATCATCCCCCACTCTGCTGGGAAAAACTGCCTACATCGCAGCGGGTTGTGGTCGCATTTATGCTAAGTCCACCAGCAGTGGTTCCACCTACTGGAGTCTAGATGTGGGTGGTGATCTAGAAAGCACCATGCCAGTCACAGACGATGGTTGTTTATTGCTAGGCATCGAAAAACAATTCATTGGCGGACACGGGGGCGTGATGAAAATCAATCCACAAAAGAAAGGCTCATCAGCCGTAGAATGGTTTCTCCCCTGGCCGGATGTTTCCTTTTACGAGTGGCAAGGCGGCATTATCGGATCCCCCACCATCAACGCTCGCTATGGTTCTGCTGCGCCAAGCATGGGCAAACTTGCTTGCGCTGTAGGAGTGGATGGACTACTCAGAGTTTTCGATCAAAGCAAAGTTTCAACACAACGTTCATTAGGTCCCAAAGAGGATCAATCCTTCGCTCAACCAGTGGTCACCGATGAAATTCAGTTGCCCTCAGGCACTATTTCAACGCCGATTTTCGTCAAAGATAAAATTCTCATCGGTTACGATACCGGACTCGATCTCTATCAAGTATCGCCACTCGGAAAACTCAAACGCCTTGACCGCATTAGCGGAAAAATGTTCGATTCCACTCCGATTGCTTGGAATGGCAGAGCTTATATCGCCTCGCGCGATGGCTATTTGTATTGCTTCGAATGAGGTTTACAGCTCACGCGCGCTGAACGTATCGCCCTGCTTGATATCCCCTGTGGTATAACCTTTTTTAAACCAACGTGCCCGCTGTTCCGAAGTGCCATGAGTAAATGCGGCAGGAACTACGCGCCCTTGGGCTTTGCGTTGTAAAGTATCGTCACCAATCGCCAAAGCCGCATTCAGAGCTTCTTCTAGGTCACCATCTTCCAGAAATTTGAATTTCTCTTGTCCGTGACGAGCCCACACACCAGCATAAAAGTCTGCCTGCAATTCCAGCCGAACGGAATATTTATTGTATTCCTCCTCCTAGACTCGACCACGCAATTGGCTGACTTTATCAGAAGTCCCCATGAGTTTTTGCACGTGATGCCCGACTTCATGCGCAATGACATAAGCTTGCGCAAAATCACCAGTTGCACCTAATTCGTCGCGCATTTGCTCAAAAAATGATAGATCAATGTATACATTTTGATCCGCAGGGCAGTAAAACGGCCCCATCGCGGCACTGGCACGCCCACAACCAGAGTTCACTTGTCCTGAGAAAAGAATCAATTTAGGCTCGGAATAAGTGCCTCCATTTTGTTGAAAGACATCATGCCAAACCTCCTCAGTATCTGCGAGAACCACGCTGACAAAGCGAGCAGCCGCCTCTTCCTCTGGCGAACGAGGTGTGGAAACTCCCGATTCAGAGCTTGTTATGCCACCACCCTGCTCGCCCATTTGCGACAAAAGAGCCATCGGATCTCCGCCGAGAAGCCACACAATGACAGCGATCACCAATAGCCCCATGCCACCGCCCATGACACGACCACCGCCGCCTGAGCTGCCGCCGCCTTCACTTCGCATGTCTTCCACATTCTGACTCTCTCTTCTACCCTGCCAACGCATAGGCGGACCATAAACGAGCCAATCTAAATTGAAAAGTAAGCATTCGGTAAAAACTATTACGTATATCTTGATATTTCATCTTGACAAAATGGGTGAGATTTATTGATCAAATTATTTTTTTCACTAGCTTTTTAGGTTTGGTGTGTTATCCTCAACCTTGTTATGGCAATTACTACGAAACGCACACGCTTCTCACGACGCCTTCCTGATCATGTCACAGATGAACTTGTCAATGTCCTCTCGGAAGACAAGGTTTTCCCCTTTAATGATTTATTTGAGCGCACCTTTGAAAAGCTTAAAATCCGCAATGCAGTATCCGGCGGCGAAGAAATGCTTCGCCTGCGCGCCTACGAAAAACTACAAAATCTCGTTACTCGTGGCTTGGTAGAAAAACTCGGCAAGGAATACAAAGGCGGCAAACGCGTGCGTGAAGCGCATTCGGAGTTTGCTACAGTCGAAGAATAATATCTGAAACGTTTTTCTTTTACCGCGTTCCGACAATTTCGGCACGCGGTATTTTTTTGCCTGTGATTCGATGACTAATAAAATAGTCCGATTGAGCCTATTACGGCTTCAAGCTCTCCAAACTGGTATCTAGATCACTCATCGCTGAGGTTCGAGCCTTCGCCGATATGTCATAACGAGCGCGATGATACCAACTCATCGTGGCAGGTTTGAGAGTGGTTTCTGAGCGTTTTGCCATGGCAATCACATCGCCGAGCAATCCTGCAAATTTTTTGTTCACGTCTTCTTCTCTCACTGCGATTTTTTTGCCTGCCAGTTCTGTGTTTAGCTTGATTAAGGCTTGCACAAGCGGCAGTTCGCTATTTTGATCTAAAACGCTTTTCGCTGTCAAATTGCCACCGACTACGGCATCCATAGAAATACCTGTTGTCGTAGGGATCAATTTCGACATCGCCACGCAGAGTCGCGTGACTTTATCAAATTCGTCGATCAACTTCGGCTCCGCGAGAAATGTGCCAATACTGACAGGTTTCCAAACCCATTTTTTGTTCAGTCGACAAGTGTAGGGGCGAGGTTCTACCTGAGAAACTGCTCCCGACCAAATATCAGCATACTCATTGGGAAGTTGAGAACTGAGTCCCACTACTTTTCCTCCTGCGAGTTCGACCACTGGACCGCCGCTAGCGGAAAGCACGGAGCTCAAAACTAACTCTAAGGCATCACCCTCGACACGCGAAAACTGTCCTCGCTCGGCCTTCACCACACTACTTCCCGTCTCAGTCCCTAGGGCCGCAATGAGTGCGTTTTCTCCAAGATCAGTCGTGCTAATTTCGAGGAAATCTTTGACCTCATCAAGCAACTGCATACGGACGAGGTCAGCGCCATCCGCCGCTTCCATGGTGCCGAATTTACTAAACTTGGTTCCGTCTGAGCTGCGAATCGAAAGTTTGCTATTTCCTGAAAAATTGTGCGCAGCAGTATATAAATATTTCGCCCCATCGACCTGCACCACGAATCCAGAGCCAGACTTTTTATCGCCCTCAATAATTGCTACAGCATTGGCAATTTTCGACTGCAACTCGCCTTTTTCATCATAGACAGCCGATGCCACACCTGGTGTGCCTGGCGGAATGGCTGCTGTTTTCATCGCCGTCAATTCTTGGATGGCATTGTTGTATTTCCCCTCGAACTCCGACAGCTTATAAACCTTCTCAGTTAACTCAGTGACTTGCGCTTTCAATGCTGCCGCTTGCTGCGGATCAAGACTGCCTTCTTTGGGACGCACGTTTTTCAGCTCTTCCGTGATCGCATTTCGTTCCATCTCTAGTGAAGTAACCTGTTCTTCCAGTTCCTTAATTTTTGCATGGGCTTCTTCATCTTTGCAAGAGGAAGTGAGTAAGGTCAGCGCAAACAATGGTAAAATAAGCTTTCTTTTCATAGGTTTTATACAAGGGAGAGCAAACAACTTTCCACTTAAATGGCAAGCACGAAAACGTGACTTTATTTTTGAAGCATCACCTTGCAGGCAACAAAAACACCAAACGCCATCACGATGAACGCTAGCGCGGCCATCCATTGATCAGCTGAAGAAGAACGTGGACGCATCGCGCTTTCCGAGCGAGGAAAAACAACCCACGCATAAATCATACCACCTAACAAACCACCGAGATGAGCGCCATTGTCGATCATTTTCACGCCAATGAGACCAATGATTGCTGTGCCAATCAATGCAGCCATCAATCGCCTACGGGCAGACCGTGGCACCAACCGTGCGTGGCGTGTCTCAAATACTAACAAAAATCCAAGCATGCCCATCAGTCCACCGGATGCACCTAAAGAACTGCCTGAGCCATAGGACAGCGAAACTTCACCACCGATCCATGCGGTAAAGAGAAATACCATCGCCACGTGAGGCCAACGTGCCAATGCCTCGATTCGCCGACCCAAATAAATCAAGCCCAGCGCATTCATGATAAAATGAATTTCATTTCCATGCAAAAATGGCGCTGTGAGCAAACGCCAACGTTCATCGTAGTTGTTTTTAAGAAGAGCTGCGGCAAACGGTTTTCCAGAGATTACTTGCACCGCACCAGCGATGACAATCAAGCCCATGATCGCCTTGGTAGCTACGATTTTTTGCATCGCTAACCACGTTTCAAAGTTCGCTAAATCAGCGGCATCTTTCATTGTCTCCGCAGACCAATCACGCACTTCTTTCCAGCGCTTTTTGACCTCATACCATGGCAATAAAAAAAACATCGTCAGCATGAGCAACCCCAACACTGGCATTTGAGATTGAATGAGTTCGCGCATGGCTCCCCATACAGTTACCGCTGGATGAGAAGTGTGATAAATATCCCACCAAAAATATATGATGAAGCCAGAGTATAGCAGCAGGCCAAATTTCACATGCCGATTTTTCTCTTTAAGATCGACTTGTGTGGAAACACTCCGCGATTCTTTAAGAGCAGCATGCAAGGCGGGAACGGATTCAGGAACGACGAAATTGGGACAATCGGGTGTCCACACCAGTCCAATTTTTTCCTGATGATCATTGCGAATCAATTCGCATAGTGCAGATTCGCTTGCAACCGGCATCGGTCCATTGATGCGGTCAAAGTACCCCCAACCAGAGATTGGGGTTTTAGGAAATAAATCGGGCCGCGCCCAAATAGGCCGGCCCTCGATTTCTTCAGCTTCTATCACTCGATGTAAGCGTTACTTAGGAGCACTTTTGTCTGTTTCTGTAGTCGATTCTGGTTTCGCAGGATCTGTGGAAGCAGGAGCAGCCGGAGCTTCAGCAGGAGCAGCTGGCTGCACTGCAGGTGCCTCCGCTGGAGTTGCAGGAGCCGCTGGTGTTTCCGTTGGCGCAGCAGGTGGCGTGACTGGATCAACAGGCGTTGCCGTTGCGGTAGGCGCCTGAACAGGCGCTGAAGTTGCTGCTGCATTCAACTCCGCAGATGGCGGAGTCTCAGGCTGAGTCGCTTCCACGAGCGGTTTTTCTTCTGCAATTGATTTCACTTTATTTTTTTGCTGCATCAATATCGCTAGCGTTAACGTCAGCACAAAAAACAAACTCGCCATATAGACAGTGCCTTTTTGCAAAACATTGGTTGTTCGTGCACCAAAAAGTTGATCAGTCGTACTGGCGCCGAAAGCGGCTCCTAGACCTTCTTGTTTGGGGCGTTGCATTAGCACTAACAACACCATTAAAAGACAGACAAAAACATACACAACCAATAAGGCGGTGATGCTCACATTTAGATAATTAATTCCAAGAATGCTCATGGGCGCGGGAATATGCAGAGCAAGTCGCAGCTTGTAAAGGGAAGTTTTCAGGAATCTTCCATTTATCATCGAATTTTTTGATTTTCATTCACTTTACCAATAAAACTCTACTTTACACTTGAAAATTTTTAAACAATTTTCACCGCGTGTTTCGTTTAGACAAAGTATCGTTTTTTTCAAGTTAACACAATCCAACACTATGATCGAAGTTGAAAATTTAACCAAACATTTTGGTTCCAAGTATGCCGTTAATGATATCACCTTCTCAGTAAAACCAGGCGAAGTCCTTGGTTTTCTAGGACCTAACGGTGCAGGAAAATCCACTACCATGAGGATGATTACCGGATTCATTACACCTTCATCGGGCGATGCGAAAGTCTGCGGGCATTCCATCATCGATGAGCCATACTTGGCCAAGGGAAAAATCGGATACCTCCCGGAATCCGCTCCCTTATATAACGACATGACCGTCACTGGATTTTTGAAATTCTGTGCCGATGTGCGCAACCTCTCGGGATTTGCCAAAAAAGAAGCAGTCGAACGAGCCATCGAAACATGCTTCCTGCAGAGCGTGGCAAAGCAGTCGATCGATACCTTATCCAAAGGATATCGTCATCGCACTTGCCTAGCGCAATCAATTTTGCACGACCCTGAAGTATTGATTCTCGATGAGCCAACAGACGGCCTGGACCCGAATCAAAAACATGAGGTGCGGGAGTTGATCAAACGGCTCGGCATGAATAAGACCATTTTGTTTTCGACGCATATTCTCGAAGAAGTCGATGCCGTTTGCACCCGCGCCGTGATCGTTGACCGAGGACAAATCGTGGCCGACGGTTCACCAGAAGAATTGAAAAAACTGAGCCCTACAGGATCACTGCATGATCTATTCCGCTCCCTTACTACCCACGATAGTTCACATAACTCCGCTGCGTAATTTTTTTCTAACAACCTAACTAGAATTCTATCACATGAAACATATTTGGACAATCCTCAAACGCGAGCTCACCTCCTATTTCACTCAACCCACAGCCTATGCGATCATTTTGATCTTTTTGCTGTTGTCGTTGCTTTTTACGTTTACCTTCGGCGGATTTATTCCTGCTGGCGATGCCAATCTTGAATGGTCATTTTTACTGATTCACCCATTGCTCTATTCGATCTTGGTTCCCGCAGTGGGCATGCGTTTATGGTCTGACGAAAAAAGAACAGGCACGATCGAGCTGCTCGGAACGTTCCCACTGCCGCCATGGGCCGCGATCATTGGCAAATTTCTTGCCGCATCTACCGTCTGGTTCATTGCATTGTTGCTTACATTTCCCCTCGTGATCACGGTGAATTATCTAGGTAGCCCTGACAATGGTCGAATTCTCAGTGGTTACATTGGATCATTTCTCACCTGCAATGTGTTTCTTGCCATCACAGTGTTAGTTTCCGCATGCACCAGAGATCAAGTTGTTTGCCTTATTGTTAGTGTAATGCTCTGTGTGTTAACACTGGTATGTGGCCACGAAGATATCATTCGCGAAATCGCGAAATTCACCCCAAGCTACCTCGTAGAAGGCATGATCTCGCTGGGCGTATGGGATCACTTCCGCTCACTCACCCGCGGCCTTTTCCGCTATCAGGACATGGTCTGGTTCACTTCCGTCATTCTGACGTGCCTGATCGGTACCTCAGCAATCCTCTCGGCAAAACGCGCTTAATTTCCAACCACTTTCTACCACTTCATTTGTTATGTCTGCTCCTAAAGTAACTCATCCAGTCGTTCGCGCCGCCTTTGGTATTGCGGCACTTGTCCTAATCGCCTTTCTCTCAAATTGGCTGATCTCACTCACCTCTTTTGGCACCAAGGGTGCTGATTTCACAGCGGATAAAGTTCATACGCTATCGAAAGGCACCAAATCAATTCTTGGGAAATTGGATGCCCCTATCACCATTCGTTATTACGCGTCGCGCAAAACAGAAGCGTTGCCACGTGAAACGAAATTGTTCATTCGCCGTATCGATGATATTTTGAAGGAATACGTCAATCTATCAAATGGCAAATTACGAGTAGAAGAGCTGGATCCGCAGCCTGATACCGATGCAGAAGACTCTGCCAATCTCGATGGCATTCAGGCGCAGACCATTGCCGAATATGAAAACGCATCCTTAGGCTTCGCGATTTCCTGTTTGGATCAAACGACAAGTATCAATATCGACCCCTTCGACACCAGAGCATTAGACGAGCAAGAGACGATGTTTGAATACAATCTCTCACGCGCCATTGGCGAAGTAGCCGCAGTAGAAAAACCAGTGATCGGCGTGATGAGCGCCTTGTCACTCACAGGCGCACCTGCCATGATGCCTGGACAGCAACCTCAACCAGGATGGGTGATTTACCAACAACTCGCTCAGACGTTCAAGATCGAAGACGTTGAGATGTCGGCTACGGAAATTCCAGCTGCAATCAAAGTACTGTTGCTCATTCACCCAGCTGGCATCACCCCGGAGACTGAATTTGCGATCGACCAATTCATTCTTCGCGGCGGTACCTTGATTGCTTGCCTCGACGCTTATTCGTTCGATGCAGCGCAAAGTGCCGGCGGTCGCAATCCAATGATGGGCGGCGGCGGAGGCATTCCTGTCTCCTCTACTCTACCGACTTTACTACCTGCATGGAATGTCGTTTTCGAAAATTCACAAACGCTGGCTGATGCGAAATATCGTACTCTGCTACGAGGCAATCAACCAGGCCTAGCAATTCTCACTCTTCCTAAAGAGTCCATGCCGGACAAAACTGACGTCATCACAAAAAACCTCAATGAACTTTTCTTCGTGCTCCCAGGAGGAATCACCAATCAGGGCGGCAATGGACTAGCTTCCAGCTCCTTGGTAAAATCTTCCGAGCAAGCAGGATTTGTGGACACCACGCAAGCATCTCAGTTTAGCCCGAATATCTCCATCAGCAACCGCCGAGCCTATGATTTGGCTCTTCGCCTAACAGGTAAATTCAAAACCGCTTTCCCTAACGGAAAACCTGGTGAAAAAAATGAGGCTGCGACCCCACCTGCCGAAGGTGAGAAGAAAGCAGAAGAAGTCAAAGACACATCGCTGAAAGAAGGAACCTCAGAATCAAATGTATTCATCATCGCTGATACTGATGCATTCTCAAACCAAGGCTCTTATCGCATGCAGAACATGGGCGGCATGCAAGCAGCCATGCCTTATAATGGTAACTCGGTATTGCTTTTAAACATCATCGATCAGGCCGCTTCATCTTCAGATTTGATCGGCGCCCGCAGTCGTGCATCAATCCGCCGTCCCTTTACTCGTATCCGCGATATGGAAGCGGCCGCAGAGCAAAAAGTAGGTGCCCAAATTGCAGAATATCAGAAGAAAGAGGAAGCAGCTCGCGCTCGCCTGAGCGAACTACAAGCAACCAAATCGAACAGTAAAGATTTGTATGCCTCACCTGCGCAAGAAGCCGAGATCAAAAAACTGCGCGAACAGCAAGTCGAATTTGCTCGCAACATTCGTGACAAGCAAAAAGACCTGAAGCGGGAAAAAGATACACTGTCTTCTAACATTACCGTGCTCAATCTAGCAGTAGTTCCGGGCTTTGTTTTACTATTCGCCCTGTTCGTCTGGTTAACCCGTCGTTCCTCTTCGCGCGCTCGATAATTCATCTAACAATTTTTTATCAACTAACTTTTATTACTTATGTCGAAAAAATCACTTATTCTACTTTGGAGCATTGTCGCACTGCTTATCGTCGGTGTCATCTCACTGACCGTAAAGAAATCAGATTCAGGAGAAGCGAAAACCAATCGTTCACGCGGGCAAACGCTCATGGAATCATTCCCAGCGAAAGATGTCGCTTCGATTAAAATCAACGGCTTGGATCAATCAGTAACGCTTACGAAAAAAGACACTGGCTGGATCGTCAGCGAGCGCGAGGATTACCCTGCGAATACAGCAACCATCAATAGTCTGCTGCGCACGATCGAAGATGTGAAAATCAACAATGCGATTGAAGCGGGTCCAACGTATGCGAAACGCTTCGGCATTGATCTCACGGCAAAAACGCAGCAAGATCACGGCATTGAATTGACATTCGTAGACGCCAAGAAGGAAAACATTGCGACGATTTTTCTCGGTAAAGAAGCGGAAAGCGGTGGTCGCTTCATCCAAAATGCTGCAGATACTTCTGGCATTTACGTGACCAGCGAAAGTTTCCCCACGGCCACAGCTAGTGCAAAAGATTGGTTAGACGATGAATTTTTCAAAGTCGAAAAAATCAAGAGCATCACAGTTACCAGCGCTGGCAATCCTGAAAAATCAGAATGGAAAGTATCGCGCAGTGATGAGAATGCGGAATTTTCGTTAGAAGGTGCCCAAGCAGGAGAAACCCTTGATACCAACATTGCGTCGCAATGGAAAACAGTTCTCTCCGCAGCGCGTTTTCAAGATGTGGCTCTCGCCGCTGATTATAGCAAATTAGCCACCGCTGCTGATCGACAAATCGCTACGATCACCACAGTGGATGGATTTACTTACACGATTACCATCGTTGCAAAACCTGCAGCGCCAGCGAAACCAGCAGCCGCAGGCGAACCACCAGCACCGGAAGAAGAAAAGGCTTATAACATTTCGGTCAAAGTGGAGGGGACTTTTGCCAAAGAGCGCACAAAAGCCGCCGATGAAAAACCTGAGGACGCAAAAACAAAAGACGAAGAATTTGCCAAAAACAGCAAATTGTTAGCCGATAAACTTAAAACAGAACAAGGATTTCAAGGTCGCGCCTATGAAGTGTCCTCTTACGTGATTGATAGCCTGCTCAAGCCTCGCGCCGAGATTCTCAGCAAAGCAACTCCGCCCGCTCCAGGACCAGAAATCCCACCAGGTCTAAGCCCGATACCGCAAGAGTCTGTGACACCACCGATTTCGATCGACGGTCAATAATCCGCCGATTGATGCTCATTTCCCCCCGATTACTCACCACACAGCCTTAATTAGTAGGCTAGGGAGAATATTTCTCAAAAAATTCTTTTATTTCTGTTGATCATTCTCTCGAAATACGCTGAACATGCGCCCGCGCGCGGTCGCGCGAACCGAACTACCAGACATTCCCATCTTCATGAAGGACCTCACTAAATATCGCAATATCGGCATTTTCGCCCACGTGGACGCCGGTAAAACTACCACCACCGAGCGTATTCTTAAGCTCACCGGAAAAATTCACAAAATCGGCGAAGTGCATGACGGCGCAGCTACCACCGACTTCATGGTGCAAGAACAAGAGCGCGGCATCACCATTCAATCCGCTGCTACTACTTGCTTCTGGAGAGACTATCGCTTTAACATCATCGATACCCCAGGACACGTTGACTTCACGATCGAAGTTTACCGTTCACTGAAAGTTCTCGATGGCGGCATCGGCGTATTCTGTGCCTCTGGCGGTGTAGAACCACAATCCGAAACCAACTGGCGCTACGCAAACGATTCCGAAGTAGCTCGTGTCATTTATGTAAACAAAATGGACCGCATTGGTGCTGACTACTATCGCGTGGTTAACCAAGTAAAGACGATCCTCGGTGCTAAGGCTTTGGTGATGGTTCTTCCCATCGGTGAAGAAGTTAATTTCAAAGGCATTGTTGATCTTCTCGAAAGAAAATCATACATCTGGGACGACTCTGGTCTGCCTGAGAAATTCGTCACAGGTCCCGTGCCTGACGACATGGTGGAAAAAGTAGAACAATACCGCGCTGACCTCATCGAAACCGCTGTAGAGCAAGACGACGACATCATGGAACGTTTCCTCGATGGCACCGAACCTACAATTGAAGAAATCAAGAAGTGCATTCGTAAAGGAACCATCAATCTTGCATTCTTCCCTACCTATTGCGGTTCTTCGTTTAAAAACAAAGGCGTGCAAAATGTGCTCGATGCAGTAATCGATTACCTCCCCTGCCCTACGGAAGTAAAGCCACAACCAGAAGTCGATCTTGAAGGCAACGCCACTGGCGAATTTGCCATCGTTGACTCCACCAAACCATTCCGCGGTCTGGCATTTAAGATCATGGATGATAAATTTGGTGCGCTGACTTTCACCCGTATTTATTCTGGCACCATCAAAAAAGGCGACACCGTTCTCAATACCTTCACTGGTAAAACCGAACGCATCAGCCGCATGGTGGAAATGCATGCCGATGACCGCACCGAGATCGATTCAGCCCAAGCGGGTGATATCATCGCGATTGTTGGTATGAAAAACGTGCAAACGGGTCATACTCTGTGCGATGAGAAAAAA
Source organism: Akkermansiaceae bacterium (assembly GCA_903878115.1). Lineage (GTDB taxonomy): Bacteria > Verrucomicrobiota > Verrucomicrobiia > Verrucomicrobiales > Akkermansiaceae > UBA956. The sequence goes on along the minus strand of CAIRGO010000141.1, from coordinate 1,850 downwards.
CCTGCGACTCTGGAGCCGATGGTATTCCCTGATCCAGTGATCTCGATCGCCGTGGCCGCCAAGGACAAAGCCAATGCGGAGAAACTCGCTACCGCCATCGGCAAGATGGTGCAGGAAGATCCTTCCTTCCGCGTGGAGACAGACGAAGAGACTAACGAACTTATTCTCAAAGGAATGGGTGAACTTCACCTCGACATCAAGATCGACATTCTCAAGCGCACGCACAAAGTAGAAGTGATCGTGGGTGCCCCACAGGTTGCCTATCGCGAAACAATTACCAAACGCATCGAAGACGAATACACCCACAAAAAACAATCCGGTGGTTCAGGACAGTTCGCGAAAATTAGCTATATCATCGAACCACTCGAACCAGGCGATGGCTTCATCTTTGAGTCCAAAGTGGTTGGCGGTAACGTGCCAAAAGAATACATTCCCGCTGTAGAAAAAGGCTTCAAAACCTCCATCCACAAAGGCCCATTGGCTGGCTATCCTTGCTTAGATTTCAAAGTCACTCTTGTTGATGGTGGTTTCCACGCAGTTGACTCCTCCGCACTTGCGTTTGAGATTGCTGCCAAAGCAGCCTATCGTCAAACCATGCTCAAAGCAGGACCACAAATCCTTGAGCCTGTGATGAAAATCGACGTGTTCACGCCAGAAAACCACGTGGGTGACGTCATCGGCGACCTCAACCGCCGACGCGGCATGATCAAGAGCCAAGAAACATCGCCAACGGGTGTTCGCATCAAAGCAGAAGCACCACTGAGCGCGATGTTTGGTTACATCGGCGACCTTCGCACCATGACTTCCGGTCGTGGTCAGTTCTCGATGGAATTCAGCCATTACTTCGCTTGCCCACGCAACGTCTCTGACGACGTGATCGCCAAAGCGAAAGCTCGTGAAGAAGCGCTTCGCAAGTAAGCCTAACATCTTAACGACCAAACCGCGTTTCTCTCAAGGAAACGCGGTTTTTTTGCCTCAAGTATGCATCACTTTACCCTTTTCATTTTTCGTTAATTCGATCAGAGTTTTTCTCTCACATTTTACCATTACTATGCACACTGGAACATATCTCAAATCCCTCTTCGATCTCACAGGAAAAGTAGCCGTTGTCATTGGTGGCACGGGCGAACTTTGCGGAACCATGGCTGTTGGCCTCGCTCGCGCTGGCGCAGAAGTTGTGCTCGGTGGACGCATCCCTGAAAAGGCCGAAAAACGTCTTGCCGAAATTGAATCTCATGGTGGCAAAGGATATTTCGTTCCCGTAGATGTGACATCGCGCGACTCCTTGCAAAACTTGTTAGACACAGTCTTAGAACGTTCTGGCCAGGTCGATGTTTTGATCAATGGTGCCGGCACAAACTCCCCCACTCCGTTTCTCAACATCACCGAGGAAGAATACGCTCGTATCATGGACACCAATCTCGCTGCGGTTTTTCGTGCCTGTCAGGTATTTGGTTCGTATTTCATCAACAACTCGCAACCCGCTTCGATCATCAACCTTGGATCGATTTCAGGACTGAGCCCACTTTCGCGCGTATTTACCTATTCTGCTTCCAAAGCAGCGGTGCACAATCTATCGAAAAATCTCGCTCGTGAGTGGGCCGATAAAGACATCCGTGTGAATACTCTTGTTCCCGGATTTTTCCCTGCGGAACAAAATAGAAAAGTGTTAGATGAATCACGTGTGCTCGACATCTTACGGCAAACACCCGCATCACGCTTCGGCAATGCCGAGGAATTGATCGCCGCCACATTGCTGCTAGCTTCTCCTGTGGCTGGTTCATTCATCAATGGACACGAATTGATCATCGACGGTGGTTTCCACGCGATGACGATTTAACGTTGATAAT